>VFBG01000243.1 GCA_006515835.1 bacterium | reverse complement strand
AGCCCGTCGCCGCCGATCAGGGTATCGGCGCCCGCCAGTCCGCGCAGCACGTCGTCGCCATCGCCGCCGGTCAGGACATTGACGCCGGTGGTGCCGGTCAGGGTGTCGGCGAGGGCGCTGCCCACCAGATTCTCGATGCCCGACAGCACGTCGCCGGTGGCATCGCCGGCCGAAACCTGCGCCGTGGCCAGCGACAGGTTCACCGTCACGCCCGCCGTGGATGTCTCGTAGCCGACGGTGTCGGTGCCGGTGCCGCCGATCAGCGAATCCGCTCCGGCTCCGCCCGACAGGCTGTCATTGCCCGCGCCGCCGTCCAGACGGTTGGCGGCGGCATCGCCGGCCATCCGGTCGTTCAACGCGGTGCCGATGATGCTTTCGATGCCCGACAGCACGTCGCCGGTGGCGTCGCCGCCCGACACGGTGCCGCTGGCGAGGTCCGCCGTCAGGGCGGCGGTGGAGGCGGCATAGCTGGCGGTGTCGGTGCCCGCGCCGCCGACCAGGATATCGGCTCCGGCCCCACCCGCCAGGGTGTCGTTGCCGGCACCGCCGTCGATGCGGTTGACGCCCGAATCGCCGGTCAGGATGTCGGCGGCCGCGCCGCCGGCCCGCTGGCATCGCCCGCCGTGCCGGTGCCGGTGGCGAGGTTGACCGTCACCGCCGCCGTCGAGGCGGAATAATCGGCCAGATCAAGCCCGTTGCCGCCGGTCAGCCTGTCGGCCCCGGCGCCGCCTGCCAGCACGTCGTCGCCATCGCCGCCGCTCAGGGTGTCGTTGCCGGCGGCGCCGGACAGGATGTTGGCGCCCGAATCGCCGGTCAGGATGTCGGCCCCGCCGCCGCCGGTCAGATTCTCGATGCCCGACAGCACGTCGCCGGTGGCGTCGCCCGCCGTGCCGGTGCCGGTGGCGAGGCTGGCGCTGATTGCCGCGGTCGAACTGGACCAACTGGCGGTGTCGTTGCCGTCACCGCCGGTCATCAGGTCGGCCCCGGCTCCGCCGCGCAGCAGGTCGTCGCCGCTTCCACCGCTCAGGGTGTCGTTGCCGGCGCCGCCGTCCAGGGTGTTGGCGTCCCCGTTGCCGGTCAGGATATCGGCGGCATTGCCGCCAATGATGTTCTCGATGCCCGACAGCACGTCGCCCGCCGCGTCGCCGCCAATGCCGGTGCCGGTGTCGAGGTTGACGGTCACGGCGGCAGCGACTCCGGAATAAGAGGCGGTGTCGATTCCGTCACCGCCGGCCAGGGTATCCGCCCCGGTCCCGCCGGTCATGAGATCGTTGCCGGCGCCGCCGTCCAGGGCATCGTTTCCGGTTCCGCCAGTCAGGGTGTCGTTGCCCGCCGCGCCCGCCAGGGTGTCGTTGCCGGCACCGCCATCGATGATGTTGATGCCCGAATCGCCGGTCAGGATGTCCGCGGCCGTGCCGCCGGTCAGGTTCTCGATGCCGGACAGCACGTCGCCCTGGGCGATGCCGCCCGCGCCCGCGCCCGAGGTCAGATTCACCGTCACCGAGGTGGTGGCGGCGGAATAATTGGCAAGGTCGGTGCCGGCGCCGCCGATCAGGGTATCGGCCCCGGCGCCGCCCACCAACTGGTCGTTTCCGGCGCCGCCGTCCAGCAGATCGTCGCCCGCGCCGCCATCCAGCAGGTTGGCGTTGGCGTCGCCGGTCAGGGAGTCGTTGAAGGCGCTGCCGGTTGCATATTCGATGCCCGACAGCAGGTCGCCCGCCGCATCGCCGCCGCTCTGCGCCGTGGTCAGCGACAGGTTGACCGTCACGCCTGCCGAGGAATCGGAATAGGTGATGCTGTCGGTGCCGGCGCCACCGGTCAGGATATCTGGACCGGCGCCACCGCGCAGGGTGTCATTGCCCGCGCCGCCGTCCAGGGTATCGTTCCCGTCGCCGCCTTGCAGCAGGTTGGCGTTGGCATCGCCGGTGAGGCGGTCGGCCTGGGCGCTGCCGGTAAGGTATTCGATGCCGGACAGTATGTCGCCGGCCGCATCGCCTGCCGAGACCTGCGCCGTGGCCAGGGCCAGATTGACCGTCACGCCCTCGGCCGAACCGGAGTAATCGGCCGTGTCGGTGCCGGAACTGCCCGCCAGGATGTCGGCCCCGCCGCCGCCGGTCAGGATATTGTTGCCGGTATTGCCGGTCAGG
>VFBG01000081.1 GCA_006515835.1 bacterium | reverse complement strand
GCCCGCGGCGCGCTCGACCGGCTGGAGGTGGGCCACCTCGCCGACCGCCCGTTCGACCGCCTGTCCAGCGGCCAGCAGCAGCTGGTCCTGATCGCTCGGCTGTTCGTGCAGGACGCACCGGTCTGTCTGCTGGACGAGCCGCTCGCCTTGCTCGACCCCGCCCACGCCCAGGCCGTGGAAGCCGCGATCCGCGCCCTCGCCGCCGAGGGACGCGTGGTCATCGCCTCGACCCACCACCTGCCTTTCGCCGCACGCGCCGACCGGGTGCTGGCCATCGGTCCGGACTGGATGGAAATCGCCGCCCCCGCCGAGGCCCTCGCCCCCGATCGCATCCGCGCCCTGTTCGGGGTGGAGGTCGCCGGCTGCCCCTGCTGCGGTCAGGCCTTGAGTTGAGCCCCCGCTTGCCCGACGCTGACGCATCGATTTCCGGAAGGCCGACCATGTTCCGCTCCCGCCTGACCCTCGCCGCAGCGGCCCTCGCCCTGTTCGCCTCGCCCGCCGTTGCGCAGGAGACACCACGCTGGTCCTTCGCCATCCACGGTGGTGCCGGCGTCATTGAACGCGCCAGCCTGACGCCGGAGCAGGACGCGGCCTATCGCGCCGCCCTTCATCGCGCGCTGGAGGCCGGGTCGGCGGTGCTGGCTGCCGGCGGCTCCTCGCTGGACGCGGTCCAGGCGGCGATCGAGCTGATGGAGGACGATCCGCTGTTCAACGCGGGACGCGGGGCGGTCTTCACCGCCGCCGGGCGCAACGAACTGGATGCCGCCGTGATGAACGGCTCGGACCTGACCGCCGGTGCCGTGGCCGGCCTGACCACCACCCGCCACCCGATCGCCGCCGCCCGCGCCGTGATGGAGCGGTCGCCGCACGTCATGCTGATCGGCGAGGGCGCGGATACCTTTGCCGCCTCGGTCGGGCTGGAACAGGTCGACCCGGCCTTCTTCTTCACCGAGCGCCGCTGGCGGGGGTTGGAGTCGGCCCTGCGGGCGCAGAACCTGCCGATCCCGGAACGGCCCGCGGGTGCGCCGGGGCCTATGGCGGAAAACACCCTGCCCGCCCCGCCCCTGAACGAGCGCAAATTCGGCACGGTCGGCGCCGTGGCGCTGGACAGTGAAGGACGGCTGGCGGCGGGGACCTCGACCGGCGGGATGACGGCCAAACGCTGGGGCCGGGTTGGGGACGTGCCGGTGATTGGCGCGGGCACCTATGCGTCGAACCGCGACGGCTGCGCCGTGTCGGCCACCGGCGACGGCGAGTTCTACATTCGGGCCAGCGTCGCCCGCGACATCTGCGCCCGCATCGCCGGCGGATCGACGACCCAGGCCGCGGCCCGGGCCGAGGTGGACGACGCACTTTCGCTGGGCGGTTCCGGCGGCGTTATCGTCATGGACGTCCATGGCCGGCCGAGCTTCGCCATGACCACCTCGGGCATGTACCGGGGATCGATCTCCAGTGAGGCTACAGCAGGGGTCGCCATTTACGGCGACGAGGACCTCCGCCCGTGACCACCGGCGCTGTCATCGACCTGACCGACAAGTTCGCCGCCTTCTCCGAGCATTGGCGTCCGCGCGTGGCCGCCCGGCTGAACGGTCAGGACGTGCGGCTGGTCAAGGTGCAGGGCGTGTTTCCCTGGCACAGCCATGCCGAGGCAGACGAGATGTTCCTGGTCTGGAAGGGCCGGTTCCGGGTCGAGTTCCGCGACCGCGTCGAGACCCTCAACCCCGGCCAGTTCATCGTCGTGCCGCGCGGCGTCGAACACCGCACCGCCGCCGATGATGAAGCCGAGGTGCTGATCTTCGAACCGTCGGAGGTCATCAACACCGGCAACGCCGCCGTCTCTGACTTCACCGCGCCGCAGGGACAGACGATCTGATGAGCAAGACCGATATTCCCGGCGTCATCGCCCCGCCGCCGCTGATCTATCTCGGCTTCCTGTTCGTCGGCTGGGGTCTGGCGCAACTCGGCGCCCGGCCGGAGGCGGTCGAGGCCGGATACAGCTGGCTGGCGGCAGGCTTCGGGCTGGAGATAGAGGTCCGTCGCGGCCTCGCCCTGAGCCTGATCATCGGCGGCCTGCTGCTGGACGGCATGGCGGCGGGCCTGTTCCGGCGTCGCGGTACGGCGGTCGAGCCGTGGAAGCCGTCGACGGTCCTGATCGATGAGGGCCCCTACCGCTTCAGCCGCAACCCGATCTACGTCGGCTTCGCCATCACCTACGCCGGCCTGGCCATCGCCATGGACAGCGCCCTGGCCCTGTTCCTGCTGCTGCCCTGTCTGGCGGTCATCGACCAGTTCGTGATCCAGCGCGAGGAGCGCTATCTCGCCGCCAAATTCGGCGCCGACTATGACGCCTATCGCCAGAAGGTGCGCCGGTGGCTGTGACGGACGACGAACTCTCGGCCATGGCCATCGAGGAGCTGGACCAGGCCTGCAGCCTGATCTGGCCGGAACTGATCAAGATCACACCCTGGGGCGACACCTTCGTCGGCGTTGCCCCCTCGGGCCGCGAGGTCGAGGTCGAGCGGCGCTATCTGTGGGCCCATGAGCCCGAGGGCGCCGTCGCCGTCGAGATCGAGGTCCGCGACATCGGTGCCCGAATGGGGGCCGAGGCCCGGGCCCTGATCACCCCGCCGCGCTGAACGCCGCAAAAATCACCCCTGACGGGAATCGATCGCGCCGTTAACCTTTGTCGTTGCCAAGCGGGGCCGTCGGGGCAAGATGCGCCCCGAACACGGACTTCGAACAGGGGAGCAGCATGTCCTACGGCGCAGACTTCGCCAACGCCGACCCGGCCAACGCGCCTCTGGACCCGACGATCATGATCGGCGCCGACCCGTTCTTCTGGGGCGCGATCCTGCTGTTGATCGCCGCGGCCCTGTTTGCCGGCTATTTCTTCGGTGCGCGCTCCCGTAGCCACCGCGCCGACGCGGCCCACTCCATCTGGAAGGCCGTCCATGACGCTGCCCGATCCGCCATGGGCGCTGACGATAATGCCCTGAAGGGGAAGGCCGAAAACCTGTTGAAGGTCATCGACAGTCGACTCGGCAAGACCCTGGGGCTGGTCAATGGCATGTCCAGGCAGATCGGAAGTCTCAAAAAGGCCGTCAAGGGTGAGGCCCAGGCGGACGCCCACGGCCATGGTGGGGGCCATGGCCACGGCGGCGGCCATGGCGCAGGACATGGTGGGGACCACGGCGCTCACGCCCCCGCTCATGACGCCCACGCCTCCCATGAGGTCCATGCCGCCCCCGCGGTCACCATCGTCAACGTCAATGCCGGGGCGACGGCCCATGCGGCCGCCCAGCCCCCGGCCGACCATCACGCGCCGGCCCATGACGACAAGCCGGAGATGCGCGACATGAGCTATCGCGAACAGACCGACGCCCTGCGTCTGGCCGTCGCCGCCTTCAACGAACACTGGCGCCACGAGGGCACCCGGGTCGGCGAACTGCGCGCGGCCCATGCCGAGCTTTCCAATCCCGGCCCGGCGCAGAAATCGTCCGGCCACGGCTAGGTCTCTCACGGCGGACACTGAAAACCCGGTTTCGTCCCCCGGAGAAACCGCTTAAGCCTTGAGCCATGAAACTCGCCTCGCTCAAGCACGGCCGTGATGGTCGCCTCGTTATCGTCTCCAGCGACCTCGCCTGGTTCACCGACGCCTTCCTGATCGCCCCGACCCTGCAGGCGGCGCTGGACGACTGGGACCGGCTGGAGCCCGACCTCCGCGCCCTGGCGGAAAGCCTCGAACACGGCGGCGTTCCGCGCGGCCGGTTCCACGAGCGCGAGGCCGCCGCGCCCCTGCCCCGCGCCTATCAGTGGGCCGACGGCTCGGCCTATGTGAACCACGTCGCCCTCGTGCGTCAGGCGCGCGGCGCCGAAATGCCCGACAGCTTCTGGACCGATCCCCTGATGTACCAGGGCGGGTCTGACGGCTTCCTGTCGCCACGCGATCCAATCCCGCTGGCCGACGAAAGCTGGGGCTGCGACCTCGAGGCCGAGGTGGTCGTCGTCACCGGCGACGTGCCCCAGGGCGTGACCCGCGAAGAGGCGCTGGCCTGCATCCGCCTGGTCGGCCTCGTCAACGACGTCTCCCTGCGCAACCTGATCCCGGCCGAGCTCGCCAAGGGCTTTGGCTTCGTCCAGTCCAAGCCCGCCTCGGCCCTGTCGCCGGTCTTCGTCACCCCGCGCGCGCTGGGCGACCGCTGGGTCGACGGCAAGCTGAAGGGCGAACTGAACGTCCAGCTGAACGGCGCCGATTTCGGCAAGGCCGACGCCGGGACCGATATGACCTTCGACTTCGGCACCCTGATCGCCCACCTGGCCAAGACCCGAAGCCTCTGCGCCGGCACCATCATCGGCTCGGGAACCGTCTCGAACCGCGACGCCGACGGCGGCCCGGGCAAGCCGGTCAGCGAAGGCGGCCTCGGCTATTCCTGCATCGCCGAGGTCCGCACGGTCGAGACCATCCTGCGCGGCAAGGCCGAGACGCCCTTCCTCAAGGCCGGCGACACCGTTCGCATCGAGATGCTGGACGACCACCACCACTCGATCTTCGGCGCCATCGAGCAGGTGGTGGCGGCGGTTTGAACCTCGGCATACCGCTCTGGTTGCTGGCGCTCGCGAGCCAGTCGGCTACGCCGGAACCGCCCCACGCATGGACCCTGACTCATCCGGGGTCTGAGATTGTAGCCGAGACCACACTGCAGACTGGCCAACGGCTGATCGCTCGCTGCGTTTCCCTGACGCGGACCAATCCGGATGGATTCGAGCGCAAATTCCAGCAGGTCTACCTCGACATTCACGGTCTGACCGGAATGGAAAACCACCTCAATGCGATCAGGCCGGGCGAGGCGCCTGACCGACTGTTTCTCGGCGAATGGCTCGGCGGAGCGGACGCCGGCCAGTACTCCGCCCTGTCCCCGGCGAGGACCGTGCGCCTGATGCGCGCCACCGGCCGGTTTGACATAGAGTTCAGGAGGGCGTCCGTCGGCCCGGACGAGCCCGCGGGTGCCTCGATAGCGGCCGACCTGCCCGCCGACCGGACCGCCCTCGACCAGGTGCTGGAGGGGTGTGACGAGCCCCTTCAATCCGCGCGAGACTTTCCCACGCCGGAAGTCCGTCAGGCAGCCATGGCGCTTGTGGGCCGGGTGCCACGCTGGGCCCGATATCCCATGCCCGAGTATCCCGAACGGGCCCTCATGAACGATATCCCGGGCGGGCTCGTCGCGATGAGCTGCATCCATAAGGCGGACGGCGACTTCGCGGACTGTATCGTCACGTTCGAGCAGCCGCTGGGTCAGGGTTTCGGATACGCCGGCCTGGTGGCGGCCCGGCGCGGCAGTGTGGTTGAGCCGCTCGAAGGCGCACACTCTGTTTGGCTATACCGATTTATCCTTCCTGATTGACCCGGCTGTCGTCGCCCGGCCTGCCGGGTTCGGACCCTCCTGATCTGGACGTGCCGGGCGCGACCGCCTCCCGCGCCATCACCGCCGCCGGTCCCTGACAGGACAGCACCAGACCGCTCAGGGCGATCGTCAGCCAACGTCTCATCGCGCGCATCCTTCGGTTTCCCGGACCAGAGGCCGCGGTGCCGCTTTACGGATGCGCGGGAGGGATTAAGCTTCGGAAACCTGTGTGGCCCGAGGGGGGCGAGCAGGGCACCGTCGGGACGTTCAATGCCGGATTTGTCGCCACAGGTTCTCGGACCGCTGATCGGGCTGGCGATCGCCTTGCCTCTGATCTTCCTGCGCAACCGCAAGCCACGGATCCTGAAGCCGCAGTGGATGTGGGTCATGCCCGCCATCATCGTCCCCTTGATGGGCCTCGCGCTCTGGGGGACCAGTATGGATCCGTCGACGCCGCACGTTCCGTTTGACGGTCTGGCCTGGGCCATCCTGGCCGTCGGCCTGATCCTCGGCGGAGCCTTCGGCTGGTGGCGGGGCAAGATGACCACCATCGAGGCACATGCCGATGGCACGCTGAAGGCGCAGGCCTCGCCCATCGGCCTGATCCTGATCATCGCCGTCATGCTGGGTCGCCGCGCCCTGGGCGCCTTCCTTGAGCCGCATGCCGCCGAATGGGGGCTCAATGCGCTGGCCATCACCGACGCCTTCCTCCTGTTCGTCGTCGGCATGATCGTCATGCAACGCGTCGAGATGTTCATTCGCGCCCGCCGCATCCAGTCAGGCTCCGGCGACAGCCATGTCGCGAACGTCGCATGACGCGGCCGGTCCTGATCGCATGGGCCCTGCTGCTCGGCCTCGCCGCTGCATCGCCCGCCTTCGCCCAGGACCCGGCCGAGGACTGGGATCTGGCCGTTGATCCCGCCCAGGAGCTGACGCTGGCCAGCCTCGACTTCGGCGACAATGTGCTGGCCCTTCGTTGCAAGGCTGGCGTGCTGGATTTTCTGCTGACCGGGACGCCGGTGTCGACAGAAGCCGTCAGGACCGTCCGGCTGACGGCTGGCGGAATTTCCGATGAACGGCATGCCTGGCAGACCCAGCCGGGACTGCCCGTCCTCTCCGCGTCCGAACCGGACCGGCTGGCCCGCCAGCTACGCGGCGGCGGCGATCTGGACGTCCGGATCGAACCGCTTGGACCGCGTGCTTTCCGCCTGCGGTGCCTCACTGGCCGATGAATGGGATTTGCGGCCAAGGGCAGGCGGAACCGTTACCTGGGCCAATCAG
The DNA here is from genome assembly GCA_006515835.1 of bacterium. GTDB lineage: Bacteria > Pseudomonadota > Alphaproteobacteria > Caulobacterales > Caulobacteraceae > Brevundimonas. Next base: position 1,937 of record VFBG01000081.1, on the reverse strand, counting down.
GTCCTGCCTGAATACCCGGAGGCCGGAGCCATGAGGAATATCGGGCTCGCGTCCGTCAGGCTGGCCTGCATCGTTCCGGCCAGCGGCACCTTTGATGAATGCCGGATCCTGTACGAAGCCCCGGAGGGACTTGGTTTTGGACGCAACGCCCTGGTCGCCGCCCGAAATTCGAGTGTCGCACTGCCGCCCGGCGATCTCAGCGATGTCGGCAAGGTCGTCCAGTTCACGATGCGATTCCGGATGCCCGAGAACTAACCGCCAAGGTTGACCTTCTTCGCGCTTCACTACAAAAAGTTGCGATAATCGTCACCCCGGATCGCGTCCCATGAACCGCCCCCTCGCCACCCTGCTCGCCTGTGCCGTCGCCCTGCCCGCTCTGGCCCAGGACGCCTCCGCGGATTGGGATTTCGCTAACGACCAGCGGCGCAAACTGATGGTCGCCTATACCCAGTTCAACAACGGGGTGGGGCTGGCCACGCGTTGCATCGACGGCGGGTTCGAGGTGGTCATCACCGGCCTTCCGCCTGCGGGAGATGCGACCAGCCGGACATTGCGAACTGCCTTCGGCGACGGGGAGCTCGAGGCTTCACACTGGATCGTCGGGATTGACGACACGGTGGCGGTCAGCGAGCTCCCGGCACCGTTCGCGCGGGAACTGCGCGAGGGCGGACGGTTGCGCATCTTCGTCCCCGAGGGTGCCCCTGACGGCCGCAACCTGATGTACGATCTTGCCTTGCCCGCCTCATCGGCCTCGATCGACCAGACCCTGACGACCTGCAACCGGCCGCTGATCGATCCGCGCGACGCAGAATTGGATGCCCTCGAGGAAGGGGGCGTGCCCCACAATCTGACCTGGGCGGCCCGGCCGACGCCACGGTTTCCCAACACCAACTATGCCTGCGGCTTCGCCGTCGCGACCTGCGTGACCAATCCGGACGGCACGCTGCGGGATTGCGCCATCGAATTCGAACATCCGCGCGACGGCCGCTTCGGGCAGGCGACCCTGGACGCGGCACGGCGGGCGCGGCTGCAGAATGTGGACCAGCCCGGCGCGCCGGTGCCGCTGACCCGTGTGCTCTACAAGACCAACTATGTCGTAAGCGGCTACCAGACGCCCGAGGACCTGGCGCGGCAGCGCGACTCGGCCCGCCGCGAACGCGAGGAACGGGCCGCCCGTCGCGCCGCGGCGGCGGCGGCTCCGACCAAAGCCGATTGACCTGATCAGACCCCCCACGCTACCAAGCGCGCCTGCCGAAGCGAGCAACCGGCCTGTGCGGGCGTGGTGGAACTGGTAGACGCGCCGGACTCAAAAAGCGGTTTCGCTTCCCTGCGTCAGCCTGCCGCATCTGGCGGATTTTTGCCCGACCCGCCTAGGCCCAACTGCTCCGATCACTATTGGTCGGTAGACGGTTGAAACGGACCTAGGTGCGCGATAGGAGCAGAGCGCGCTTACACGCCTGTGCGGGTGTGGTGGAATTGGTAGACGCGCTGGATTCAAAATCCAGTTCCGAAAGGAGTGCCGGTTCGACCCCGGCCACCCGCACCACCCCTTCCTTCACGCCAGCAAGGCCGGACTGGCTGACGGGGCCCTGTAAGGAGCGACCCCAGCAGGTCGGTCCCGTGACGATAGGCGCTCACGCATCCTCAACAGTCACCACGACTTGCGAGACGAGCACCTGTCGAACTGCTTGCGCCGTTGCCTTGTCAGGATCGAAGAGCGCAAGATTGATGCCCTCGCTGACCGAGCTGCTGTAAAGCACCCCGTCATAGCCACATTTCTTGATGAATTCGCACAGGTACTGGCTCGGCACATAATCTATGGCAGCGCCCGATGGCAGGACGGGTCGCGTTAGTTCCTCGCCCAAACGCTCTAAGAATCCGATGGTACACTGACGTGACCCCCTTAAACTCCTCCAGGAATAGCTAGAGTCCGCCCC
>VFBG01000080.1 GCA_006515835.1 bacterium | reverse complement strand
GGAAGGGAGCTGAGAGCGCCGCACTGGCATTGCCCGCCCCCTCGACCTCGAACTCGACCAGGGGCGAACCCACCGCCAGCTGCTGACCCGGCTCGCCATGGGCGGCGGTGACCCGACCGGCCACGGGCGAAGTCAGTTCGACCGTCGCCTTGTCGGTCATGATGTCGGCCAGGATCTGGTCCTCGGCCACCATGTCGCCGACCTTGACGTGCCATCCGACCAGCTCGGCCTCGGCGGTGCCTTCGCCCACGTCGGGCAGTTTGAAGACGTAGCGACCCATCTCAGCGCCCTCCCGTCATGACGGCTTTCAGGGCCGTTGCGACCCGTTCGGGTCCCGGGAAATATTCCCACTCGAAGGCGTGCGGATAGGGGGTGTCCCAGCCGGTCACCCGCGCGATCGGCGCCTCCAGATGATAGAAGCAGCGCTCCTGCACCAGGGCCGAAAGCTCGCCGCCGAAGCCTGAGGTCTTGGGCGCTTCGTGGACGATGACGCAGCGGCCCGTCTTTTTGACGCTGGCCTCGATGGTCTCGATGTCCAGCGGCACGAGGGTGCGCAGGTCGATGACCTCGGCGTCGACGCCGGCGTGTTCCGCACCCGCGAGGCTGACCCAGACCATGGTGCCGTAACAGAGGATGGTGACGTCGGCACCCTCGCGCATGATGCGGGCCTTGCCGATCGGCTCGACATATTTGCCGGTCGGGACCTGGGCCAGCTCCTGGGCCTTCCAGGGACTGACCGGCTTCTGGTGCCAGCCGTCGAAGGGGCCATTGTAGAGGCGTTTGGGCTCGAAGAAGATGACCGGATCATCGTCCTCGATGGCCGCGGTCAGCAGGCCCTTGGCGTCATAGGGGTTGGACGGGATGACGACCTTGAGGCCGGCGATGTGGGTGAACAGGCTTTCGGGCGACTGGCTGTGGGTCTGGCCGCCGAAGATGCCGCCGCCGTAGGGCGAACGCACGGTGATGGGGCTGGTGAACTGGCCGCCTGAGCGGTAGCGCAGCTTGGCGGCTTCGGAGACGATCTGGTCGTAGGCGGGGTAGATGTAGTCGGCGAACTGGATCTCGACGACGGGGCGCAGGCCGTAGGCGCCCATGCCGATGGCGGCGGCGACGATGCCGCATTCGCTGATCGGGGCATCGAAGCTGCGGGTCAGGCCGTGCTTCTTCTGCAGGTGGTCGGTGACGCGGAAGACGCCGCCGAAATAGCCCGCGTCCTCGCCGAAGCTGAGGACATTCGGATCCTCGCCCATCTTGATATCGAGGGCCGAGTTCAGGGCCTGAATCATGTTCATCGGTGCAGTGGTCATGGTCAGACTCCCACCTCACGACGCTGTTCGGTGATGCGCCAGTCCTCGGTGGCGTAGACTTCCTCGAACATGGTCTTCACGCTCGGGCGCGACTGGCCGAGCGTGCCGATGGCCTCGGACTCCTTGCCGGCGGCGCGGACCTGTTCGACGGCTTCGGCCTCGGCCGCCGTCTGCTGATCGTCGGACCATTCGCCGAGCGCGATCAGATGCTGCTTCAGGCGCATGACCGGGTCGCCGAGCGGCCATTTCTCGGCCTCGTCGGCCGGGCGGTAGCGCAGCGGGTCGTCAGAAGTGGAGTGCGGGGCGCCGCGGTAGGTGAACAGCTCGATCACCGTCGCGCCCTGGTTGGAGCGGGCGCGCTCCTCGGCCCATTGGGTCGCGGCCCAGACGGCGAGGAAGTCGTTGCCGTCGACGCGCAAGGCCGGAAGGCCATAGCCGATGGCCTTGGAGGCGAAGGTTGTCTCAAGCCCGCCGGCGATGCCCTGGAAGGAGCTGATGGCCCACTGGTTGTTGACGATGTTGAGGATCACCGGGGCGCGATAGACCGAGGCGAAGGTCAGGGCATTGTGGAAGTCGCCCTCGGCGGTGGCGCCGTCGCCGATCCAGGTAATGGCGATCTTGTCGTCGCCCTTGTAGGCGCTGGCCATGGCCCAGCCGACGGCCTGGGGCACCTGGGTGCCCAGGTTGCCGCTGATGGTGAAGAAGCCGTAGTCCTTGGCCGAATACATGATCGGCAGCTGGCGGCCTTTGATCGGATCCTCGGCGTTGGAATAGATCTGGTTCATCATGGTCGCGAGCGGATAGCCGCGCGCGATCAGAAGGCCCTGCTGGCGATAGGTGGGGAAGCCCATGTCCTCGCGGGACAGGATCATGCCCTGGGCGACGGCGATGGCCTCTTCGCCCGTGCATTTCATGTAGAAGCTGGTCTTGCCCTGACGGTGGGCGCGATGCATCCGGTCGTCGAAAGCGCGGGTGAGGATCATGGCCTTCAGGCCACGACGCAGCGTCTCGGGGTCGAGTTTCGGATTCCACGGACCGACAGCCTTGCCGTCGTCGTCCAGCACCCGGACCAGCCGGAAGGCGTGGTCGCGCATGTCAAAGGGCTTGGTCGAGACTTCGGGGCGCTCCACCACGCCGGCGGGGTCCAGCTTCAGATGGCTGAAGTCGGTCGGGTCGCCGGGCCGGCCCGAAGGTTCCGGCACACGCAGCGACAGGGGCTGGCTGTTCTTCTTCATTCCGTCCTGCTGTCCGGTTGATCCGAGCGCGTTTCCTGACTGCGATTTAGCACGACACCTCAGGCAAGGCTCGCCTGAATTTGACCTTGCACTGTGCCGATCGGAGGTATTTTATTGCGTCATAACTCGATCAGGAGAAACGCCTTGGCTGACGATCTGGATCCCGTCGACGCCCGAATTCTGGACATCCTGCAACAGGACGCCGGATTGTCGGTGGCCGAGGTGGCGGACCGGGTCGGTTTGTCGGCCTCGCCATGCTGGCGCCGCATCAAGAGACTGGAGGATACAGGCTTCATCCGCAAGCGGGTGACGCTGCTGGATGCCACCAAGCTGGGCCTGGATTTCGAGGTCTATGCGATCGTCAAGCTGAGCCTGCCCTCGACCGAAAACCTCGACATCTTCGAGGCGGCCGTTTCGGCCTGGCCCGAGGTGGTGCAGTGCGCCACCATCACCGGCCGCGAGGACTATGTGCTGCGGATCATCACGTCTGACATGCACGCCTTCGACCAGTTCCTGCGCCACAAGCTGCTGAGCCTCGGCATTGTCTCGGACTGCGAGAGCCATATCGTCACGCGCGGGGTGAAGAATGTGACCGCCCTGCCGCTGGGGATCGTCACGCCGCACGTCAGCTGAGGCACATTACCAATCCTTGAGTTGGCGGCCCTCACGCGCCGACGGATAGTCGCGGCGACCCTGGGGAGGATCGCCTTGCGTATGATGTCAGCCATTGCCGTGTCCGGCCTTCTGCTCACGGCCGCGTCGGCATGGGCCCAGACGGCCGTCGAATCAGACGTCGCCGCCTTCCGTCGTCTGCGCGCCGAGGGCGTCGCTGCCGCCAATGCGAATGACCTGGCCGGTGCCGCCCGTCTGCTGGCCGAGGCCGACACGCGCATTCCCAACCATCCCGGGCTGATGCTGATGCGGGCGCGGCTGGCGGTCGGAGCCGGCCTTCCCGAGGAGGCCATGACCCAGCTGAATCGCTATGCCGGGGCGGGTCTGGTGATGAACCTGACCGGGGACCGGGCGCTGTCGGCCCTGACCGGCCATCCGGACTTCGACGCCCTGGCCGCTGTCATCGCGGCCAACCGCGCGCCCGTTGGGGCGGACCGACTGACCGAGGTCGCCCGGATCGACGGTTCGCTGATCGTTGAAAGCCTGATCCGGGACGAGGCGCGCGGGCGTTGGCTGGTGTCGCAGGTGCGGGGGCGGACGATCGTGGCCCTGGCCGACGACGGGACCGTCATGGATTTTCTGAGCCTTGGCGCGGAGCCGGAGATCGGCGGCGTGCTGGGCATGGCGATCGACGCCGAGGCGGGCCTTCTGTGGGCCGCAACTTCGCCCCTGCCCCCGGCCGTTTACGGACTGGGCGCGGACGCCGTGCTGCCGCCTCCGGAACTGCTGAAGATCGACCTGAAGACCGGCGTCCTGCTCGGCCGCCTCGCCGCGCCGTCGGGCGCAGTGGAACGCGGGCTGGGCGATATCGTCCGCGCCCCGGACGGGACGGTCCATGTCGCCGATTCGGTGACCGGCGAACTGCTGGTGCTCAGGCCGGGTGCGTCGGTGCTGGAGGTGCTGCTTCCGGCCGGAACCCTGGGCTCGCCGCAGGGTATGGTGGTCACGCCGGATGGGACGGCCCTGATCGTCGCGGACTATTCCTCGGGTCTGTGGCGCGTGGATCGGGCGACCGGGGTGGCGACGCGTCTGCCGCAGCCCGCGATCGACTGTCTGATCGGCGTTGACGGCCTGACCACGGACGGCCGCTACATCTACGGCTTCCAGAACGGCGTGGCGCCGCAGCGGGTTCTGAAGTTCGAACTGGACGACCGCTGGACCCGTATCGAATCGGTCGAGGTCATGGCCGCCAACCTGCCGATGATCGATGAGCCTACGACAGGGCTGGTCCGGAATCGCGAACTGGTGTTCGTTTCCCGTTCGCAGTGGAGCGATTTCGGCGGTGACGGGGCGCAGACGACGGCAGCGCCGGCGCCGGCGGTGATCGCGAGGCTGCCGCTGGACTGAACGGAGCCTGACATGATCGAAATGGTGATCGACGCCCGCCGAAAGGATCTGGGCGGTTTCGACGTCGGACGGATTCTGCCGTTCCATGCCCGCCGCATGGTCGGCCCCTTCATCTTCCTGGACCAGATGGGGCCCGCCGAGTTCGCGCCGGGGTCCGAGGCGATCAATGTCCGCCCGCACCCGCATATCGGCCTGTCGACCCTGACCTATCTGTTCGAGGGCGAGATCATGCACCGGGACAATACCGGCGCGATCCAGGCCGTGCGGCCGGGCGAGGTCAACTGGATGACGGCCGGCAAAGGCATCGTCCATTCGGAGCGGACCACCCCGACCAAGCGGGCCGAAGGCGGACCCATGCACGGAATGCAGGCCTGGATCGCCCTGCCCGGCGAGAGCGAGGACTGCGACCCGAACTTCCATCACTACGCCGGGCCCGATCTGCCGTCCTATGAGAACGCCGGCCTGTTCGCGCGGCTGGTGGCGGGCGAGGCCTATGGCGCCTCGGCCCGGGTGAAGACGGCATCGCCGCTGTTCTATGTCCACTGGGAACTGGCCGAGGGCGTGCGCACGGCGCCGCCTCCGGGCAAGGGCGCCGGCGGCTATTCGGAGCGGGCGCTTTACGTCGCCAAGGGCGAGATCGAGGTGGGTGACCGGACCTTCCACGAGGGGGTGGAATTTCGTCTCGTCGTCCCAGGCGAAGATCGATGCGGCCAAGGCTGACTGGAAGGCCGGACGGATGCCCCTGCCGGTCGAGGACGACGTGGAATTCATCCCCTTGCCCGACGTGCCTTCGACCCCGGAACCGGCTCCGACGGCCAAGCCGGAACCGACCCACCCGGTCTGATGCGGGGCTTCGAAGGTCTTGAATCGCAACGCATGAACCCGATCTAGCGGGACATGACTGCTTTCTCCGTTCTCGACCTGTCCCCCGTCGTCGAGGGTGGCGATGTGCGGGGTGCCTTGCTGGAAACCACCGCCTTCGCCCGGGCCGCCGACCGGCTGGGGTACAAGCGGTTCTGGCTGGCGGAACACCACAACATGCCCGGCATCGCCAGCGCGGCGACCTCTGTGGTCATCGGACAGGTCGCCGGCGCGACGGAGCGGATCCGAGTAGGCTCCGGCGGGGTGATGCTGCCCAACCATGCGCCGCTGGTCATCGCCGAACAGTTCGGGACGCTCGAAGCCCTTTACCCCGGCCGCATTGATCTGGGGCTCGGCCGGGCGCCGGGAACAGACGGTGAGACGGCCCGCGCCCTCCGCCGCTATTTCGAGGGTGCTGACCGCTTCCCGCAGGATGTTATGGAGCTGCAGGCCTTCCTCGGCGATCCGGTCGAGGGTCAGAGGGTCACAGCCTGGCCGGGGGCGGGATCGAAGGTTCCGCTCTGGCTGCTGGGGTCGAGCCTGTTCAGCGCCGAACTGGCCGCCCATCTGGGCCTGCCCTTCGCCTTTGCGAGCCATTTCGCGCCCGAACTGCTGATGCAGGCGCTGCAGACCTATCGGGCCGGCTTCCGGCCGTCGGCGGCGCTCAAGGCACCGTACGCCATGGCCGTGGTCAATGTCTTCGCCGCTGAGACTGACGAGGCGGCGCAGCGGCTTTCGACCTCGATGCAGCAGGCCTTCGCCGCGGTGGTCACGGGCAAGCCGGGGCGGCTGAAACCGCCGGTGGACGACATCACCGCTGTGCTGGACGCGCGGCAGCTGGCGGCGGTGCAGAGCCGGCTGACCTATGCGGCAATCGGCGGGCGCGAGACAGTGCGCGCGAAGCTTGCGGCGTTCATCGGGCAGACGGAGGTCGACGAGGTCATGGTCACCGGCATGGTGTTCGACCTCGGCGACCGCATCCGCAGCCTGGAAATCACCGCAGACGCCGTAAAGGACCTCTGAGGCCCGGCCTTATGCCGGCCTTACAGTGACCGGCCGGATCGATATCGCGACCTTATGCGTGCCGGGCGCAGAGTCCGGGGCATGGAACACTCTCTCGCTCCGCGTCTGTATGAAGTCCTGCCCGAGGGCGACCACTGGCTGGTCCAGGTACGCGGCTGCAAGGCCCGCCTGCCCACGCGGGGACAGGCTGTGCGTCTGGCCAAACGGTTCTGCCGCGAGGCCAGGAAATTGGGCTGCCAGAGCACGGTCCGCATCCATCCGCGGCCTCAGTCGAGGCTGTTCAGAAAGTTCGCCAGCCCGTCGTTGACCGCGGAGCGCCTCTCTTGCTGAAGCCCGTGTCCCGTTGGGAGTTGAGAAACGCGCAGGTCTGGGGTCCGGTCCTTCAGTCCCGGATCATTCTGGCCCGCATGGTGGCGGACCGGATCGCGCGAGCCGACGACGAAGAACGTCGGCTGAAGGGTGCGCGCTAGCCAGAAGCCTGTCACCGGCTGACACGGCGAGAAATTACCTTGCAATTACATAGTGAAGCGCGGCCGTTCGAGCTATGGCGAGGGGACAGTTGGAGTCCCCATGCGCCTGATCGCCCTTGTACTCGGGGTCGCGCTCGCCGCCGCCCCCGCCGCCTTCGCCCAGACCTCCACACCATCCGCCCAAGGGGCCGCATTCGACCCGGCGGGATGGACCGCCGACCTGGAACAGGTGCGGCAGGAAATGGCCTCGCACTACGCCAATCTGGAATGGCTCGCGATCGAGCGGGAGGTCCCGCCGGACTCGCTCTTCACGACCGCGCGCCAAAAGCTGGAGAGCGCCCGAAGCGAGGCGGAGGCCCGCTCGGCGTTCGAGCGGCTGGAGCGCAGCGTGGGTGACGGACACTTCCGCATTGTCTGGCCGCGGGCCGGGGCGGCTGCCCCCGAAGCGTCCCCGTCCGAAGCGGTGACGCCCTCCCCGTGCGAGGCTCTCGGCTTCAGCGAGCCGGGTCCCGACGTCAGGGCCACCGCGAACCGCCTGCCCGGCTATCGCCCGCTTGAGGGCTCAAAGGGGTTTCCGGCCGGCCTCGTCGAGGTGGATGGCCGGACGGTCGGTGTGATCCGCATCTCGCAGGTCTCGCCACAGATCCATCCGGCGGCCTGCGCGGCGGCCCTTGCCGCGCTGAGGCCCGCCGGCGAGCCGTGCGACGAGGCCTGCTCGAACCGCCTTTGGACCATGGCCACCGACCGGGCGACCGCGGACTTCTCGGACAGCCTGCGGGCGCTCAGGGCGGCCGGAGCCTCGACCTTGCTGGTCGATCTGGCCGGCAACGGCGGGGGGTCCGAATGGATCGAGGCGCTGGCGCGGACCCTGACCCCGGTCCGGCTGCGCTCGGCGCCGATTGGTTTCGTGCGTCATCCGCACTGGGTCGAGGCCCTGGCCGAGCGGGAAACCAGCCTGCGCGAGGCGGCGGTCGGCCAGCCGCCGGAAGACCGCGCGCGGCTTGAGCGCCACGCCGCCACCTATGCCGCGGCTCGGGCGCAGGCGGAACAGCCCTGCGATCCCGCGCCCCTGTTCGAAGGACGGGCGCCCGACTGTGCGTGGCTGGGGCGCGGCGACATCTACATGACCGGTCCCGAAGCGTCGCTCGACCCGGCCATTGTCGGCAAACCCTGGGCCGCGGACGTCTTCGAACCGCTGGCCTATGTGTTCGAACCGGGGGTCTGGAGCGGACCGTTGGTGGTGCTCGTCGATTCCGGAACCGCTTCTGCGGCCGAAGAGTTGGCGGCGCTGCTGCAAGACAATGCCGCCGCGATTATCGTCGGCGCGCCGACGCTGGGGGCCGGGTGCGGTTTCACGCGGGGCGGCATGGACGTGGTCCTGCGCCATAGCAGAGCGACCCTGCGCATGCCCGACTGCGCCCGCTATCGGGCCGACGAGAGCAATGAGGTGTCAGGAATCGATCCGGACGTGCTGATCGGCTTCCGCTCGAACGACGGGCCGAGGCGGCGTGGACAGCGGCTGGCGGCCGGTTTGGCGGAGGCAGTCGACCAGGCGGAGCGGCAGGCGGCGGCGCGCTAGACCGAGACGTTGCGCAGAAACTCGAGCAGCAGACGGTTCACCTCGTCGGCCCGTTCCTGCTGGATCCAGTGACCGGCGCCGGGAACGACCACCTGCATCCGCAGGTCCGGTGCCCGGTCCTTCAGCCCCGCCTCGTGCTGGCCCGAATAGTGCCGCACCGGATCGCGATCGCCGACCACGAAGGCGGCGGGAACGGTGATGCGGGCGTCCTGCAGATGGGCGGTCAGCGACCAGTTGCGGTCGAGGTTTCGGTACCAGTCCAACGGGCCCTTGAAGCCGCCGGCGACGAAGGCGTCGACGTATTCGGCGAAATGGGCCTCGCTCATCCATGGCGGCAGGGTGGCGTCCTCGGGAACGGTGGAAATGAAGGTCTCGCCCTCGGGGATGAAGCCGGTCGACTGGCGGGCGTCGGGTGTGGCACCGTCATAGCAGTAGAAGGCCTTGCGCAGGGCCGTCGCCGGGTCGACGTCGAAGACCGTATGGGCGTCATCGGCTTGGAAGCGGTTGATGTAGAGGTCGCCCATGCCGAGGCGCTTCGAAATCGCCGCCATGGCCGCGGTCGGCGGGCCCCTGGGCCGGCGCGGCGCGAGCGGCACCGACAGGCCGAAGACAGCGCGGAACACATCGGGTCGGGTCAGGGCGCAGTGCCAGGCCACCGGCGCGCCCCAGTCGTGGCCGACGACGACGCAGGAGCTTTCGCCGAGAGCCCGGACCAGATCGACCATGTCGCCGACCAGATGCAGGATGGAATAGGCTTCGCGGTCTTCCGGTTTGTCGGTCCCGCCGTAGCCGCGCATGTCGGGGGCGACGGCGTGGAAGCCGGCGGCGGCGAGCGCTTCGACCTGCGCCCGCCAGCTGATGCCGAGTTCGGGGAAGCCGTGAATCAGCAGGACGAGCGGGCCGGAGCCGGCCTCGAGGATCTGCTGGTTCAGGCCGTCGGTCTGGATGTGGCGGGTCTGCATTCCAAATCTCCGCTCATCCCCGCGAACGCGGGGACCCAGTGCTTTGGGTGATGAACCGCACCCGTGAGGTACAGACAGAACGTCCTGAAACGCAGGCGTCAAGCTGGACAGAACTGGGTCCCCGCTTTCGCGGGGATGAGCGGAATTTCTTAAAGCGTCACGCCCGTGGTGCGCATGATCTCGGCGCGGAGTTCGGGCATGCCGTCGCCCTTTTCGGCCGAGGTGACGATCACCGCCGGATAGGCGGCACCGCGTTTGGAGACGCCCTTCAGGGTCGCTTCCTGGACCTTTTCGGCCTCGCCCTTCTTGAGCTTGTCGGCCTTGGTCAGGATGATCTGGTAACTGACGGCGGCGAGGTCGAGGGCGTCCAGCGCCTCGTCATCGACCTTCTTGAGGCCGTGGCGGGCGTCGATCAGCAGATAGACCCGCTTCAGCGTCACCCGCCCGCGCAGATAGTCGCGGCCCAGGTCCTGGAATTTCTTCACTGTCGATTTCGAGGCCTTGGCCCAGCCATAGCCGGGCAGGTCGACCAGCCGCATCCGGCCATCGAGGTCGAAGAAATTGACCTCGCGCGTCCGTCCGGGCTCATTCGAGGCCCGGGCCAGTTTGTGCATGCCGACCAGGCCGTTGATCAGGCTGGACTTGCCGACATTCGAGCGGCCCGCGAAGGCGACCTCGGGCAGGTCAGGATCGGGCAGCTGCTCGATCTTGGCGCAGCCCATGACGAAGGTCGCGGGGCGCGCGAACAGGATACGTCCCTGCTCCAGCTCCTCGGGGGTGAACTCGTCCAACTCAGGCCTTCGCCTGCTTGATGCGGGCGATGAAGGTGTCGATCGGGTTCTCGGCCTTCAGGCGATGCATGATCACATACTGCTGGATGATCGTCAGGATGTTCGACCAGGCCCAGTAGATCAGCAGGCCCGCCGGGAAGGTGGCCATGATGAAGGTGAAGACGATCGGCATGAAGGCGAAGATCTTGCGCTGCATCGGATCCGGTGCCGGCGGGCTCATCGCCATCTGCAGCCACATGGTCAGGCCATAGAAGATGGCCAGGATGCTTAGGGCGAAGGTGCCGGCCAGATAGGTCCCGATCAGGGGCGTCGACGACGGGTCCCACGGAATCAGGCCGAACAGGTTCCAGATGGTCGAGGGGTCGGCCGCCGACAGGTCGCGGATCCATCCGAAGAAGGGCTCGTGCCGCATCTCGATGGTCACGAACAGCATCTTGTAGACGGCATAGAAGACCGGGATCTGCAGCAGCAGGGGCAGACAGCCCGCCAGCGGATTGATCTTCTCCTTCTGATACAGCGCCATCAGCTCCTGCTGCTGTTTCGCCGGATCGTCGGGGTGTTTCTTCTTCAGCTCCTCCATCTTGGGCTGAAGGGTCCGCATCTTGGACATGCTCTCGTAGCTCTTGTTGGCCAGCGGGAACATGAACAGGCGGACGGTCAGGGTCAGGCCCAGGATGGCGAGGCCGAAGTTTCCGAACCAGCCGTAGTAGAGCTCGATCAGCCAGAAGATCGGGCGGGTCAGGAAGAACAGGAAGCCCCAGTCGATGGCGTAGACGAAGCGCGGCAGGTCGAGGCTCTTCTCGTAGCCGGCCAGGATTTCGTTGCGCTTGGCACCGGCGAAGAGGCGCTGGGTCTCTGTGATCTGGCGACCGGGCGCGATGGTGTGGGCCTCGCCCAGCATGGTGGCCGAGTGGACATCGGCATGGGCGGTGTCGGTGACGCGGAAGGCGGCCTCGATCTGCTCGTCCTGCTGCGGAATCAGGGCGGCGAGCCAATACTTGTCGGTGATGCCCATCCAGCCGCCGGTCGAGGTGTGCTCCTGCACCGGCTTCTTGGCCCAGGCCTGGTATTTCAGCTGCTGGGTCGCGTATTTTCCGTCCGACCCGAAGGTGCCAATGCCCCCTTCGTGCAGGACCTGCTGGCGGCCCAGGTCGTCCGGAACACCCTGGCGCTCGATCCGGCCCCATGGCGCGATGGTGATCGGCTGGGCGCTGAAGTTGGCGACGGTGTCGGTGACGGTGAACAGGTACTGGGCGTCGACGGCGATGCGGCGCGTGAAGCGCAGGCCCGCGCCGTTGTCCCAGGTCAGGGTGACGGGCGTGGTCGGCGTCAGGGACGCGCCTTCCGTCAGGCGCCACGGGGTCTGCGGTCCGGGGACGCCGCCGGGGACGTTGGGGCCGTTCCAGCCGAACTGGGCCTGATAGGCGTGGCGCATGCCCTCGGGGCGGAACAGCTCGACCGGCGGCGAGCCGGCTTCGTTGGTTTCCTGATAGCCCGTCAGGAACAGGTCATCGATCCGCGCGCCGCGCAGCGACAGCGAACCCGTCACCGTTCCGGTCTGGATCGGGACGCGGGCGCCGCCGCGAGCCACACGGGGGACGCCCCTGGCATCCCGGCAGCCGGACCGGCGACGGTCTGCTCGGCCGCGGCTTGCTGGGCGGCCTTCCGCGCCTTGGCCTGCGGCTCCATCACGAAGAAGCTGTAGGCCAGCAGCATGATACCGGCGATCACGACGAAGAGGATCGTGTTTCGGCTGTTGTCGTGTGGAGGCATGGAGATCAGGAATCCTGGCCGGCGTTGGCGGACGTCAAAGGCGCGGTCTTGGGCGCCGGTCGCGGGGTCGCGAGCCTTGTAAGCGCCGATTTCACATCGTCAAGCAAACGGTCCCAGGGACGGTCCGCCGTGCCCATGCGGGCGACGAACACATAGTCGCTGCCGGGCACTGCCAACAGGGGCGCGGCAGCACGGGCTGCTTCTCGCAGGCGGCGCTTGGCGCGGTTTCGGATCACGGCATTGCCGACCTTTCGCGTGGCCGTGAAGCCCAGTCGTACCGTGGAGATGTCGTCCTGACGGTCCAGCCGCTGGACGACCACCGCGCCGCGGGCCTCTGAAACGCCCTTCGCGGCCGCCAGGAACTGGGGCCGCGAAGTCATGCGTTCGATTTTGAAAGGGTCGCTCATCTGTTCCTCCCCCTTGGGGGAGGGGGACCGCGAAGCGGTGGAGGGGTTTATCCGCTCCATCGGTTCTCGTGGCCGACGCCCCTCCACCATGCTTCGCATGGTCCCCCTCCCCTGAAGGGGAGGAATGGAAGACTCAGGCCGTCAGGCGCTTGCGGCCCTTGGCGCGACGCCGCGCAACAATCTTCTGTCCGTTCTTCGTGGCCATCCGCGAACGGAAGCCGTGACGGCGCTTGCGCACGAGTCGCGACGGCTGATAGGTCCGCTTCACGTTCGGCTCCTGGGACTGAAAACAAAAAGGCGGCGGAAAGCGTCCGTCGCGGGAAGGGCGGGCGTATAAGCGGCAGGGCCCACGGTGTCAACGCCGACGGCCCGTCTGCGGAGAGACAATGGACCGGATCAAACGCTTTCTGCCCCTGATATTGCTGGCCGGCGTCATCGCGCTGATCTTCGCCATGGGCTGGAACCGCTATCTGTCGCTGGACACCATCCGCGATCACGGGGCGGAGTTCCATGCCTTCAAGGAAGCCAACTACCTCCTGTGCCTGCTGATCCTGATGGCGGTGTTCGCCATCCTGACCGCCAGCGTCGTGCCGGGGGTCTTTTTCGTCACTATCACGGCCGGCTATCTGTTCGGCCCCTGGGTCGGAGGGGTCTCGACCTCGATCGCCGCCACCATCGGGGCCCTGATCGTCTATGCGGTCGCGCGCTCGGCGCTGGGCGAGGCCCTGAGGAAGAAGGCCGAACGAGACCAGGGCCTGATGCAGAAGGTCTGCGAGGCCATCGACAAGGATACGTTCTGGTACGTGCTCGCCTCGCGCCTCGCTGTCGTCGTGCCGTTTCACATGATCAATGTGGCGGCGGGCATCATGTCGGTGCGACTGACGCCCTATACCATCGCCACGGTGATCGGCCTGCTGCCGGCCCACATCATCTATTGCTGGATCGGCGCGCGGCTGAACGAACTGCTCCGGACCAACCCAAACCCGGACTTCCAGGCGCTGTTCGGCCAGTTCTGGGCCCCGATGGCGGGCGTGTTCGTGCTGGCGGTGGTCCTGCCCTTCGCGCTCAAGGGATTGCAGGCCGCGCTCGGCCGCAAGGCTTCGGCATGAACGGCGCAGCTTTTGGCCCGAGCCTTGCGTTAGATCCGGGATGAACCGGTTCAGGCCCCTTCTTGGCGCCCTTCGCAGGGGACTGGGCCTGCCCGCCGACTGGCGCGAGCGGCTGAAGATTCACGCCCCTGACGCCCTGGCCTGGCGGCTCTTGCTGCTGACCTTCATCTTCACGGTGGTGGTCGAGATCCTGATCATCGTTCCCAGCGCGGCGAGCTTCCACGAGCGCTGGCTGCTGGATCGGCTGCAGTCGGCGGAACTGGCGTCGGTCGGGGTTGAGGCCCTGCCCTATTCCGCGGTCGAGGACGACGCCGCCGAACAGCTGCTGGCCATCGGCGGGGTGCAGGCGGTGGTGGTGGGCGACCAGGGCGTGCGCCGGCTGCTGCTTCAGGCCCCGAACCTGCCGCGGACGCCCGATCTGATCGATCTGCGCCAGAGCCGGCCGGTGACGCGGGTCGCCGATCCCTGGCGCACCCTGTTCGGCCACCCGGACCGGTCGATCCGGGTCCAGGCCCGGCCGCGCTACCGTTCGGGTGACTTCATCGAGATTCTGGCGCCCGCGGAGCCGCTGAAGGTCGAGCTGGGGGCCTTCCTGCTCAACAGCCTGCTGACGTCGCTGTTCATTTCGCTGGTGGCGGGCGGGCTGCTGTACGGCGGTCTGGCCTTTCTGGTGCTGCAGCCCTTGCGGCGGGTCACGCGGTCGATCGAGCATTTCGCCCTCGACCCCGAAGCCGAAGGCGATCCGCCCAGCGACCGCCATGACGAGATCGGCCGGGTCGAGCGAGAACTGGCACGGATGCAGGAGGAAGTGCGCGTCTCCCTGCGCTCCCGCGCCCGTCTGGTCGCACTGGGCGAGGCGGTGGCCAAGATCAATCACGACCTGCGCAACATGCTGACCTCGGCCCAGATGGCGTCGGAGCGGTTGGCCGATTCGCCCGACCCTGAAGTGGCCCGCGTCCTGCCGCGGCTGGAACGGGCCCTGGGCCGGGCCGCCGCCCTGTCGCGCAATGTGCTGGAGTACGGCAAGAGCGAGGAGCCGCCGCCTCAGCGGGTCCGCATCCAGCTGGCGTCTGCCATAGAGGCGGCCGCCGAAGACGCCGGACTGACGGAGGAGGGCGTGCGGCTGAAGAAATCCATCCCGGCCCGACTGAATCTGCAGGCGGATTCCGACCAGCTGCACCGCGTGCTGGTCAATCTGATGCGAAACGCCCGTCAGGCGATCGAAAGCGACCCGACCCGTCGTACAGGCCGCAAGGGCATGGTCCGCGTCACGGTCTCGACCGACGAGGGCGACTGCATCATCCAGATTGCTGACGACGGCCCCGGAATTCCGCCGCGACTGTCGGAAAGCCTGTTCGAACCCTTCGTCAGCGGCCGGGCGTCAGAGGGTGCCGGACTGGGACTGGCCATCTCACGCGAGCTGGCCGCCAGCCACGGAGGGGCACTTACCCTCGTCGAGACCGGGCCAACGGGCACGACCTTCGCCCTGCGCCTGCCACACTGACGAGACCAAATCGCCCGATCAGCGTTATCACTGGCACCGCCGGGTGAAACCGCCCAGCTTCGCTTGACGCCTTTCCGCCCTGGAGGTCCCGCATGACCCGCTTCACCCACGCCGCCATTGCCGCCCTGCTGTTGGCGGCTGCGCCGGTCGTCGCCCAGACGACCCGGCCGCAGGCCCCCGTCCAGAGGATGACACCGGAACAGACCACCCCGCCCGCGGCACCGGCGTCGAACCCCGCGCCGGGCTCCGAGGAATGGCTGCGACTGCGCGGCGAAAGCTACAGCGCCGCGCCCGAGGCACAGGAGGACCCGGACGAGGTCGCCGAGACTATCCGCCTCAATGCCGAAATCGCCGCCCGCAACAACGCCGCCGAACGCCGCGAGATCGAAGGCACTGCCGCCTGGCAGGCCGAGGACGCCCGCTGGCGCGCCGAGACTGCCCGGCTGGAGACCCAGCGCGCCCAGTGGGAAGCCGACGCCGCCGCGGCGGAGGCCGCCCGGCTTCGCTACGAGCGCGATCGCGCCGCCTGGGCCGCCGAGGTTGCCGCCTG
>VFBG01000079.1 GCA_006515835.1 bacterium | reverse complement strand
GCCATTTTACCCTTAACACTTGTCCGGTCATGCGGCCCGTGCTGCTTATGCGGCCTCGCGCGTCAGGTGGGGCGCAGCAATATGGGAGTGAGCCGTTGAGTAGAACGGACATTGGGGGGGCGCTTGTAGCGTCCGGCGGGTTCGAGACCCGACGCAGCCAGGGAGACCAGGCATGAACATCGTCATCATAGCCGGCCTGATCATCACGCTTCTCACGGGCATCCCCGTGCTGATGCAGATTCTGAAGAACCATCCGCGCGGACTGATCATCCTGTTCTTCGCCGAAATGTGGGAGCGCTTCTCCTACTACGGCATGCGCGGCATCCTGATCTTCTTCCTGACTCAGCATTTCCTGTTCGACGATGCCACGGCAGGATCGACCTACGGTTCCTATACCTCGCTGGTCTATCTGCTGCCGCTGGTTGGCGGCATTCTGGCGGACCGGTTCATCGGCACCCGCAAGGCCATCGCCTTCGGCGCCCTGCTGCTCGTGGCCGGCCATGGCCTGATGGCCTTCGAGGGCCGTCCGGCGACCGAGACCCTGACCTATGGCGGTCAGACCTATGAGATTTCCGCCGAAGGACGCGGCGCCACGCGCGACGTCAACATCGTCATCAACGGCGAGAAATACGCCTTCGGTCCGGCCGAGGGCGGCGGTATCGCCGTCGCCGGCATGCCGGCCGGTTCACCCCTGCCCGCCACCCTGGCGGAGGGGTCCTATGAGATGGCCCAGACCCGCGACCTGATGGGCGTGAACGTCTTCTATCTGGCCGTGTCGCTGATCATCATGGGGGTCGGCTTCCTGAAGCCGAACATCTCGACGATCGTCGGACAGCTCTACCCGCAGGGCGACCCGCGGCGGGATTCCGGCTTCACCCTCTATTACTACGGAATCAACCTCGGCGCCTTCTGGGCCGCGGTGCTGTGCGGCTATCTGGGACAGACCGTTGGTTGGTGGGCAGGCTTCGGCCTGGCCGGCATCGGCATGGCCCTTGGCTGGGTGGTCTTCATGCTCGGCAAGCCCCTGCTCGAGGGCAAGGGCGAGCCGCCGAACCCCGAGGCGCTGAAGCGTCCGATGATCGGCCCGCTGAACCGCGAATGGTCGATCTATCTGCTCGGCACCCTGGGCGTCGGCCTGATCTGGTTCCTGGTCCAGCGCAACGCCCTCGTCGGCAGCGTGCTGGCCGCCGCGACCGCAGCCTCGCTCCTGTTCATCCTCTACGTCATCATCAAGGTCTGCCAGACCAAGGCGCAGCGTGAGCGGATGATGCTGGCGGTGGTTCTGATCTTCGGCTCGGTGGTCTTCTTCACCCTGTTCGAACAGGCCGGCACTTCGCTGAACCTGTTCGCCGACCGCAACGTCGACCTCAGCCTGACGCCGACGGCCTTCCAGCTGTTCGGCATCACCGTGGGCACGCCGGCGCAACTCGAGGCCGCGGGCATCGCCACGCCCACCGGCTTCTGGATCGACGCGACCATTACGGCCGCCCAGACCCAGTCGTTCAACGCCGGCTTCATTCTGATCTTCGCGCCGATCATGGCCGCCATCTGGGCGTACCTGGCCAAGCGCAAGATGGACCCGAACCCGGTCATGAAGTTCGGTCTCGGCCTGATCCAGGTCGGCCTCGGCTTCATGGTGGTGGTGTGGGGTGCCGGCATGGCCAACTCGGCCTTCCAGATGCCCATCGTCCTGCTGGGCCTGCTCTACATGCTCCACACGACGGGTGAGCTGTTCCTGTCGCCCGTGGGTCTCTCGGAGATCACAAAGCTGTCCATGCCGGCGGTCGTCAGCTTCATGATGGCCGTCTGGTTCCTGGCCAGCTCCATCGCCCAGTTCGTGGGCGGCTGGATCGCCGGCCTGGCCGGCACCGAGACCGTCGGCGGTCAGGTGCTGGATCCCGGTCTGGCGCTCCGCACTTCGCTTGAGGTGTTCGAGAAGCTGGGCCTCGGCGGCATCGCCATCGGCGTGTTCTTCATCCTGATCAGCTTCGTGATCAAGGGCTGGTCCCACGGGGCCAATGACGCCGATAACCACCCCGCAGCCTGATCCGGCCAAGGGTTGAATACAGGAAGGGCGGAACCGGAAGGTTCCGCCCTTTTTGGCGCGTGAGGGTCGGCGCGCCGTCAGTTTTGGGGGTGTGGGGACGCCTTCTTCAGAAGGTCTTTCTTATCTGGACAAACAGCCACGGACTCATCCGTGTGCGGCGCACCTCGCGGAACGCCAGGGGGGCAGTGTCGCGGGGACCCGTGTATATCGCGCGGTCATAGCCCTGGGCCCGGTCGCTGGCGTTGCCAAGGTCGACCTTGACCGTCAGGTCGCGCTCGGGCTTCCACTGCACGAAGGCGCTGACTTCGGGCTCTGCATGGAAGGCGCAAATCTCGCGGACGCGGAAGGCCCGGCCCTTGTCGACATTGCAGCCGTGATTGAAGCCGTACGACCAACGTCCGCCGGCAAGATCCTGGTTGAAGGAGATGCCGCAGCCGAAGGCCTGATTGCCCTGGAACCGGCGTTCCTCGCCCGTCACCGGATCGAGCACGGAGGTCGAGGACCAGCTGCCGCGCGTCTGCAAGCGACCGTTGGGGATGCCCAGCCGGTCGGTCGGCAGGGTCAGGCGTAGCTGGAAGAGGTCTGCCTTTCCATCGCCAATGTTGCCGACCCCGTCGAAGCCGCCGGTCAGGGGGATGACGTCCACCACGTCCTCGATCTCGGCGTGGCTGACGGTGACGTCGAACACGCCCTCGCCCCAGAAACGGCGCTCATAGATGGCCTCGATCACGGTCGACTTTTCGGGCTCCAGATCGGGGTTGCCGCCCTCGACCTGGCCGATGTCGATATCGGCCGAGGCGATGAAGTCGCCGAAGTCCAGCTGCCCCACCTCGCGTTCGGCGCGGAAGCGGAACTGGTGGCCGGTCCAGGGCGTCCAGGTCGCCTGGATGCGGGGCTTGGGATAGACGAAGGACTTGCTCTGGTCGCTGTCGCCCGACTGGCTGATCTCCGACACCTCGACGCGCAGGCCGCCCTCGATGGTCAGGGTCGGGGAGGGTCGCCAGGTCGCCTGGCCGAAGACCTCCCCGCGCAGTTCCTCGACCTTGACCGATGATGACGGCAGCGGGATCGGCACGCCGTTTTCGGAATAGGCAGTCGCGCTGTCGAGGAAGTTGTAGGCGACCTCGCCGCCGGTTTCGAAGGACCAGCGGTCACTGGGGCGGAAGCGCAGGATGGCGCGGCCGATGGACTCGCCCGCGGTCGAGTCGGCGGTGAAGGTCGAGCTGTCGCCGCTGCTTTCCGAGACACCCGTGTACTCCTCGGTCGAATAGCGCTGCAGCCCGGTCAGTTCGAGGCCCGTGCGGGGACCGAGGTCGCGGGTCCAGTTGACGCCCAGTTCGCTGTTGACGTCGTTCGCTTCCTCATCGTTGAAGCTGTCGATGCCGGCGCCCGAGCGGATCAGCAGGTCCTGCGAGTTCTCATTGCCGAACCAGCCCAGCAGGCCGTTGACGCGCAGCAGTCCTTCACCAACGCGGCGCTGGACGGCACCGGTCGCGCGCAGGTTCCGGATCCGGTCCCACAGCACCAGGTCGGCGTCCTGGATCAGATTTCCGGCCGGGTCGTACCGGCGTCGGAAGCCGTCCCCGGTGCCGTCCGTGCGGTCCGAGAAGCCGCTGATCGAGCCCTCGACCTGGTCGTCGCCCTCGCGTCGCGAATACCGCGCCGACAACACGGGGCCGAGGTAGCCGTCAGGATAGATGTAGGTGTTGGCCTCGATCACCCGCTCCGTGGTCACGGTGCGGATCAGGACGACATTGGCGACCTCAGAACGGCCCTGCATGTCGATCCCGGGCGCACCGCCCCGGATCAGCTCGACGCGGGCGACGCCGGCGGCCGAGATGCGGCGCAGGATCTGGTCAAGGCTGTCGCTTTTCGTCGACGGGCGGGCGCCGTCGATCAGAACATTGCCGGCCGTGCCCGCCAGGCCGCGCGTCCCGCTGTCGCCAGACTCGAAGGCGAAGCCCGGCAGGCGGGCGATCATGTCGAGGGCCGTATCGGGGCGGGCGTCGGCAAAGAAGCCGGGCTCGAAGATCAGCACGCCCTGCCGGGCCTCACTGGCGGCGGGAGCGCTCTGGACGGGCGCGGTCTGGGCCATGGCGGGGCCGTTCAGCAGCGCGCACAGGGCCGCCCCCGCAAGCCAGATCGCCTTGGTCATACGTTCCTCCCCTGATGGGCGAACGGTGCCCGGCAAGTGGCCGCGCATACAGTTACAAGCCGGACAGGTGGATTAAATCGCCGTCAGACTTCGGGCGATCCGGAGGCGCCTGCTCAGAACGTCTTGCGCACCCGGATCTGCCAGAAGGTGCGCGGGTCCGACGGGCGTAGTTCGGTGAAGGCGATGGGGCGCGCCAGCGTCCGGTCGGCGAAGACCGTGCGCTCGACCTGGAAGTCGTTCCAGACGTTGACCTGGGCGCGGATCGCCAGCGTGGGCGTCGGCTTGTATTCGATGTTGGCCTCGAAATAGTCGCTGCCGGTGAAGCCCGATACCTGGTCCGGAGCATAGTTGAACTGCCTCAGGCTCTCGAGGTAGGTCACCGCCCAGTTGATCTTCCAGGTGGTGATGTCCTGGGAGATGGTGAAGGCGGGCTGCGACGGCCTGACGCCCGAGATGGGTCGCTCCTGGCCCGAGGTCGGGTCGGTTACCGCGGTGTCGTTCCAGGTGTTCCGGAACTGGAACTGGCCCCCCGTGAACCCGGCCCGGTCCAGCGGCACGACAACGTTGACGGCCAGCTGATCCAGCGTCCCGTCGCCGATGTTGCCGACCGCCGACAGTCCCATCGGCAGGGGCAGGCGGTCGATGACGCCGATGATCTCGTCGTGACGGTAGCCGATGGAGACGATGCCATCGCCCAGGAACCGGCGCTCATAGGTGAGCTCGGAGATCCAGCGCTCCTCGGGCTCGAGGTTCACATTGCCGCCAAAGACCTGTTCGTCCTCCAGGTCCGCGCCGGCGGCGAAGTCACCGAAATCCAGCTGGCCGATGTCGCGCTCGAAACGGAACCGGACCTGATTCTGCGGACGCGGCGTCCAGGTCAGCTGCAGCCGCGGTTTGGCGTAGTAGAAGCTCTTCTCCTGATCGGCGTCGCCGGACTGGGTGATGGTCGAGGCCTCGAGCCGAAGGCCGCCCTCGACGTTCAGGTCCGGCCGCACGCGCCAGGTCGCCTTGCCGAAGAGTTCGCCCCGGGTCTCCTCGACCATGATCTGGTCGGACGGCAGGGGAATGACGACCCCGCCGTCGGTGAGCGCCTGGTCGATCTCCAGCATGTTGTAGGCGATTTCGCCGCCCGCCTCCAACGTCAGGGCCGGCGACCGTTCCCAGCGCAGCAGAGACCGCAGGATCGTCTCGGAGGCATTGCCCTCGGAGCCAAAGCGCTGCTCGGGGCCGGCAATGCCGTTCGTCGTCGTCAGGGAGGTGGAGGCGTTCTCGAAATCGTTCCACTCGCGGATCAGGCGGGTTTCCGACGTCAGGCCTTCCGCCATCGGGCGGGTGAAGACTGCGCCGACCTCGCCGCTCGAACCTTCTTCGGCGAAGCGATTGTCGCGCAGAATCGTCGGTCCGTCCTGGAGGCTGTACTGGCTGTAGTCGTTCAGACCGTAGCGGGCGGTGAGGTCGATCTTGCCGCCCATGAAGGCGTCGGCGAAATTGACCCGCACGGCCTGGCCGCCACCGGTCTGGTCGCTGTAGTAGCCCTCGTCGCGCAGGACGACGCCGTTGGCGTCGCGGCGGATGACGCGGCCCACGCCGTTGGAGTCATCGATGGCCACGCCGTCGGCGATGGTGAAGCCCCAGACCCGGTCGCCGTCGCGGCGCGTGAACTGGTACTGGCCGAACCCGCGATCGGTGCCGCCTTCGAAGAAGGCCATATTGGCCGTCAGGATCTGTTCGGTGCTGGCCTGGCTGCGGGTGATGACGTTCACGACGACGGAATAGCCCTGCATGTCAATGCCCGGAGCCCCGCCCCGAATCAGTTCGATGCGTTCGACCTGGGGCACCAGGGTTCGCGACAGGACCGAGGAACCGGTGTCGTTCTTGGACGCCGGTCGCGAGCCGTTGATCAGGATGTTGCCCACCGCGCCCTCGAAGCCGCGCGAGCCGTCGCCGTCCTGGACCGAGAAGCCCGGAACGCGGCTGACCATGTCCAGCGCCGTGTTCGGGCGCTGGTCGGCGAAGAAATCGGGGGTGAAGACCAGCACGCCCTGTTGGGCCGAGTCGGCCTGCGGCGCGGGGGCCGGCGGGGGAGTCTGGGCCAAGGCCGCGCCGGCGCTGAACAGGATGGCCGTCGTCGCCAGCAGGATGGTCTTGGTCATTGCAGGATTCCCCTCGTCGTGTGACGAAGGTGTGGCGTCCTGTCGCGTCCCTCTCCAGTTACAAGACGGACAGGTGGATTAAATCGCAGTCATCATTACGGAACCGTCACGGTTGTGTCCTGAAATGGGCGCGCCGTTACTCGGTTCTATTGAAATGAAGCAGGTATAGACGTGAGAAATTTTGTTGCCGCTCTCTCGGTTCTCGTCCTGTTGACCGCGACGGCCCTGCCGGATCGATCCGGGGCCCAGACGCCCGAGCGGGGCGACAGCACCCTGATCCTGGTCGGGGCCATCACCGGCATTCCGCGCGATCTGGCCTGGCGTCCCGATGATCTCGAGGCGGCCGCGGCGCGATCGAACCAGATCCTGTCACCGCAGGTGGGGCAGGCCTCGGTCAGCGACATTCTGCGCGTCATCTGGCGTGCCCGGACCATCGGCATGATGCCGCAGGGGCAGACCTCGGCCGACTATCTGTCACCCGACTATCAGGCGCGACTGGAAGCGATCATGGCCAATGATCGCAATCAGGACTGGCGGACGAAAAGCCTGCTGTTCGTCGGCTTCGACCTTATGCAGGACAAGGCCGGCTACAATCGGGGCCGAAGCGCGGACGACGCCATGGATGTGATCCGCCGCCGCGTATACGAGCCGAGGACTGGCGCGCCCTTCGCGTCGCCGACGTCGTCGCCTCTCCGATCGACCGGGCGCTGAACCAGTGCTGGCCGTGGGGCGACCCCGAGATCGCGCCCCAGCTGAGGCAGCAATGGGCGGCCGCGATCGAGACCGCCATGATCTCGCCCGGCGTAACCATGGGCGTGGCCCCGATTCGCCTGCTGGCGGACGAAGGCGGCGTGCTGGACGGACTGGTGGCGCGCGGGTTCGAGGTGGTGGGGCCGGAGTGGAAGTGAGGCAACAGGCAACAGGCAACAGGCAGCAGGACGAGACCTGGTCGCGAGATTCAGCGGTTGAGCCCAAGGGGCCCTGACGCCCTGATCTGTTGCCTGTTGCCTGTTGCCTATTCCCTCAGACAGCCGTCCCGCCCACCGTCAGCCCCGCGATCTTCAGCGACGGCTGGCCGATGCCGACCGGCACGCCCTGACCGCCCTTGCCGCAGACGCCGACACCGGGGTCGAAGGCGAAGTCGTCGCCGATCATCTGGACGTGTTGCAGGGCCGTGGCACCGTCGCCGATCAGGGTCGCGCCGCGCACCGGGGCGGTGATCTTCCCGTCCTCGATGAGGTAGGCCTCGGTGCACTGGAAGACGAATTTGCCATTGGTGATGTCGACCTGACCGCCGCCGAAATTGGCTGCGTAGAGACCGCGCTTCGTCGAGGCGATCATTTCGGCCTGCGAGTCCTTGCCGCCTTCCATGAAGGTGTTGGTCATGCGCGGCATCGGCATGTGGGCGAAGGATTGTCGGCGGCCGTTGCCGGTGGCGCGGGCGCCGAGCTGACGCGCAGACAGGCGGTCGTGCATCAGCCCGACCATGATCCCGTCCTCGATCAGGACCGTGCGTGACGTCGGCGTGCCCTCATCATCGACCGACAGGGAGCCGCGACGGCCCGCGATGGAGCCGTCGTCGACGACGGTGACGCCCGGTGCCGCGACCCGTTTGCCCATCATGCCGGTGAAGACGGAGCTGCCCTTGCGGTGGAAATCGCCCTCGAAGCCGTGGCCGATGGCTTCGTGCAGCAGCACGCCCGGCCAGCCGGCGCCCAGCACCACGTCCATCTCGCCGGCGGGGCAGTCGACGGCCTCCAGATTGACCAGCGCCTGACGCAGGGCCTCGTCGACCTGCCACTGCCAGCGGTCCGGCGCGATCCAGGTCTCGAACCCGGCCCGGCCGCCGGCGCCGGATGAGGCGCTCTCGCGCTTGCCGTCCTTCTCGACCGTGACGGAGACGTTAAGCCGGACCAGCGGGCGGATGTCGGTGACGCGCCGGCCGTCACCGCGCAGGATTTCGATATGGCGGCGCTCGCCGACCATGCTGGCGGAGACCTGGACGACGCGCGGGTCACGGGCGCGGGCCCAGGCGTCGATCTCGGCCAGCAGGGCGATCTTGTCGGAGAAGGCCGGTGAGGCGAGGGGGTCGACCGGCAAATAGAGCTGCTGGTTGGTGGCGCGGGGCGCTTCGGCGATGACCCCGGCATGACCTGCGCGGGCGAGGCCGGCGCTGTCGCCGGCGCGGCGAATGGCAGGGCCGCTGATCTCATTGGCGTGGGCGTAGCCGGCGGTCTCGCCTGCCACGACCCGAAGGCCGAAGCCCTCAGAGGCGTCATAGGCCGCGGACTTCAGCCGGCCGTCGTCGAAGACCAGTGATTCGAGTTCAGACCGTTCGAGGAACAGTTCGCCGTCGTCGGCGCCGGTCAGGGCGTCCTGAAGGATGGACAGGGCCTCGTCTGAGCCGACGTCGGCGGAATCGAGAATCGCGGGGAGGGATACGGGGACGGTCATGGTGCCTAAGTAGGGGCTGACCGTCCCCGCGTCACCGGGTCACTGCTGTTCGATATCACCCGAGCCGGAAAGTGTCCGGCTGACCGCAGTCGCCCGCCGCGTCAGTTCGACGTCGCCGGAGCCAGAGATATCGACCGCGGCCTTGCCCGTGGGGCCGACCCGGACGTCGCCCGATCCCGAGACCCGGACATCGGCGTCCACCGTGTTCAGGGCCGCCAGATCGACGTCACCTGAGCCAGAAACATCGACCTGCACCGCGCGGGCGGCGCCGCGGGCGGTGATGTCGCCCGAGCCGGACAGGATCAGGTTCATGGCGGGCTGGTCATAGTCGCGGATCATCAGGTCCGAAGAGCCGACCACATCGAAGCTGGTGACGGCCGGGGCTGTTACCGTGACCTTGAGCTGGTCTTCGGCGCTCCAGACGCGGAAGCCGTCGCCGGTCCAGCGGATGTAGCCGTGCTCGGTGTTGTCATCGTCGTCGAGGGTCAGCCGGTCGCCCACGATGCGGATGCGATCGGCCAGATCCCTGGGCCCGGTCACCACCACGCCCGGGTTTGCGCCCTGGACATAGATGACGTCCCCGGGAACCTCGATCTGCAGACGGTCACCGCCGGCCCAGGTGAGGGTGCGGGTCACGTCAGGTTGTCCCTCGCCGCGCCGCATGCGGAAATTGCCGTCACCGTCTTCGTTCTCATTGACGGACCAGGTCCAGTCGTTGTGCTTGAGGTCCGCTCCGCCCAGGGCCGCGGCCCCGGCGAGGGAGCCGGCGCACAGCACGACGCCGGCGCCCGCGATGATGAAAAGCGTCTTGATCATCTGTGTCTCTCCTACGCCTGAAACTGCGGCTGGGGGTCGAGCGCCGGCTTCAGCAGCCGGTAGTGAAGGCGGGCGAACCAGACGACGCCATTGACCAGCCAGACGGTGAAGATCGCCGTCACGGCAGCCAGGGCGGTGGCACCGGCCATGAGGCCGAGGCCCGCCAGGATCGCGGCAGCGGCTCCGCCGGGGAAGCCGGCGAACGGTCCCGCGACCATGATCGCGCCGCCGCCGATGAAGACGCCGATGGCCGCCATGAACATGCCGAACAGGGTCATGGCCACGCTCATCAGGATGGGCAGCAGGATCAGGATGTCGATCGCCCCGAGCCCCAGCACCGCGAAGATGGCGCCGGCCGCGGCCGAGGGGTTCTTTTCCTGATGCCAGCGCTGGGCGCCGGCTTCGGCGCGCAGCTCGCGGGCCAGACGGTCCGGATCGCCGAGCGCCGTGGCCACTTCGGCCTCGGTGCGGCCGGCGGCCAGGCCGTCCTCGAAATGGATCTCGTAGTCGGAGGCGATGTCGGCGGCGGCCGCGGTCGGCATGCCGACCAGTCCTCGCCTCAACCGGCCCATGAATTCGGCGCGGGTCATTGTTCAGCTCCCCTTTCGGCTGTGACATCGTCAGTGGTCGGGACCGGCGCGGCGGTTTGCGCCTGACCGTCCAGGACAGATTCGACCGCCCGGGCGAAAGCGCGCCATTCGGTCGTCTGGGCGTCAAGCGCACGGCGGCCGGCGTCGGTCAGTCGATAATATTTGCGTGACGGGCCGGACGGCGATTCGACCAGATAGGTCTCCACCTGTCCGTCGGACTGCATCCGCCGCATCAGCGGGTAGATGGTGCCCTCGCCCATGTCGATCGCGTCGGAAAGCGTCGAGGCGATCTCATAAGCGTAGCTGTCGTGCCGGTTCAGCAAGGCCAGGACGCACAACGTCAGGACCCCCTTCTTCAGCTGTATCTCGATTGTTTCAGGCACTGTGGGCCCTCCTTGTGATGACGAAGACGTATCGCAAGGTATCTGGTCACGCAAGGTAGCTGTCATAGCATGACGCAGATTTAATCCAGCGGCGGAATGTCCTGCGGCGTTCAATCCATCCGCAATCGCTTGGCAATCGCAGGAGGGGGCGATATGGACCGCGCAAAGTACCGCTGTGGACCGCCGGGTCCCGGCGACTGTTTGCGATTAACTCGCAAGCGTTTGCGGCGAAACGGTTAAATGAGGATATCTCGCATGGGGATGGGCACGCGGGCCCGGGCGATCATCGGCGGTGGCATCACCGCCCTGAGCCTGGCCGTTTTCTCCGCTACGCCGACGTGGGCGCAGGAGCTGGTCGGTCAACCAACCGACGGCAACATCGGCCTGCAGCCGGCGGCTTCGCCGCTGAAGGTCGAGGCGCATTTCTTCCATGACGCCATCCTGATGCCGATCATCACCTTCATCAGCCTGCTGGTGCTGGGCCTGCTGATCTGGATCTGCATCCGCTACAACAAGAAGGCCAATCCGGTTCCGGCCAGGTGGAGCCACAACACCCTGATCGAGATCGTCTGGACGGTCCTGCCGGTCCTGATCCTGGTGGGCATCTCGCTGTTCTCGTTCCGGCTGCTGTTCGCCTATCACGACATGCCGACGCCGGACCTGACGGTGAAGGCCACGGGCAACCAGTGGAACTGGTCCTATGAGTATCCGGACCAGGGCATCGCCGAATACGTCTCCAACATGCTGCCGGAAAACGAGATCGCCGCCCGCGGCATGCCGCACAGCCTGTATCGCCTGGCCGCCGACGAGCCGATCGTGGTGCCGGTTGGAAAGACGGTGCGGGTGCTGGTCACCGCCACCGACGTGATTCACGCCTTCGCCCTGCCGGCGTTCGGCCTGAAGACCGACGCCGTCCCCGGCCGGGTCAACGAGACCTGGTTCCGCGCGGACCGCACCGGCGTCTTCTACGGCCAGTGCTCCGAGCTGTGCGGCGTC
>VFBG01000078.1:936-7670 GCA_006515835.1 bacterium | reverse complement strand
TTCTTCGATAAGAACCTCATCGCGGTACTCCATTTCTGGAGTGTCGCGACACTCAGGTTCGACCCTGGGCGAGCAACGATATCAGAAATGCCTCGTACTTGGCGAGGGCTTCCCGCTTCTCCTCGAGGCGGTCGTATCGATCATAGATGTCGTCCAGGACGGGCGGGGCATGATTGATGAGAAGCTCTGCCAAGTCCCGCGGCACCTTGAGCCGGGCCATATTGGACCGGAAAGTCCGACGTAGATCGCGGGTCTGCCAGTCCTTCGTGCCACTCGCCTTCATGACCTCCGCCTTGATCTTGGCGAGACCGGCGAAGGAAAGGTGGCCGTCCCCCCACCGGGAACGGAAGAAGTGTGTCCCCTCGGGGAAGAGGTCGAGCGTCTCCTGTGCCAAGGGGCAAATGGGGATACTGTGGTCCCTACCGTTCTTGGTGTGCTCCCCTGGAATGGTGAGGACCGCGCCAGAGGCCCATTTTCGCTCGGTGACTATCGTTTCGGTATTCCGTGTCCCCCAGAGTATCAAAAGCTGGATAATCGCGTGTGGGGGCGTCTGAGCGGCTTTCCAGACGGCTTTGAGCTCGTCATCCGAAAGGATGCGGGTGCCCCGCTTGTCGCTCGACGGCGGCTCGTACCCCTCCATAGGGCTGTGCTTGATGTACCGCCTTGGCGGCCGGACGCACCAACGGAAGAAGCACCGGGCCGTACGGAAGACGTGAAGCTGTTCTGAGGGGGTGTCAGAGAGCTTGTCGAGCTCCCTCTTCACGTCCGCGTCGTCGATCGAGTGAAGCTGGCGGTGGTCGAGGTCCTTGAAATGTTTCTTAAGGAGCCGCTCGGCCTCCGCTTTGGTGCGGGGCTTGGTGTCCCGATAGTTCTCTTCGATGAAACGCTCGCGGGCTTTGACAAAGGTCAGAGCGACAGCCTTGGGTTCGGGAGCGGTCGAAAGTAGCCGCTTGGCTTCTGCCCTCGCTTCGGCGAGCGAAAGGTCTCCGTACTTGCCGATGGAGACGCGCTCGCGGTTGCGGCCACGCATTACCATCCAAGTCTTCGATCGCTTCCCGACACGGATTCCAAAGCCCGGCGTCGTGTCATCCCAATAGGAAACGTACCCGTCTGTCGGCTTGAGAGCCCGAACTGCTATGTCAGTCAGATGCAGGACCGGCATGGATCTGTCTCTTTTCTGGCTCCGCAATCATGCGAATAGGAGCGAGTAAGAGAGTCTCACATGAGGAGGTCAAAGCCAAGCGCTATAAGGGTTTGAGGGGCCGGCGCGGTCGGGATGAGGAGCTATGAGAAGCCGCAAAATCCGCTTGGAAGGCTGCTGTACTACCATTGTACTATACCCGCACGGAGACTGCGTCGGGCGTCTCAGCCCTCCGCAGCCGACCCGATATGGGGTCCGGACCTTCGTTTCGAAACCGCGTGGTGGGGGAAGCAGGACTCGAACCTGCGAAGCTTACGCAGGGGATTTACAGTCCCCCCCCTTTGCCACTCGGGACATTCCCCCAGCGCGTTTTCGAACCGTCGGACCGATGCGCCGGCGACCTTTCGGCCGTCGAAACAACAAAAGCTCTCGGGTTCCTGCGTCGCCTGGTTTAGGAGGGGCGCCAGACCCGAAAGCCCTCAGGGCTCCAAATCGGAGGGCGTCTTATAGTGTCGAGAAATCCAGAACGCAACGACCGGAAATCGGGCAAAAAACCGGCCTTTGGCGACAGGTCCGCGCCCCGCTCCGGCGGGCCCGGAGGGGGCGCCAAGGCTCCGTCCGCAGGCGGTCCCGACCGTGGCGGCTGGAACCCCAATCCCAAGCCGAAGGCCTTCTCTGATTCCGCGCCGCGCGCCTCGCGCGCCAAGGCCGACGCCGACAATTTCGTCTGGGGTCGCCATCCGGTCATCGCCGCCCTGGCCAATCCCGCCCGTAAGGGCATGGGCAGACTGCTGGCAACCGCCGACCGCGCCGCCGAGCTGGAGCGCGACAAGCTGGCCAACGGCCACAAGATCGAGATCATCGAGGTCCAGGCCCTCGATCGCATGTTGCCGCCCGGCGCGGTGCACCAGGGGCTCGCGTTCAAGGTCCAGCCGCTGGAAGGCGTGGCGCTTGAGGATATCGCCGGCGACGGCGGCGTCATCGTCATGCTCGACCAGCTGACCGACCCACAGAACGTCGGTGCCATCTTCCGCTCGGCCCTGGCGTTCGGCGCCAAGGGCATCGTGGTTCAGGACCGTCATTCGCCCGCCCTCGCCGGTGCCCTGGCCAAGGCCTCGGCCGGCGCGACGGAGCGGCTGCCCTGCGCGCGGGTGACCAATCTCAGCCGGGCACTGGAGACCTTGGCCGACATGGGCTGGCGCGCTGTCGGCCTCGACGGCTCGGCCGAACTGACGCTGGAACAGGCGCTGGATGAGCGTCCGACCGTGCTGGTCATGGGCTCGGAAGGCGACGGCATCCGCCGGCTGGTCGCCGAACACTGCGACACCATGGCCCGTATCCCGATGCCAGGCGGATTTGAGAGCCTGAACGTCTCCAACGCCGCCGCGGTGGCGCTTTACGAGGCCAACAGGAAACAGTCATCCTGACGGCCTGACCGAACACCGCTTGCTCCTGCCCCCCTCACTGCCCTAGACGCGCGCCATGGAATTTCTCTCGTCTCCCGAACTCGCCAGCCAGGCCACTGCCCTCGGCCAGGTGCTGATGATCGATCTGGTGCTGGCAGGCGACAATGCCGTGGCCGTCGGCCTCGCCGCCGCCGCCCTGGCACCCGAACAGCGCAAGAAGGCCATCCTGATCGGCCTGGCCGCCGCCGTCGTGCTGCGCATCGGCTTCGCCCTGATCACCGTGCAGTTGCTGGCCATCATCGGCCTGCTGCTGGCCGGCGGCATCCTGCTGCTGTGGGTCTGCTGGAAGATGTGGCGCGAACTGCAGGAGCAGAAGACCCACGACCAGGCCGAGGCCGAGGCCGAGCTGGAGACCGCCCTGTCCGCCCACCACGGCGGCGGCCCCCCGCCCGAAGCCCTGGGCATCAAGCGCAAGACCTTCGCCGCGGCCCTGATCCAGATCATGATCGCCGACGTCACCATGTCGCTGGACAACGTCCTGGCCGTGGCCGGCGCGGCCCACGAACATCCCTGGATCATGGTCTTCGGCCTGATCCTGTCGATCGCCCTGATGGGCGTCGCCGCGACCTTCATCGCCAAGCTGCTGACCAAACACCGCTGGATCGGCTACGTCGGTCTGGTCATCGTCCTCTATGTCGCCGTGCACATGATCTGGGACGGCGCGCGCTCGGTGATCGTGCGGACCGACCGCATGGACGCCTTCAACGCCTCGGCCCCGGCCTTCCTCGACATCAGCGAGGAAGAGAAGGCCAAATTCCTGAAGGGTGTTGAGAGCACGGACGCGCCCCCGGCTGCGGCTACGCCTCCGGCAACGTCCCCCACCGCCGCATCGCCCGCCTGAGCGACGCCGGTGCCCCGGCCATTTCGGGCTGGGGCGTCGTAATCGCAGCCGCGCGGGCCTGCATCTCGGCCAGAGGCGGCACGTCGTTGGCGACCCGATCCGCGTCCGTGGTCGCAGGATCGACATCCCAGAGCCGCCAGCCGATGCCGTCGGGCACGATGTTCGTCCCGAATTTCTGAGGCTGTTCCGCATACATCAACGACCGGTCCAGCGCTGCGGCCGCCAGCCAGAGCGCGCCGGGCCGTCCGAGCTCCGCCGCCCGCGCCGCAAGCCGGCTGCCAAGAGCAGCCTCCCCGGTCAGGTCGCCATGGTTCAGGACCCATGCGGCGGCGTAAAGGGCTTCCGCGTCGTCCGGCCAACCGTCCGCCAGCAAGGCCATCACCGCTTCACGGCGCGCCCGGTCCCTCTCCCGCAGGCCCACATAGGCGGGCTCGCCCGCCAGCACCGCACGATCCTCGGCCTGATCCTCGGCCAGCAGCCTGATCAGGGCGGCGGACCGGTCCACGATCAAGCGTCCGCGCCGCCGAAGCGTTCGGACCACTCGGCCACCTGGGTGTCCTCGATCTTGGTGAACAGCACGCCCGCCGCCGCGACCGTCTGACCCCGCGGCAGCGCGTCCAGCAGCGGCTCGTCCGCCGTCGGCCAGCTGAGATCCGTCGCGCCTACAGCCGCCCCGATCTTCACCGCCGAATGCGGCATGACAGGTGCCGCCAGCCGGGCGAACAGGGCCACGAGGTTAAGGCCGGTGCGCACGCCGACGGCGGCGCGATCCACATCGGTCTTGAAGGCGGTCCAGGGTGCCGCCTCCTGCAGATACTCATTGCCCAGCACCCAGACGGCGCGCAGTGCCACGGCCGCCTTGCGGAACTCCATGGCCTCGAACTGGGCCGTGGCCTCGGCGATGCCGGCGCGCAGATCGGCCTCCAGCTTAGTCTCCAGCGGCCCGGGCTCGCCTGCGTCCGGCACAACGCCGTCGAACTTGCTCTCGGCGAATTTGACGATGCGATTGACGAAATTGCCCAGCACATCGGCCAGGTCCTTGTTCGTCGTCGACTGGAACTGTTCCCAGGTAAAGGCGGCGTCAGAATGCTCGGGCCCATAGGCTGTCAGGTGCCAGCGCCAGTAGTCGGCGGGCAGCAGTTCCAGCGCCTGATCCATGAAGACCCCGCGCTTCTGGCTGGTCGAGAACTTACCGCCGTACCAGTTGAGCCAGTTGAAGGCCTTCAGCGTATCGACCGTCTTCCACGGCTCGCCGGAGCCCAGGATGGTCGCCGGGAAGCTGACGGTGTGGAAGGCGACATTGTCCTTGCCCATGAACTGGACATAGCGGACGTCGTCCGCCCCCTCGTCGGTGCGCCACCAGTTGCGCCAGGTGGTCCCGGTCGCATCGGCCCATTCCTCGGTCGCGCCGATATATTCGATCGGGGCATCGAACCAGACGTAGAAGACCTTGCCTTCCATACCTGGGCGCGGGCCGCCATCAGGCCCCACCACCGGCACGCCCCACTTGAGGTCGCGGGTGATGCCGCGGTCGATCAGGCCTTCGTCGAGGTGTTTCAGAGCGATGGAGCGGGCCAGCGTCTGCCAGTCGGTCTTGGAATTGATCCACGCCCGGATCCGGTCGGCCAGCTTGGTCTGCAGCAGATACAGGTGACGCGTGTCCCGGACCTCGAGATTGCGCGAGCCCGACACCGCCGAATACGGCTCGATCAGATCGGTGGGATCCAGCAGCCGCCCGCAGTTGTCGCACTGGTCGCCGCGCGCGCCGACGTGGCCGCAGTGCGGACAGGTGCCCTCGACATAGCGGTCGGGCAGGAAGCGGGCGTCGTCGACGGAATAGATCATCCGGTCGACCCGCTCCTCAATCAGGCCGTTCTTCTCAAGAACGTCGGCGAATTGCTGGGTCAGCCGGTGGTTGGGCGCGTTCGAGGAGCGGCCGAACCAGTCATAGCTGAGACCGAAGGCCTGCCCCGCCGCCTTCTGGACCTCGTGCTGCTCTTCGCAATAGGTCCGCACGTCCTGACCGGCGGCAGCGGCGGCCAGCTCGGCCGGGGTGCCGTGCTCGTCGGTGGCGCAGATGTAGAGGACCTCATGCCCCTGCGCCCGCTTGAACCGCGCATAGACATCCGCCGGCAGCATCGACCCCGCCAGATTCCCCAGATGCTTGATGCCGTTGATGTACGGCAGGGCTGAGGTGATCAGAATGCGGGGCATGGCGGTCCGGGATGCTGGGAAGGCGACCGATATAGGGTGATGCGACGGCGGCGTCACCTTGCTTGCCGGCCGACCGGCATTGCACCGCCAAGATGTCTAGGACGCTTTACATCTGGCACCCAAGGGTGTACAGGTTCCTTTACATCATCAGGCCGTTTCCCGGCCGTGCCGAAGGAGCGAAATGATGTCACGTGGTCTGTCCTGGGCGTTGGCCGGAATCCTTGCCGGTTTTGGCGCTCTCTTCCTGACGATCTGGTCCGGGGAAGATTCCGGCAGCATGGCCGCCGTCATGTTCGCCTGCGCCTCCGTCATGCTGGCGACCAGCGAGGTGCGCAAGCCGAGCAAGGCCCCCTGCCCCGACGAGCGCCCGGATCAGCCTCCCGCCGACTGAAGCCGCCGCGCTACTCGCACGAACCGTCCGGTCAGCAGCACCGCCGAAACCAGGCTGGCGACGATGATGGCCCAGACCAGGCCGTTGACCCCGGCCTCGTGCGCCCACCACCAGCCCAGCGGCATCATCACCACGCTGTACGACAGGAAATGCATGATGGTGGGCCACCAGACGTCGCCGGCAGCCCGGTTGGCGGAGGCCGAAACCACCTGGATCCCGTCGGCGACAAAGAACAGGGTCGTCAGCACCAGCGCCGGAATGACGACCGCCAGCAGTTCCGGATCGCGGTTGTAGGCGCTGGCGATCAGTGGCGCGCCCGGCCAGACCAGCAGGGCGACCGTCAGGGTCAGGGCGGTCACCACCCCGATCCCGACCAGACCGGCGCGCATCACGCCGCGTCCGTCCCCGGCCCCATAGGCGCGCCCGACGAGCACCGCGGTCGCGGCCGACAGTCCCATCGGCAGCATGAAGACCATGGCCGAGACATTGAGCACGATGGCCCATGCCGAGGTCTCGATGGCCCCCAGCTGGCCGGCGATGAAGGTCATGGCGGCGAAGGCCCCGACCTCGATGAAATAGCTGGAGCCTGCGCCATAGCCGATCTTGCGCTGCTCGCGCTCGGCGGGCCGGTCGCGCTTCGGCCGGTTGAACACGCCCAGCGCCCGCGCCTCGGGCAGGCGG
>VFBG01000078.1:0-913 GCA_006515835.1 bacterium | reverse complement strand
GCCAGCGACGTCCGGGCCACGAAGGTCGCCCAGGCCGAGGCCACGGCACCGTCAAGGCCGATCCCCAGCAGGTCGGGCACCAGCAGCAGGTTCAGCGCCAGATTGAGGCCGTTGGCGATCCACATGGCCCACATGCCCGCGCGCGGCCGGTGCATGGCTTCGAGGAAGAACTGCGCCGCCACGCTGACCAGATAGCCGGGCATGGACAGGGCGAAAACCACCAGCACCGGCGAGGCGCCCTCGGCCAGGCCATCGGCCAGTCCCATGTGTTGCAGCGCCCAGGGCCCGATCAGGATCAGGCCGAACATCGAGGCGAAGCCCAGCTGGAGCGAATAGGTCACGCCGCGCCGCAGCACCCCGCCAACCTCGCTGCGGCGGCCCTCGCCCAGCAGGCGCGCGGTCATCACCTGCACCCCCATCATCAGCCCCACGGCCGTGGTGATGATGATCGACGTCGGCGCCAGCGCCAGCGAACTGAACGCCAGCTCCAGCCCCGAGAAATTGCCGACCACGATCACATCGGTCAGCCCCATCGTCATGATGCCGACGCGCGCCAGCACCACCGGCCATGCGAGATGCAGCAGGTCTTTCAGGGTAGCGCGGGTCTGGGTGTTGAACACGGTCATGGGAGGCGGGACAGGCCATGCGGAAGGCGCCGGGTCAACTGGATTTGCGTCGCAGTGACATAAGGGGAATCCGCCCCAACTCCGTTCTTTCGTCATCCCGGCGAAGGCCGGGACCCAGCGGCGCCGGAGCAGGGCGAAGGCGATGACTGGAACTGCGGCGCTTGCGGCAGGTTCGCGCTGTCGCGCGTCGCTGGGTCCCGGGGTCGCTTCGCGCCCCGGGATGACGAAAGGTATGGAGCCTCCTTCAGAACCGCCCTAAACCAGCCCCATGCCCAAGCTGACGTCCG
>VFBG01000242.1 GCA_006515835.1 bacterium | reverse complement strand
ATCGACCTGGACGCCACCTATGGCGTGCTGAACCCCTCGTCCCTGCCGCACAACCAGCCGCCCGCGGGCGCCATCCCGGCCCCGGCCGAGGAGCCGGAAGAGGGCGCCGAGCCCAAGCCGGAAACGGATGACGAAGAGGACGAGGACTTTGATGATGGCGGCGGGATGTCGATCTCGGCGCTCGAGGCGGAGCTGCGCGACGGCGTCATGGAAGTGCTTGACGCGGTGGCCGGCGACTTCGGCGCGTTCCGCAAGCTGCAGGACAAGCTGGTCGAAAGCCGGCTGAAGGGCGAGGCGCTCTCGGCCAAGGACCAGAAGGCCTATGACGCCCTGACGTCGGGCATCTCGGGCCGGCTGAAGACGATGAAGCTGAACAACCACCGCATCGAGGCGCTGGTCGAGCAGCTATATGCGATCAACAAGCGACTGATGGGTCTGGAAGGCCGGCTGCTGCGCCTCGCCGACAGCTACGGCATCTCGCGACCCGAGTTCCTGAAATCCTATTTCGGTGCCGAGCTGGATCCGACCTGGGCCGACCGGGTCAAGGAGATGGGCGTCCGCTGGACCAAGTTCAGCGACAACGAACAGGCCCAGATCGCCCAGATCCGCGGCGACGTCGCCGCCGTGGCCACCGAGGCCGGCCTGCCCATCGATGACTACCGCCGCATCGTCCAGACGGTGCAGAAGGGCGAACGCGAGGCCCGTCAGGCCAAGAAGGAAATGGTCGAGGGAAGGCAACATCGGCCTGATGAAGGCGGTCGACAAGTTCGAGTACCGCCGCGGCTACAAATTCTCGACCTACGCCACCTGGTGGATCCGTCAGGCGATCACCCGCTCGATCGCCGACCAGGCGCGGACCATCCGCATCCCGGTCCACATGATCGAGACGATCAACAAGATCGTCCGCACCAGCCGCCAGATGCTGCACGAGATCGGTCGCGAGCCGACCCCGGAAGAGCTGGCCGAGAAGCTGGCCATGCCGCTGGAGAAGGTCCGCAAGGTCCTGAAGATCGCCAAGGAGCCCATCAGCCTCGAGACGCCGATCGGCGACGAGGAAGACAGCCACCTGGGCGACTTCATCGAGGACAAGAACGCCATCCTGCCGATCGACGCGGCCATCCAGTCGAACCTGCGCGAAACCTGCGCTTCGGCATCGGCATGAACACCGACCACACCCTGGAAGAGGTCGGCCAGCAGTTCTCGGTTACCCGCGAACGCATCCGCCAGATCGAGGCCAAGGCGCTGCGCAAGCTGAAGCATCCGAGCCGGAGCCGGAAGCTGCGGAGCTTCCTGGACAGCTGATACGGACAAGGGGCGGCTCGCAGGGGCCGCCCTTTTTTCTGGCCGCGGCCGGAAGGTTCATCACAACGGGCACAACGGGGTCACAAAGGACACGACGGGCGCGGGGATGGAGCCTCTGTCGGCGTCCTCTGCCCCTCGAATGCCATTGCGGCTTCGCCGCCTTCAGGCCCGACGCTTCGGCGATGGGTCCGACTCTCTCAGTCTCGCAGAACCCGTCGTGTTCGTTGTGTCCCCGTTGTGCGCATTGTGATGAACCCGCGCCTCGCCGCCCCGGGATTCTCGCCCGCCGCAAATCACCCTAGCCTCCGCGTCATGCGCCCCGCTCTTCGCCTGATCGCCACCGGTGTCTCCACGGCCCTGCTGCTGGCGGCCTGTAATCCGATGCGGGTCGAGCGGCCGGCACCGGCCCGCTATCCCGCCGCCCCCTCGCGCACCGAGGCGCCGCTGGTGGGTGCGCTGATCGATCTGCCGCTCGGCGGGGACACGCGGACCGCGGTGCTGCGGGAGAGCGCCGACCTGCAGCAGTGCATGGCTCAGCTGACGGCGGCGCGGGTGACCTTCCGGCCCGTGCCCGACCGGACGAACTCGGCGACCTGCGGCCTGACCGCCAGCGGGGTGCTGGGCGCGGACATGGGGACGGTGGCGCGGATGGCGCCGGGGGATGTGGAGATGACCTGCCGGACGGCCCTGGCGCTGAGCATCTGGCGGCGGCAGTCGCTGGAGCCGGCGGCGCGGGAGATTCTGGGCTCGGACGTCGTGCAGATCGATCACATGGGGGCCTACGCCTGCCGGGCGGTGAACAACGGCGCCGGCAGCACGCGGGTCAGCGCCCACTCCCGGGCCGAGGCGCTGGATTTCGCCGGTGTGCGGCTAAGGGACGGGCGGCGCATCGCCGTGACCGACGGCTGGAGCGGAGACGAGGCCGAGGCGCGGTTCCTGCGCCGGATCCGCGACGACGCCTGCCGGATCTTCGGCACGGTCCTGAGCCCCGACTACAATGCGGTGCACCGGGACCATCTGCATCTGGAAGCGACGGATACGCGGTTCTGCCGGTAGGGAATTCGACGACGCCCCGGCGAGCGACTTCGACGACGTTTCGTGAAATCCCGGCGACTCCGGATACGGCTACGTCCGATTCTGGCGCAGGCGGGCGCCAGATTGGCGGCCATGGAACACTATCGCCTGCGCAAATATCGCGGACCCGAGGTGTGGGCCCGCGCCCGCGCGGCCTACGAAGAGGGCCAGATCGGCCCCGAGGTGGCCCGCCGGTACGATGTCGGCCTGGCCAATCTGCGCAAGAAGGCCGCGCGCGAGGGATGGAGCCGCAGCCACCAGGCCGCCGCCGCCGACCGTGCCGCATTGGCGACGCCCGAGCCGCCGGACCCGGCCCACGATGCAGCGGCCCGGCC
>VFBG01000241.1 GCA_006515835.1 bacterium | reverse complement strand
GTAGCGGTCGACCTGCTGGGCCGCCAGTTCAGCCCGGGCGCGGGCCTGGGCCACGCCGGCGGCGCGCGAGGCGATGACGGCCTGTTCCTGGGCGGCGCGGGCGTCGACGTTGCCGACGGCGGCGGTGACGGCGGCCAGATTGGCCTCGGCCTCTGCCAGATTGGCGCGGGCGTCGGCGTCGTCGAGCCGGATCAGGATCTGGCCCGGCGCGACCCGCTGGTTATCTGCGACCAATACCTCGACGACATAGCCGTCGATCTGCGGGCTGACGCCGGTGGTGTCGGCGGCGACGAAGGCGTTGTCGGTGGCCTCCCAGCGCTGCTTGCCCTGCCACCAGACGACCCCGCCGATGACGAGGGCGAGGGCCGCGACGGCGGCGACGATCAGGGGCAGGCGCTTCTTGTGGGCGGGGGTCAGGGTCATGGCAGACTCGAGAGCGTGTCGGGGAGGACGGCGCATAAATGGACAAGACTGTCCAGAAATCAACCGTTCTCGCGCCGGGGCCCTACACATCCTGTTTCCAAACCTGCGCTTGACCGCCGGCTCGGGGAGGTTTCGACTACGGCCAAGCTGAGAGGAGACATCCCATGAAGCGCTTCGCCGCCCGGTACGCCCAGCCCGCCAGTCTTCTGATCCTGAGCTGCGCCATCCTGTTCGACCTGTCCCTCGCCGTGGGCCTGGCCGGCATGCTGATCGGGGCCGCCGCCCTGTTCATTCCGGCATCGTGGGAAGCCTGAGGCCCTCCCGGTTCCGGTCCGCGTCTGCTACCCGAACCGGATGAAGCCGCCCAAGGCCCGTTCCAAAGCCGCGCCCAGGCCCGCGCCGAAGCGCCCCGCCGTCATGACCGGCGCCATGGTGCCCGTGCTCGGCTGGCCGCCGGACGAGGACCGCGTCGAAGCCGTCTTCGAGCGGTTGGCCCGGATCATGCCCGAGCCGAAGACCGAGCTCAGCTTCTCCAGCCCCTATACCCTGGTCGTCGCCGTCGCCCTCTCGGCCCAGGCCACCGACGTCTCGGTCAACAAGGCCACGGACAAACTGTTCGCCGTCGCCGACACGCCCGCCAGGATGCTGGAGCTGGGCGAGGCGGGGCTGGTTCCCTACATCGCCTCCATCGGCCTGTACCGGAACAAGGCGAAGAACGTCATCGCCCTGAGCCGTATCGTGCTGGAACAGCACGGCGGCGAGGTGCCGCTGAACCGCGCCGACCTCCAGGCCCTGCCCGGCGTGGGCCGCAAGACCGCCAGCGTGGTGCTCAACGAACTGGGGATCGAGGCCGCCATAGCCGTCGACACCCACGTCTTCCGCGTCTCGCACCGGTTGGGCCTCGCCAACGCCGCCACGCCCGACAAGGTCGAGGCCCAGCTGTTTCGCGTCGTCCCCGAGCACTGGCTGCCCAAGGCCCACCACTGGCTGATCCTGCACGGCCGCTACACCTGCACGGCGCGGAAGCCGAAATGCAGCGCCTGCGTGATCAGCGACCTGTGTCCGTCACGGGCGGGGTTGGCGGCGCTGGGGGAGGCGCGGTGAAAAAGTGGCTAGTGGCTAGTGTTTAGTGGTGGGAAACAGTCCT
>VFBG01000077.1 GCA_006515835.1 bacterium | reverse complement strand
GGTCGCGGTCGCTTCCGGCCCCGCCACCGGCCCTGCGGACCTGCTTTCCGCCGCCGCTGCCCGTGACGCCGCCGGTGAGATTGCCGAAGACGGGGAGCCGACGCCCGATCCGACGCCACCCGGCGAAGGTCCAGCCGCCCAGGCCCAGGGGCCCGCCGCCACGCGGGAAACGGGCGTGTCCCAGCTGTCGCGCGCCACCATCGAGGCGACCGCCCAGATCGCCGCCCAGATCCTGCGCCGGCTTGAGGGCCGCTCCACCCGGTTCGAAATGGCTCTGACGCCAGACGAGCTCGGCCGCGTCGACGTCAAGCTGGACATCGATGCCGAAGGGCGACTGAACGCCCGCCTGGCCTTCGACAACCCGGCCGCCGCCACGGATCTGAGAGGCCGCGCCGACGAACTGCGCCGTCAGCTCGAGGACGCCGGCTTCCACCTGGCCGCCGACGCCTTCGAGTTCGCCGAGCGGGACAGCGGCTCCAGTGCCTTCGACCGGGGTCAGGACACGCGGCACGGCTCGTCGCGCGCGTTCGCCGCCGCCTCGCGTCTCAACTCCGAAATCGATGTCGCCCAGCCCCCGCGCTGGCTGGCGCTCTCACTCTCGCCTTCGGGCGTGGACATGAAGGTCTGATCCGATGGTCGACTCTGTCGCCAACACGACCGCAAACGCCACCAACCGGATCGGTGCCGGCTCGACCATGCTGGCCTCGAACTTCGAGACCTTCCTGACGCTGCTGACCTCGCAGTTGAAGAACCAGGACCCGCTGTCGCCGGTCGACTCCAACCAGTTCACGGCCCAGCTGACCCAGATGGCCGGGGTGGAGCAGCAGCTGCTTACCAACGACCTGCTCAAGGGCCTGCTGGCCGCCCAGGGCAGCGGGGGCCTCGCGGGTGCCGCCACCTATATCGGCAAGGAAGCCACCGCGGCCTGGTCGGCCACCAAACTCACCGACGGTGAGGCGACGTGGAGTTACGAACTGGCGTCGAACGCCGCTTCAGCGCGGCTGGAGGTGCTGGACGGATCGGGCAATGTGGTCTGGTCCGGCGACGCGCCCGACAAGACCACAGGCGTGCATGACTTCACCTGGGACGGCCAAGCCACCAGCGGCAATGACGGCCAGGAAGGCGAGGTTTATTCGCTGCGAGTCGTGGCCAGGGATGCCGCCGGCGGCGCTGTAGACAGCCAGGTCCTGACCCGCGGCCGGATCACCGGCGTCGAGATGTACGACGGCGTACCGTATCTGACCGTCGGCAACTCCATTCTGCCGCTCTCCACCGTGATCGCGCTGGAAGAGGCCCGGACCGCCGCAACGCCACCGCCCGCCAATGACGACAGCGGGGAGGGCCTGATGGCCGCCATCGCCTCCTCTCTCAACCCAATGAAACTGTTCTCGTAAGGAGTCTGACGCCATGAGTATCAACAGCGCCCTGCTGGCCGGCGTGTCCGGCCTGACCGCCAACTCCGCCGCCCTCGCCGCGATCTCGCAGAACATCGCGAACGTGAATACCGTTGGCTACAAGCGCACCGCGGGTGAGTTCTCGACGGTCATCAACAGCCAGTCCCAGGGTGCCGGCTACTCCGCGGGCGGCGTGCTGGCCACGGCCCGTCACTTCACCAGCCAGGCCGGCCAGCTTCAGCGCACGACATCCAATACCGACCTTGGCATCGCCGGCCAGGGCTTCTTCGTGGTCACCGAGCGGCCTGAGAACCTGCAGGTTACCGACAGCCGCCTGTTCACGCGCGCCGGGGCCTTCAGCGTCGACAATCTCGGCTATCTGAAGAATACGGCCGGCCTGTATCTGCAGGGCTGGCCGGTCGATGCGGAAGGCAATATCGCCACCGACCCCTCCGACCTGAACCGCCTGCGCACCATCAACGTCGGCTCGGTCGGCGGCACGGCGGAGGCCACCACCCGCATCCAGCTGAACGCCAACATCAAGTCCAGCCAGTTGGTCTCGGCCGAGGCAACGGACGCCGCGGCCGTACCGCCCGGTGCCAACGCCTATGATCCCGCGACCAACTCGATGGCCATGTGGGACGCCGAAACCGGCGTAGGGGTGAAGCCTGACTTCGAACTGACCATCCCGGTGTCGGACTCCAAGGGCGGACAGCGCACGGTGGCCATCTCCTTCCTGAAGAGCACCGTGCCCAACCAATGGTATGCCGAGATCCGCGCTATTCCGGCCTCGGACGTCATCACCGGCGCCGGTCTCACCAACGGCCAGCTCAAGACCGGCCTGGTGGCCTTCACCCAGGACGGCCGCCTCGACGTCGACGCAATGACCGCGCTTGGCGCCGCAGCCCTGTTCCCGGATCCGACGACCGCCACACTCAGCTTCGGAGCTTCGGACAGCGCCGCCCCGGGTGCCGGAGCCATAAACTGGGCCGCTGATCTCGGCATCGACAGTCAGGACCTGTCCTTCGACCTGACGGCGGCGACCGGTGGCCTGACCCAGTATGACAGCGGCTCGGTTGTTCAGGCGATCCTGACCAACGGCACGGCCTTCGGAAACCTGTCGGAGGTCAAGATCGACGACACGGGCTTTGTCACCGCCATCTTCGACAATGGCGTCACGCGCCAGATCGCACAGATCGCCCTGGCCACCTTCCCCAGCCCGGACAGCCTGTCCCAGACCTCTGGCAACGCCTATCGGGTCAGCCAGGGCTCCGGCACCTATAACCTCAAGGCGGCAGGCACCGGAGGTGCCGGCCTGATCGGGGCTTCCCAGCTGGAAGCCTCCACGGTTGACTTGTCCGCAGAGTTCACCGGACTGATCACCACCCAGCGCGCCTATTCCGCATCGTCCAAGATCATCACCACCGCGGACGAAATGCTCGCAGAGCTCATCAGCATCAAACGCTGATACTTGAGTAACAGGGCGTAAACCTCAATGAATCCTTCGTTGAATATTGAGACCGTGGACGGATGGCATTTTAGCCTTTCCTTCACCACGACGCTTAAACGGCCCTTAGCCGCCGACCGCTATCGTTCACTCCTAGTGGTGGTGGTCAATGAGGCATAAGCCCATGTTGCAAGAGCGACGCCTTAATAATCGAGGCGAACAATACGTGGTCGGGCCGACGGGCACTCCCCTGACGCTGCACGACCTCCCTCCGGCCAATACGGACCGTTGGGTGATCCGCCGCAAGGCGGAGGTCGTGGCCGCGGTTCGCGGCGGACTGATCA
Organism: bacterium; assembly: GCA_006515835.1. GTDB lineage: Bacteria > Pseudomonadota > Alphaproteobacteria > Caulobacterales > Caulobacteraceae > Brevundimonas. The sequence continues at coordinate 6,155 of VFBG01000077.1, read as the reverse complement.
GCCTGGAAGACGCGCTCGCGCGCTACCGTCTGACGGCCGAGGAATTCCTCGCCTGGCAGAAGGCGATCGACAAATGGGGCATGCAGGGCCTGCGCACGACGCGCATCCAGCACTACGGCCGCCCTTAAGGCGACTGCTCCGACGAGATCACGGCCGCTCCCGGCGACGGGGGCGGCCGTTGTCGTTTCCAGACGGGCCTCGAATTTGCGCCGCTTTCGCACTACATGGCCCGCCATGACCCTCGCTGAGGACATTTGTCCGGTTCCGACCATCGCTCCCATGTCGTCTCTGGCCGACATGGATGCGGCGATCGAGTCTGCGCGCGCGGCGGTCGGCCTGCCGGTCGGATCCCGCGTCGTGGCGGCCATGTCCGGCGGCGTCGACTCCACCGTGGTCGCGGCCCTGCTGCACAAGGCGGGCTATGACGTCGTCGGGGTGACGCTGCAGCTCTATGACCACGGCGCGGCCTTGAAGAAGAAGGGTGCCTGCTGTGCGGGTCAGGATATCCACGACGCCCGGCTGGCGGCCGAGATGCTGGGCATCCCCCACTATGTCCTCGACTACGAAAGCCGGTTCCGCGACGCGGTGATCGACCAGTTCGCTGACAGCTACCTCGCGGGCCAGACGCCGGTGCCCTGCATCCGCTGCAACCAGACGGTCAAGTTCCGCGATCTGCTGGATGTCGCTCGCGATCTCGGGGCCGAGGCGATGGCCACGGGCCACTATGTCCGGCGCTCGGTCGTCGACGGCCGCGCCCAGATGCGCAAGGCGATCGATCATTCGCGGGACCAGTCCTATTTCCTGTTCGCTACCACGGCGCAGCAGCTCGACTACCTGCGCTTCCCGCTGGCCGATCTGGAAAAGCCCCAGGTGCGCGGCGTCGCCGCTGAACTGGGCCTGCGCATCGCCGCCAAGCCGGACAGCCAGGACATCTGCTTCGTGCCCAACGGCGATTATCGCACCCTGATCGACAAACTCCGTCCGCAGGGGCGCGAGGCCGGCGAGATCGTGCACATGGACGGCCGGGTGCTGGGCGGCCATGCGGGCATCACCGACTACACTATCGGCCAGCGCCGCGGCCTGAACGTCGCCGTGGGCGAGCCCCTGTTCGTGACCCGGCTGGATCCGGTGAAGCGGCACGTCATCGTCGGGCCCCGCGAAGCCCTGCTCACCGCGTCCCTGACTCTGGATGAGACCAACTGGCTGGGCGACGAGGCCTCGATCGAGTCGGCGGCCGAGGCCGGCGCTCGGGTACTGGCCCGTGTCCGCTCGACCCGTCCGCCCTCACCTGCCCGACTGTCGATGGTCGACGGGGCCGTCGCGGTGACCTTCGCCTCCGGCGAGGAAGGCGTGGCACCGGGTCAGGCCTGCGCCCTCTACGACCCGGAGGATCCGGACCGGCTTCTTGGCGGCGGCTTCATCAAGACGACCACCGCGGTTGTCTGAGGCCCTGGCCACGCGGACGGGCCTGCCGTCCGGTTTCCGCTATCTGCTGGACGAATACCCGCGCGACCGCTGGACGTCTGCGCTCGATGAAACCGCTGCATTCTGGCTGCAGATGCACGGCAGTTTCCGCGGGCATCAGGCCCATATGGACGGTCTGGTCGGTCAGTGGCGTGCGACCGGCGACCTCGTTGCGCTGCACCGGTCGCTGATCCCGGCACTGCAGGCCTTTCTGCAGCATCTCGACGGCCACCACCGGATCGAGAGCGGCCAGTATTTTCCGATGATGCGGAAGATCGAGCCGAAGATCGGCGCGGGCATCGACCTTCTGGACCGCGACCACGAGGCCATCCACGAGACGCTGGAGGCCCTGTTCCAGGGCGGTCTGGCGTTTCATCAGGCGGTGACCGGCAACGCGCCGGATGCGGCGGACAAAGCCGCCCGCCTGTCCGACCTGATCGAGCGCGGCGCGCGTCCGCTGCTGCGCCATCTGGAGGATGAGGAAGACATCGTCATCCCCCTGATCCAGTTACGTGGTCTGCACGGCTAGCCGCGCGTTGGCAGCAACTTCCTGCGCTGCCGCACCAGGGCCAGCGGTCGACCGCCCGGCGCATGCGCGACCCCGTCCTCGACCGCCCAGCCGCCGCCAACGTCCCGGCTGGTGAAGTGGAAATACGCCCAGCCCTCGGGCGAGGTGTCCGGCGTCAGCTCGGTGAGCAGGTCTGCACGCAGGTCGACGCTGGCCGAGATGTTCGGCGGGGCCGGGAAGGCCGTGAAATAGGTCGGGTACAGGCCGTCCAGCAGGAACAGCAGCCGCGCCTCGTCCAGTGGCGCGCCGTCGATGGTGCGCATCCAGCAGCCGAGCTCGGGCGTCCGGTCAGCATTGTCGCCGAACAGTTTGGGACCGGCGACGAAGCGGTGGTCGATGTGACGGGTGAACCAGGGACCGAACCCCGCGTCCAGCGGCGTGGTGTCGAGGTCTTCGACAGGCGTCGGCGAGGCTGTGAGCGGCGTAAGCACCGGCCCGGCGACATCGCGGCCATAGGTTCCCAGCGCCTGAACCGCGGCGCGGTCGCCCTGCCCCCCGGTGACGGATGCATAGGCCACATTGCGCCCGCCCCGGTTCATCGTCGGGGTGAAGACGGCGTCCTCAAAGCGCGCGGCGGCGAGGTACTGGATGGTCAGGGTCTGCAGCGGGGCTTCTATGCCGAGCCCCTGACGCATGGCGCCGGCGGCCAAGGCTGCCATCAGGCCGCCGAACGGCGCGCCGCGTTCCTGCGGTGCCGACTGGGGCGCATTCGAAAAGCCGCCGGTAAGCCGGGCCGTCAGGCCGCCGGCACCGTCCTCGGTCAGGGCCAGGGCTTCGGCGAGTGTCTGCTCGGTCATGTGGCCTTGCTATCGTGCGGGAAAGGCGGGCGGAAGCGCGAAGGCCTCCGCCCGAAGTCAAGGGATCCGGAAACGCCGCGGCGTGTCCGTAGCCAAACAAGACTGACCCAGTCCGTTTAGATTGGCAACCCTCTTGCCAAATGGCTGACGCAAGGTCACTTTCGTCCGTATGGGACGCACCGCAGACTACTCACGCCAAAGCTGTTCGATCGCCGCCACGCTCGAGGTGATCGGCGATCCGTGGACCCTGCTTGTCATCCGCGACGCTTTCAACGGCGTCAGCCGGTTCGAGCAGTGGCAGGAGCGGCTGGGCGTCGCCCGCAATGTGCTGGCCGCCCGGCTAAAGAGCCTGGTCCAGCATGGCGTGCTTGAGCCGCAGCTCTATTCCGAACGCCCGCCCCGCAATGAGTATGTCCTGACTGCCAAGGGCAAGGACCTGTACGGCGTACTGGTCACCTTGCACGGCTGGGGTGCCAAACACGTCTATGGCGACGCCGATTCCGGCGTATCCATGATCCACAAGACCTGCGGCCACGATCTGGCACCGCGCATCGCCTGCGGTCACTGCAACGAGATCGTCAAACCGCGCGACATCCTGCTGACCCGGATGTCCGATCCCGTCGTCATCGTCTCCTTCGCCCGCACGCCCATGGGCGGCTTCCAGGGTGCCCTGTCCGGCGTCAAGGCGACCGAACTGGGCGCGACAGCGGTCAAGGCCGCGGTCGAGCGGGCCGGGGTCGCGGCGGACAAGGTCGACCAGATCTATATGGGCTGCGTCCTGCCGGCCGGCCTCGGTCAGGCCCCGGCGCGTCAGGCGGCGATCGGTGCCGGCCTCGGCCAGCATGTCGAGGCGACGACGGTCAACAAGATGTGCGGCTCGGGCCTGCAGGCCGTGATGATGGCCTCGGACGCCCTGCTGGCCGGCACGGCCGACGTGATCGTGGCGGGCGGCATGGAGTCGATGTCGGGCGCGCCCTATCTCATGACCAAGCACCGCGGCGGCACGCGGATAGGCCACGATGTCATCGTCGACAGCATGTACATGGACGGGCTGGAGGACGCCTACACCCCAGGCAAGCTGATGGGTGCCTTCGCGGAGGACTCGGCCCGCACCTATCAGTTCACCCGCGAGGCCCAGGACGAATATGCGCTGGAAAGCCTGAGCCGCGCGCTGGAAGCCATCGCCTCGGGCGCGTTCAAGGCCGAGATCACCCCGGTCGAGGTCACGAGCCGCAAGGGCGTCGTCACGGTCAGCGAGGACGAACAGCCCGGCAAGGCGATGCCGGAAAAGATCCCGACCCTGAAGCCTGCGTTCTCGAAGGACGGCACCATCACCGCCGCCAACGCCAGCTCGATCTCGGACGGCGCGGCCGCCCTGGTCATGACCCGCGAGAGCGTGGCCAAGGCCATGGGCCTGCCGATCGTCGCACGCGTCGTCAGCCACGCTGCCCACGCCCATGAGCCGGGCCTTTTCACCACCGCCCCCGTTCCCGCGATGCAGAAGGCGCTGAAAAAAGCCGGCTGGTCGGTCGAGGACGTCGACCTTTGGGAGATCAACGAGGCCTTCGCCGTGGTCGCCATGATCGCCATGCGCGACCTCGGCATCGACCGGGCGAAGCTGAACGTCAACGGCGGTGCCACGGCTCTGGGTCACCCCATCGGTGCCTCGGGCGCACGCGTCCTGACGACCCTCCTGGCGGCGCTTCAGGCGCGCGGCGGCAAGAAGGGCGTGGCCAGCCTGTGCATCGGCGGCGGCGAGGCCGTGGCCGTGGCGGTCGAGCTGGCCTGACGCAGGTCAGCCGCTGACCAGACCTTCCGCGAGCAATTCGTCCAGGCGGACGTAGCCGGCCTCCATGCCGCCGGTCATGCCTGACATCTTCGCGCCGTCGCGGGCCTCCTGCGACACATAGAGGATGTGGGTGCGCAGCGTGGTGCCGCCGTCGGCCTCGTGCAGGCTCTGGGTGACGACGGTCTCTCCGCCGGTCCAGTCCTCGTCGAACAGCTCCGTGGCTACTATCCGGTCATTGGCGACGATCTCGCGGAAGACGCTGGTCATACCCATCGAGCGGCCGTCGTCGTGGGCCCAGACGAACCGCATGGCCCCGCCAACGCGCAGGTCGATCTCGCACACCGGCATGCTCCAGCCCGGCGGGCCGAGCAGCCACCGACGGACCAGCGCCGGCTCCACCAGCGCCCGCCAGACGAAGGCGCGCGGCGCCTCGAAATGGCGTTCGATCAGGATCTCCCGGTCGCCCGGCGTCATCATCTTCAGCGGTTTGGTCATCGTCCTCTCCCTTGATTGCTATTGGCCGACGGGATCGCCGGCGGTCTTCAAATCCTCGAGCACCGCGTCCAGCGCCGCGTAGCGGGCGTCGAAAAGGCTGCGGAGCTCCATCAGAAAGTCGTTCGCGATCACGAGCGCCTCTGGTTCCAGCTTGCGAGGCCGGCGCTGGGCGTCCTGTGCGGCAGAGATCAGGCCTGCCCGCTCCAGCACCTTCAGATGCCGCGAGATAGCCGGCTGGCTCATGTCGAATGGACCGGCCAGTTCGCTAACCGAGGCCTCGCCCGCGGCGAGCCGACGGAGGATGGCGCGGCGGGTGGGATCGGCCAGGGCGGCGAAAGTCTCATCCAGCTTCAATGCAGCGGCGGCCATTTCGATAACCTCTTCGTTGTATAACGTATGTGTTATATTAAGTGGCCCGTCAAGCGGCTTGGCGAAGGTCGTCACGTTGGCCTAGCCTCGGCTGCAGGAGCCCGCTCATGACGCTGAACCGCCGCACCGCCCTGGGCCTCGCCGCCGTCGCGGCCTTTCCTGTCCGGGCCGTGGCGCAACAGCAGGCGCCGGCGGACCCGGTGGAAGTCATCCGGCTATGGCCCGGCGCGGCACCGGGCGGCGAGCACGTGGCGATCACGCCGCAAGTCACAGAACGCTCGACCGATCCCACCTTCCACGACCGCTTTGCGCGCTACACCACCGACCCGATCATGACGGTGCTGAGGCCCGACCGGCCGAACGGGGCATCCCTGCTGCTGATCCCCGGTGGCGGGTACAAATGGGCGGTGGTGGACAAGGAGGGGCTGGACTGTGCCCGGGTGTTCGCCGCGGCCGGGGTGACCTGTTTCGTGCTGCGTTACCGCCTGCCGGGCGACGGCTGGGCCGCCGGGCCGGACGCGCCGCTACAGGACGCCCAGCGCGCCCTGAGGCTGGTGCGGTCACAGGCCGCCGCCCACGGTCTGGACCCGGCGCGGGTCGCGGTGCTGGGGGCATCGGCGGGCGTCCGGTCCAGTCCATCCGCTCCAGTGAATAGCGCGCGATCATTTCCGCC
>VFBG01000076.1 GCA_006515835.1 bacterium | reverse complement strand
CACCGCTTCGCGGCGTCCGGGATGACAAGGACCGCGCCAGTTCCCTACGGTGCCGCCCGCGCCGGCAGACCCTGCGCCGCCCGGATCATCTGCACGAACTCGGCCCGCTCGCCGTAGGGGTCATCCCCGCGGGCGCCCTGCGCCTGTTGCAGCACGGCGTCCCAGTCGAAGCCGTCGCCCAGCCACGGGTCGCCGCGCAGCCGCTGGCCGAAGGCCGCCACGGCGATGGCCCAGCGTGTGCTCTCCGGCGGCTGGGCGCTGACCCGGTCGCCGCCCGCGTTCGCCAGCACCCGCTGCATCAGCCGCGAGTCCCGCTCGCCCGGAAGCTTGAAGCGGACCTGCACGAAGCCGACCTCGCCGTCCGGATCGCCGCCGCCGACGCCGAGGCTGTTGCGGTTCTCGGGATAGCGCCGCTCGCCCATCTGGCTGGGACCGCCCACCGGGGTGATCTCGTAAAGGGCGGTCACCGAGGCACCCGAGCCGACCTCGCCCGCATCGACGCGGTCGTTGTTGAAATCGGCCTCGTTCAGCAGCCGGGTCTCATAGCCGATCAGCCGGTATTCGCTGACCCGCGCGGGGTTGAACTCGACCTGGATCTTGACGTCGTCGGCGATCGGGAATGCGCCCCGGTCGAACGCCGGGCCGAACAGCCGACGGGCCTCGTTCAGGTCGTCGACATACGCAGCAGTCCCATTGCCGGCCTGGGCGATCGTCTGCATCCGCGCGTCCTGATAATTGCCGCGCCCGAAGCCATAGACCGACAGATAGACGCCGGTTTCCCGCTTGGCCTCGACATAGTCCTCAAGCCGCAGGTTGTCGGTGACGCCGACGTTGAAGTCGCCGTCGGTGAACATCAGGATCCGGTTGACCCGGTCCCGGGCGAAATTCGCCTGTGCCTGATCATAGGCGTTGGTCATGCCGGTCGCGCCGGCCGTGCCGCCCGAGGCGTACAGACTGGCCACCGCGCAGCGCAGCTTCAGCTTCCGGTCGCCCGGCGTCGGGGCCAGCCGCGTGCCCGCGCCCTCGGCGTAGAAGGTCACGGCCACGGTGTCCTGCGGCCTCAGCCGGTCGATGATCAGGTTCATCGACTTCTGCGCCAGCGCCAGCTTGTCGGCGCTGCTCATCGAGCCCGACACATCGACCAGGAAGGTCAGGTTCAACGGCCGACGCTCGGCCTCGGGCAGTTCATAGCCCTGCAGGGCGACATGGACGATCTGCCGCCCCGGCGCCCACGGCGACCCGGTCACCGCCGTGGTAATGGCGAACGGCTGGCCCGCCGAGGTCGGCCGGTCGTAGCCGTAGTCGAAATAGTTGATCAGCTCCTCGACCCTCACCGAGTCCGCGGGCGGGGCGCGGCCCTCGTCGATGAAGCGCCGGACGTTGGAATAGCCGGCCGTGTCGACGTCGATCGAAAAGGTCGAGACGGGCTCGTCGGCGACCCGACGTACCGGATTGGGCGTGGCGTCGGGGTAGCGTTCGGTGACGACCGGAACCGTCGTCCCGGGCACCCGGGAGTTCGAGAGAGCGGGCGCGTTCGCCAGATAGCCCTGCGCCCCGCCGGCGATCAGCGCTTCCCGCGTCACCTGCGTTACGGGCGCTGGGGTCGTAACCGGACCGCCGGGAATCCGGCTCCCGGTCACGACGACGTCGTTCATTTCCGTGGCGGCGGCGCCCACCGGCAGCGGTGGTGGCGGCGGCGGAGGCGGAGGGGGTGGTGGCGGGGCCCCACCCACATAGGCCGGCGCGCCGACGCTGCGCGCGGCATAGTCCACCGGAACCCGCTCTTCCGGCAGGGTGAAGCCGAACACCCGGCAGGCGGCGGGGGAGACTACGCCGTCCGAAGGCTTGTCAGGATCGATCGGCCGGCCCTCCTGGGCCATCACCGGCAGGGGCGCCATCGGCGCGGCCAGGGCCAGGCTGACCAGCCCGACGAGGGTCTGTTTCAACGGACGTTTCGACATCGCGCATCTCCCCTTGGTTGTGTGATCACCATCAGGCATCCCCGCCTCGGGCGAAACTGTGGCGCGCGGTTCTGACGAAGCCTGACGGCCGCGGGGTGGCGTAACGACGCGTCTCCCCCCACTATCCAGCGACGCCGCAGGGGATGCGAGATGCACGAGACGACCAGTATGGGACTGGGCCACGCGGTGGCGCTGCTGGCGGCCATGGTCGTCGCCGCCACCCTGTTCCGGCGTTTCGGCCTCGGTGCCGTGCTCGGCTATCTGGCCGCCGGCCTGCTCATTGGCCCCTCGGCGCTCGGCGTCGTCCGCGACCCCCAGTCCGTGCTGCACGTGGCCGAGTTCGGCGTGGTCATGTTCCTGTTCATCATCGGGCTTGAGATGCGGCCTGCCCGGCTGTGGAGTCTGCGCAAGGAGATTTTCGGCCTCGGCGCCGTGCAGGTTCTGGCCTGCGCCCTGCTGCTGACGGGGATCGCGATGGCGGCCGGCCTGGCCTGGTACGCCGCCCTGATCGCCGGCTTCGGCTTCGCCCTGTCGTCCACCGCCATCGTCATGCAGCTTTTGCAGGAGCGGAACGAGAACGTCGAACCCGGCGGCCAGCGGGTGGTCTCCATCCTGCTCTTCGAGGACCTCGCCATCGTGCCGCTGCTGGCGCTGGTGGCGGTGCTGGCCGGCGCCTACGGCTCCTCAGTCGAGACCGGCTATCCGATCTGGATGACCATCGGCCTGGCCATCGGCGCCGTGGCGCTCGTCTATGTCGCGGGGCGCTGGATCGTGAACCCCTTCTTCCGCCTGCTGGCCCGCTACGGCGGCCGCGAGGTGATGACCATGGGGGCCCTGTTCGTGGTGCTGGGCGCGGCCTACGCCATGAACCTCGGTGGCCTGTCCATGGCCATGGGTGCCTTCCTGGCCGGGGTCCTGCTGTCGGAATCGACCTTCCGCCACCAGCTCGAGGCCGACGTCGAACCCTTCCGCGGCCTGCTGCTGGGCCTGTTCTTCCTCAGCGTCGGCATGTCGCTGGACCTGCGCGTGGTCGTCGCCGACTGGGCCTGGGTTCTGGGCGGGCTGGCCGCCTTCATGTCCGCCAAGATGGTTGCCGTCTATGCCGTCGCCCGCATCCGCCAGAAGCATGGCGAAGGCCTTTTGCGCGCCGCCCTGATGGGCGAGGGGGGCGAGTTCGCCTTCGTCCTCTATTCCACCGCCTTTGCGGCCGGCCTCTTCGACGCCCGCACCGCCGCCATCCTGTCGGCCGTGGTCATCCTGTCGATGGCCCTGACCCCGCTCAGGGTGATGCTGGCCGACCGGCTGCGCCCGAACGAGGACCTGTCGCCCGACGACGCCGAGGGTGTGGACCACGCCGACAATCTGCGTGAACGCGTCCTGATCATCGGCTTCGGCCGCTTCGCCCAGGTCGTGTCCCAGCCCCTGCTGGCCCGCGACGTCGACGTCTCGATCATCGACACCGACGTCGAGATGATCCAGGCCGCGGGCAATTTCGGGTTCAAGGTCTTCTATGGCGACGGTTCGCGCCTCGACGTCTTGCGCGCCTCCGGTGCGGAAGGGGCAGAGACCATCCTCGTCTGCGTGGACAAGCCCGACGTCGCCGACCGCATCGTCGAACTGGTCAAGGCCGAGTTCCCCCTGACCAAGCTGTTCGTCCGCGCCTTCGACCGTGGCCATTCCATGCGTCTGGTCGAGGCCGGGGTCGAATACCAGCTGCGCGAAACGTTCGAGAGCGCCCTGGTCTTCGGCCATCAGGTGCTGATCGACCTCGGCTTCTCCGACGAGGAGGCGCGCGAAACGATCGAGGACGTCCGCCGTCGCGACGAGGAGCGGTTCACCCTGCAACTGTCCGGCGGGCTCCAGGCCGGCCGCTCCCTGATGCGCGGCAATATCGCCACGCCCCAGCCCGCCCCCTACGTCAAACCCCGCCGCGAGGGCCAGGCTCTCAACGAGGAGACGGCGGAGGTGCTGGAGGATGAGGACGTGCGCGAAAAGGCCGGGGCCTGAAGGTCGCCTCCGCGCCCGCTTTGGTGTAGAGCCCGCGCCCGATGAACCGTCGCCTCTCGATCGCGCCCATGATGGACTGGACCGACCGGCACTGCCGGGCGTTCCACCGCGCCCTGACGGCCAAGGCCCTGCTCTACACCGAGATGGTGACCGCCCCGGCGGTGCTCCACGGCGACCAGCAGCGGCTGCTGGGTTTCGACGCCGTCGAACATCCGGTGGCTCTGCAACTGGGCGGCTCCGACCCGATCCAGCTGGCCGAGGCCGCACGGATCGGCGAGGCCTACGGGTATGACGAGATCAATCTGAACGTCGGCTGCCCCTCCGATCGCGTGCAGTCGGGCCGCTTCGGCGCCTGTCTGATGCGCGAACCCGAACTGGTCGCCGACTGTATGGCCGCCATCAAGGAAGCGGTCGCGGTCCCCGCCACTGTCAAATGCCGCATCGGCGTCGATGATCAGGACCCGCAGGTCTCGCTGTTCGCGACCGTCGACGCCTGTGCTGCCGTGGGCATCGAGGTCTTCGTCGTCCACGCCCGCATGGCCTGGCTGAAGGGCCTGTCGCCGAAAGAGAACCGCGACGTGCCGCCCCTCGACTACGGTCTGGTGCGGCGACTGAAGCGCGAGCGGCCCCATCTGTCGATCTTGATCAACGGCGGCATCGCCTCGCTGGATGAGGCCGAGGCACACCTCGATGGCAGCGACGGGGTGCAGCTGGACGGCGTCATGCTGGGCCGCGCCGCCTATCATGAGCCGGCCATTCTGGGTCAGGCTGACCGCCGCCTGTACGTGGCCGCTACGCCCGACGTCGACGCCTTCACTGCCATCGACCGCTACCGCCCCTATCTGGCCGCGCGGCTGGACGAGGGCGTACTTCTGCCGGCCATGACCCGGCACATGCTGGGCCTGATGCACGGCCGCCCCGGTGCCAGGGCCTTCCGTCGTATCCTGACGGTTGAGTCCATCCCGCCCGGTGCGGGTCTGGACGTCGTCGACCGGGCCGTGGAGGCCGTCCGGGAGGCCGAGGCGCGGCTGGATCAGCGCGGCGAAGCGGCCTGATCCCGCGTCTGTGATTCAGCGGCCACACCGCCGCGAGAACCCGCGCGTCCTTCGCTCGCCAGGGGAACGTCGCGGCTCCGCTTCGCATTGTGATGCGAGGAGAAACCTTCGCCATGCCAAAGTCCCAACACGCCAAGCCCGACCTGCGCCTCGTCTCGGCCGAGGCCGAAGTCTACGATTTGATGCGCACGCCCGTCACCACCGCGGACCGGGTCAAACGGCTGCAGATGGAAGCTCGCGCTCTCGCTGTCGAACAGGTCGAGGCGCTGGAGAAGCTGTTGTTGCAGGCCTCCGCCATGGCCCAGGAAATCGCGGACGGCGGCGACGCCTATCCTGTCGGCGCACGCGAACTGGCCGGGCGTCTGGCTTCTGACCTTCCGGCCAAGGCCCAGACTCTGAAGGCCGTGGTCAGTCGGTCGATCTAGGCCAGCGCAGCCTCGCGCCGGGCGCGGAGGCCGCGCGCCAGCCGGAACACCACGACGATCAGAAGGATCACCACGATCGGAATGACGATCGGGGCCAGGAAGGCGACGATCACGGTCAGAAAGGCCAGCACGTCCTCGACCAGAGAGATCAGCGGATTGCCCAGCCCGCCGGTGGTCGCCGTCGATCCGACCCGCACCCCCGTCTGCGCCGCATTGAAGGCCAGGGCCGCCGGGGCACCGACGATCAGGCCGGCGATGGCCGCTGCCGATGGATCGACGTTCCAGAACACGCTGCCCGCCGCGATCGCACCCGCGACTGGTCGGGTGACATAGCCGATGGCGTTCAGTCCGTGGTCGATGGCCGGCACCTTGTCGCCCGCGAACTCCGCCACCGTCGCCGTCGCCAGCGCCGCGATGGCGGGCCATGAGACCAGCCAGTCCATCTGGTCGATCAGCCGCACGCCGAACATTTCGAACTTCGCCGCCAGGGCCAGCATCAGCAGGGGCAGGAAGGTGCGCAGCCCGGTCGCCGAGGCGAGGCCGAGCCCCAGCAAGGCAGGCAGCACCCAGGTCTGCATCGGCCCCGCGGCCGCGCTGAGGGAAGACAGGTCGAGATCGGGCATGGGGCGGCTCCGCGTCGTCGAACACTACAATGCGCGGGAAGCCCGGTACGCTCCATCCGCAATTCTGCGGGCGGTCAGACCCTGATGTCGTCAAACTCCGGATGCCGCTTCAGCCAGGCGACGGCATAGCTGCAGCGCGGTGCCAGCTTCAGGCCCTCGGCCCGCGCGTGCTCGCCCAGTGCCTGCATGAACCGCCCCGCCGCGCCCGTGCCGCGCAGGGCCGGATCGGCCTCGACGTGCAGGATCACCCGCGTCGATCCCTGCACTGCATAGTCGGCGAAGACAGCGCGCAACTGGCCCTCAGGATCCGAGAACCCCTGCTCAAACCGTTGGTGGGCGACTACATCGCGAAGATCGGTCATGGCGGGCCTCGGCAGTGTCGGAATGCGGACATGCAGCCAACAAATCAGTTGGCGAACCCGTTCCCGGAAAATCGGTGAAACCCGTCTTTGACAAGACGAAGCCCCTCAGGACACCCTGCCGCCGAGCAGGTTGATCAGGCCGATGATGCTCTTGATCGTGAACCAGACCGTCAGGAACAGCAGGCCGAGCGCCAGCAGCAGGCCGACAGGGATCAGGACCACGCCCATCGCCGGTACGATGAAGAAGGACACGAAGCAGACCCCGATGCCGGACCCGCCGCGTCCTGCATAGGCGACAATCAGGCCGACGATGACCAGCAGGTTCGCGCTGGGCAGGGACAGGATGTAGAGCCCCCAGGCGATCAGCGCCGCCGGTCGGCCTTCGGATTCATGGCCCGGGGCGAAGCGGGGTTCCGTCGGTCGGTCGGGCGTTGCGTCGGCCATGGCGTGTCTCCGTCAGATCCACCAGCCGCGCGGATCAGCGATTTCGCGGCCGGACTTCAGGGTCCAAACGCCCCACGCCCCGCGAAGAACCATCCACAGCGCCAGACCGAACAAAATCGGCACGCCCAGCGCGAACGGCGCGGCCAGCAGGATCACCCCCGCCACCGCCGCCACCGCCGCGGCCCACAGGGTCCGGCGCTGGTAGATGAAGTGAGAGGCCGACAGGTCGTCGTCCGGCCCGGGTCGTCCGGTAACGGCGAGAAGGCCGATCGCCGCCGACACGCCGAGGGTCGGCACGGCGAACAGGATCAGGGCGTAGACGGCGTACAGTCCCAGACCGCCGCCCGGGATATCGGTACCCTCGTCGCGTCGGCGTCTGCGTCGGCGGGTCGAGAACTCGCGGGACGGGGCGAAGACCGAACCGGCCTCGACCGGGGCCGGCTCCGGCGGGAGGGGCTCGTCCTCGAACAGCTCGTCCTCGGGCTCGGGTTCCGGCTCGGGCTCGGGTTCCGGCTCGGGTTCCGGCTCCACGCGCAGACGTCCTTGCAGCGACGCCGGGGTGGCGAAGCCGATCAGATCGTCGTCATGGTGGTCCCCAAGGTCGCCCAATGGGTCTTCCGTGGGGGGCAGATCGCCGGATTCGGCCATCGGATATCCTTCAGTCCGGTCCAAGTAATGACCGCGCCTCGCGTCCGGCGCAACCGCCGACGGCGACGCGTCAGCGCGCCAGCACCACCTCGCAGCCGGCGGCCGCGGCGGCCTCCAGCGCACCCGGCTTTTCGATCCGCACCGTGCAGCGCCGCACCCGCGTGTCCTCCAGGCAGGCCAGGGCCAGCCGTTCGGCAAAGGTCTCGACCAGTCCGACATGCCCCTCGGCGACGATGGCGCGGGCCGCCTGGGCCACCGTCTCATAGTTGATGGTGTCGGCCAGCCGCTCGACCGCTGTCGGCTCCAGCTGCAACGTCACATCGATCACCAGCGGCTGCAGCCGTCCCTGTTCGTGGTCGTGCACGCCGATGCCCGCCTCGACCCGCAGGCCGCGCACGAACACGGTCAGGCCCTCGCGATGGGGGCCGTCAGCGGCGGGGAAGGGCAGGGGGGAAACGGTCAAGGCCTACTCCACAATGTCCGGGGTCTGCCACGCCAGGTGCTGGCCCCCGTCGACGGCGATCATCTGGCCGGTCACCTGGCCGGCGTCCACAAGCCAGCGCACGGCGTCGGCGATGGCTTCGGGGCTGCCGGCGCGTTGCAGTGGCGTGGCCCGTGCCTCGGCCTCGAACTCGCCGGCCGCCTGATGCACGGACGGCAGGGTCGGCCCGGGACCGACGCCATTGACCCGGATGCGCGGTGCCAGCGCCTGCGCCATGGTCCGAGTCGCGACCCACAGGGCGGATTTGGACAGGCCGTAGGAGAAGAAGCGCGGATCGGGCTTCAACACCCGCTGGTCCAGAATATTGACGACGGCGGACCCGTCCGGCGCCTGGGCCGCGAAGGCCTGGGCCAGCAGGACCGGCGCGCGCAGGTTGACGTCCATATGCGAAGACCAGCTCTCGCCGGTGAGGCTGTCCAGCCGGTCGTCGGCGAACACCGAGGCGTTGTTGACCAGCACCGAGAGGGGCCCCAGCGCCTCGACGGCGCGCCCGATCAGGGCCTGGGTCGCTTCGGCGTCGGCCAGATCTGCCGACAGGCAGACGGCGCGGCGGCCGAGGGCGCTGATCTCATTCGCCAGCCGCGCGGCCTCGTCGCCCGAATCGCGATGGTGGATCGCCAGGTCGAACCCGGCGGCGGCCAGCTCAAGACAGATCGCCCGGCCGATGCGCTTCGCCCCGCCGGTGACCAGGGCGGCGCCGCGCCGTTCACCGTGGCGGGCCGGAGCCTCAGTCAACCCGGCCGAACTCGACGAAGTTGATGATGGCGAGAACGGCGACAAAGCCGAGGATGATGTAGAGGGCCAGCATGGAAACGCTCCTTTAGCGCGCCCGCAATAAAGCCCCCCGCCCTGCTGTTCAAGAACGCACGACGGCTTATCGTCAGCCCATGACGACATGGCGCACCCGGATCGAGCCCTTCACCCGGCCGCTCTTCTTTGCCTGGTCGCGGATCAGCCGCGGCATGACCCTGGGCGTGCGCGGCGTAGCGGTGGACCCGGAGGGCCGCGTCCTGCTGGTGAAACACACCTATCTGCACGGCTGGTGGCTGCCCGGCGGCGGCGTCGAACGCGGCCAGACCTGCGAGGACGCCCTGATCCGCGAACTGCACGAGGAGGCCGGTGTCATCGTCGAAGGCCGCCCCACCCTGATCAGCGTCCACGCCAACGAGCGCTTCTTCCGCGGCGACCACGTGCTGGTCTACCGCATCGACCGGTTTTCAATGACGGAGCGCACCAGCCACGGCGAGATCGCCGACATCGGTTGGTTCGATCCAGCGGACCTGCCGGAGGATACGCACCGGGCGACACGGGATCGGCTGGGGGAGGTGCTGGGCGGCAGGGAACCGGACAACGATTGGTGAAATCAAAACGGGAATTGTTGCACAACTATTACCTGTACAACGAGAACGGGTCATGGCTTTCTCGCGGTCGATATCCGCGGGAGAAATCTATGCAGGACTGGATGTTCGAGACGGGCGCCGAAGCGCTGACGTGGCCGGAGCCGCAACCGCAGACACCGGAGGGCGGGCCCTGGTTTCCGATCAAATCGGGCGGCGATGACGACTGGCTGGTGCCGTTGTCGACCTCTTCAGAGCTTCCCGGCATCGACGTGCCGCCGCCGTCACCACCACCTTCGCCGACTCCCGGCGAATACTACGACCCCGGTGACTATGGTGGCTGGGACGGGCATGACTCCAGTGAGCCTTGGTTGCCGCAGCTCCCGCCGCCGAACCCCTATGACGCCTGCGAGGATCGGCGTGCCGATACCTTGGCTGACGAGTTCAAGAACAAGATTTCACAGAAGCCAGATTACCGCCGGCAGGAGTATCATTCTGTGATCTGGCGTGACGATAGCGGCGGCCTTCACATGACGGAGCCCGTGGCGTTCAACGGGTCCTATCCGGCTGACCCAAGCGCGATGGGGCTGGACAGGTACAGCCGGGTGGTAGGGCTCCTGCACAATCATCCTGAAGAGGTTCTGATAAACGGCAGTTGGGTGCCCGCAAGTCATGGCTGGGTACATGGTGGTGACTGGCAAACCGCCCAGTGGTGGGTCACCAACCACAATCTGGACCAGAACAATTTTTCTTTATACTTGGCATACCAAGGGCAGGTAAGGGAGTATGATTGGAAGGATAACTTCAATCGTCCAGTCTTTGATGACCAGAATGATGAAGATGCCCAACAATCAGGAGACTATATCCCGGGGGCGTCATGCTAGCTGTTTTGATTGGTGCGGCTGTGGCTTTCGCGACGACCCAGGATGGGCCGCCGCTTCCGATCAACTACCTTCACCCTACGGGCGGTCACATTGAGGCCAGCTTTACTTGTGCTGGCAGGGCTCCGGAGGAAAGGACGACCTACTCGCTAGAGTTCGGGTACGAACGGGTGCGCATAGTCAGTTATTCGAGCGCATGGGGCTCAGCTTCGGCCGACGACCTTGCACTTCTGAACTCTTATCTGGAGCCAATCCGGGCCGTCGTGGAACACAGATTCGACTGCCAAGGCGACGGCGAGCGTCTTGTTATCGGCGGAATCGATCGTCATGGCGGAGGAACCGCCTCCCTGCTTGTTACGTGGCGCGATGGGAAGATGGAGGCGTTGCCGTCCCGTTATGGCGGCAGGCCGCGAATTCAATGATCGAAATTCTATCGGCCCTCGTTCTTATGAACAGCGTTGATATTTCAACGCGCCCCCAGGAATCCAGTGTGGGGGCTGGAATCACGCTTTCTGAGACGCCATTACCCGGGAAATACTCCCTATCAACACAGATTGAATGCGGCGGGACCAACTACATTGTCGAGATTGAAAGCGGTTACGCGACGCGCTCCCGTATCGTGAAGGCCACCGCTGACGGGCGACCGGTTACGCTGAGCGTGGGCAGCGAAGATCTGGATTCGCTAATCACATCGGTACGAGTTGTCAGCCTCCAGCCGGTCGCTTGTGGCGGCACCCCGGTGCCCTTTTTGCAGATCGCGGTTAGGACCTACGACGCAGCCTTGGACGCACAGCCCGACCACGACGGGGAAACTTTGCTGGTCGCCACAACACCGCATCAATAGCCCAGGTGTTTAGGCGTGCCAGCCGAGAAGGCCGGTCCGCACCCGAATAGAAGGCGCAGGACGGTCACCGTCCGACTTCCTGTGGAGATGAAACGACGGACGAGCATCAGCTCCCCGGCAGGGAGCCTAACAATGGCTGGCGACCGCGACTTTAGCGTTCGTTGTCCGAATGACCCGCCGCGCATCGCCCCCCGTCAAACATGCGGCCTCGACATGGCTCTCAACGCCCTGCAGATGTCTCCGGGGAGGGAACTACCCCGTCTGGAGCAGGCGTTGTCTGGTCGACTTCGGGCCGCTCTCGCCGGGTCTGGCGGGGCGAGTATCCCGTTTCACACGTTTCATCAGCGCCCGGCAGTGGAGCCCGTTCTTCTCGAGGTCTGGCCGGAGTTCGTTCGGAAAGCCATGCCGCCGGTTTCCGATCTCACGTCCGATTTGCTGGGCAGGCCGGCGATCGAACGCCAGGGCCCCTCCGCAACGGTCCGATGTCGAGACGGAACCCGAAGCGTCTTCCCTCCGCCGGCGGAGGCGGCTGCCTGGCTCCATCGCATCCGGGCAGCGGAAGCCGAAGGCGCTGAACCGTTCGCATTGGCCTGTTTCGCCTATGCCCAAACGGTCCTCAGCCACCCCTACAACGACGGCAACGGTCGGCTGGCGCGGGCCATGTACCAACGCAGTCTGGCCCGGAGTGGCCTGCTCGCCGGCCCATACCTCCCGCTCGGGCCCTTGATCTATGCCAACCATCGCGTTCACGACCGGGCGCTCTAGCATCTCGGATCGACCGGCGACTGGGGCCCGTTCGTCGAGGTCATTCTCGGCCTGACGCGCAAGGCCGCCGCCTTTACGACATGGACTTTGTCCGGCGAACGATCGCTGCCATACCAGACCCCATGAACCCCAACCTCTTCGCCATGATCGCCGTCGTCCTCGCGGGCGGGGCGACCGCCCTCCAGGCCCCGACCAACGCCAAGATGATGGGTGCCGTCGGTTCGCCGGTGAACGCCGCCTTCGTCTCCTTCGCCATCGGAACGGCGGCGCTGGGAATCCTCGCCATGATCCTGCAGGCGAAGCCGGACGTCGCGGCGGCGCGTGGCCTGCCCTGGTATGCCTGGCTCGGCGGCCTCTATGGCGCGATCTTCGTCGTCGCGGCGGCCTGGGGCGTACCGCGGCTCGGCGTCGCCCTGACCATCACGCTGATGGTCGCGGGACAGCTGCTCATCGGCCTGATCCTCGACCATTTCGGGGCCTTCGGCACCCCGCAGAATCCGATCAGCCTCGGCCGCCTCGCCGGCGTCGCCCTGGTCCTGGCGGGCGTTCTGATGGTCCGGCGGTTCTAGGGGTTTGTAACCCCCCGAAACCGGAGCCCGCCGATGATCCCGTCCCCTGCCGCCCGCCTGACAAACCTCGACGGCCGCGCCGCCCTGCGCCTCGGCATCGTCCTGATCTTCCTCGTCTTCGGCTACATGAAATTCCTGCCCTATGAGGCCGAGGGCGTGGCGGGGATCGCCCGCGACTACTGGCTGTTCGGCTGGCTGTACCCGCTGGTCGGCGTGGCCGGGGCTTCGATCGTGATCGGCCTGCTGGAGCTGACGGCCGGCGTCCTGATCGCGCTGGGCGGCCGCTTTCCGCGACTGGGTCTGGTTGGAGCCCTGATGGGCGTGGCGACCTTCGTCGTGACCCTCAGCTTCGCCCTCGGCGTGCCCATCGTCGAGCCCGGCCATGCCTTCCCCGCGCTCGGCTCGACCGGCCAGTTCCTCGCCAAGGACATCGGCCTGCTGGCGATCTGCGTCTTCCTGCTGCTGGACGCGCGCAGCCGGATCGCCGCCGGGGCCTTATCGCGCATCGCGAAAGCGGTCGGGGGCCTCTATATCGGTCCCGATGACCGAGGCCACGATTCCCGAAACCGCGACCGACGCCGGCGCCCTCAAGGCCGCCGACCTGATCCGCGACGAGGCCCGGCGCGCCCCCGACAAGCCGGGCGTCTACCGCATGTATGGCGAGGACGGGACCTGCCTCTATGTCGGCAAGGCGAAGTCGATCAAGAAGCGCATCCTGCAGTACGCACAGGGCCGGTTCCACACCCAGCGCATCGGCCTGATGGTCTCCCTGACCCGCTCGATGGAGCTGGTCATCACCGCCTCCGAGACCGAGGCCCTGCTGCTCGAATCCAGCTTCATCAAACAGCTGAAGCCGCGCTTCAACGTCGTGCTGCGCGACGACAAGTCCTTTGCCGAACTGATGATCCGAAAGGACCACCGTGCGCCCCAGGTTCGGAAACACCGCGGGGCCCACACCACGCCCGGCGACTATTTCGGCCCCTTCGCCTCGACCTGGGCGGTCAACCGGACGCTGAACACCCTGCAGAAGGCGTTTCTCCTGCGGTCCTGTTCGGACAGCGTCTATGAGACCCGCACCCGGCCCTGCATGCTGCACCAGATCAAGCGCTGCTCGGCCCCCTGCACCGGCCTGATCTCGCTTGAGGACTACGCCGGTCTGGTCGACGAGGCCTCGGCCTTTCTGAAGGGCAAGTCGCGCGCCGTCATCGCCCGGCTATCCGACGAGATGAGCGCCGCCGCCGAGGCCATGGACTATGAACAGGCCGCCCGCGTCCGCGACCGCATCCGCGCCCTGTCCGCCATCTCCATGGAGAATTCCGTCAGCGCCGACGGCGTGGCCGAAGCCGACGTCTTCGCCCTGTTTTCCGAGGGCGGCCAGGCCTGTGTGCAGGTCTTCTTCTATCGCGGCGGCCAGAACTGGGGCGGCCGCGCCTATTTCCCGCGCGTCGACAAGGCCGACACCGACCCCGAAATCCTCGCCGCCTTCCTCGGCCAGTTCTACGAGGACAA
>VFBG01000075.1 GCA_006515835.1 bacterium | reverse complement strand
GGCGAGGCCAGCTTGCCGGCTCCCTCGTCCAGCTTGCGGGCCTCGTGGGCGAAGGCGGCAGCCAGACCCGCCGACGACATGGCCGCCGCGATCTGCAGGCCCCGACCGGCGGGGCGCATGGCGATCCAGACCGCGTTCAGCGCCTGGGCCGCGGCCCACAGGCCCAGCGCGGCGGTCCGCTCGGGACGCGACGGCGCGTTCCAGACCCGTACGGCTGACAGGGTCGTCACCGAGAACACCGCCGGCAGGATCAGGCTCAACGGCCCGCGCGGCCGCTCGGTGATGGCGGCGTCGTCGTCGGAGAGATGCAGGGGCCGCGGCTGGATGGTCCGGCGGGCGAACAGGGTCGCGGCCAGGGCGAAGCCGACGGTGACCGCCACGCCGAGCACCACATGGCCGGCGTTGCGCTCGCCGATGTTGAGGAAGTCGGTCGCGGCGTCCTGAACGTCATCAAATGCGTCGTCGATCGTGATCATTCCGGCTCCCTCTCGTGGCGGGAGCGGAATGAGCGGGCCGGGCCGTCAGTTCCCCGTGGCGCTCTTGTCCGGCGCGATTTCGGTCATGGCGGACTGCAGATAGTTCTGCTCGCCCAGCTGTTCGATCAGTTTGAACTGCGCCTCGAGGAAGTCGATGTGCTCCTCGGTGTCGTTGAGAATGCGCATCAGGATGTCGCGGCTGACGAAGTCCCGGGCCGCCTCGCACTGGGCCACGCCGGCCATCACCGTCTCGCGACCGCCGAGCTCCAGCTGCAGGTCGGCCCCCAGGCATTCGACGGCGGTCTCGCCGATCTTCAGCTTGTGCAGGTCCTGCATATTGGGAAGGCCGTCGAGGAAAAGCACCCGCTTGATCAGCATGTCGGCGTGTTTCATCTCGCCGATCGATTCGTCGTAGATGATCTGGCCGAGATGTTTCAGGCCCCAGCTCTCGAACATCCGGGCGTGCAGGAAATACTGGTTCACGGCCGTCAGTTCGTTGGTCAGCACTGCGTTCAGCGTGCGGATGATCGCGGGATCGCCCTTCATCGTCATTCTTTCCGTCAGCGGCGCGGCGGTCGGCCCGACCGTCGTGAATCACCGGCTGTCAGCGCCTGTTTTACCACGCAAAGCCGACTTGTGCTCACCTGCGACCACTTATCACGACATTGAAAATGAGCGTGAATTTCCCGTCAGCGAGGGTAGGGCCTATTCGGCCGCCATGGCGAAGGACTGGCGGGTTTCCTGGATCATCTCGCGCATCTCGCAGACACAGCGAGCGCATTGCACGGCGCACTGGTTGCGGGCGAAGACGTCGCGCGGCCGCGTCGCGCCCGCCTCGATGGCGGCGGCGACGTCACGTTTGCGAAGACCATTGCAGTTGCAGACGTACACGGAAGAGTGGACCCGACTGATTGCGAATGGTTCGCTATAGCAGAAGCGGTCCGGCGAATGCAAGTCGTTCGCAGCGAGCGGTTGACCGCGCGGTCCATCCGTCGCACTTCCAGCCGATGGCCAAGCCCCCCGTCGTTTCCGAGCGTCCGCCCTGCCGGCTCTATCTGATCACGCCTCAGTCTATCCCGGACCTCGCCGCCTTTGCCCGCGATCTGGAGGCGGCGCTCGACGCCGGAGATGTGGCGGCGCTGCAGATACGCCTCAAGGGCGCGAATGATGCGGCCGTGCTGGCCGCTGTCGCGGTGCTCAAGCCCGTGGCCCAGTCGCGGGGCGTGGCCGTCATCCTCAATGACCGCGCTGATCTGGCTGCCCGCTCGGGCTGCGACGGTGTGCATCTGGGACAGTCCGACGGCACCGTCAGCGCGGCCCGGACGATGATGGGCCGGGACGCCATGATCGGGGTTACCTGTCACGACAGCCGGGAACTGGCGATGGACGCAGCAGAGGCGGGCGCGGACTATGTCGCCTTCGGTGCCTTCTTCCCGACCGCGACCAAAGAGACGATCCACCGGCCCGATCCGGAGATCCTGACCATCTGGCAGGAGACGGTCGAAATACCCTGCGTCGCCATAGGCGGTATCACCGCTGAAACCGCCGGGGACATGGCGCGGGCGGGCGCGGATTTCGTCGCCGTCAGTGCCGCGGTCTGGAGCGATCCGGAAGGGCCTGCTGCAGGCGTCCGGAAGTTGTGTGAGGCTATCGCCACAACCGTTTGACCTTCAGGGGATATTAGGAAGCGAAGGGCTAGATATCCCGCTGAAATCTGCGCCTTTCGGACCCGAAGATGACCATGAGCCGCGCGCTCGACCCTCTAGAGCCTGTCGTGGGCGCTGACATCCCCGCGAGGACGCGCGCAGGCTCCGTCGCGCGCCCCGTGGGCTTCGGTCAGCCTATGGCGCCCGTCTTCACCGCCATGGCCGTACTGGTGTTGGTGGTGCTGTCTCTTACCTTTGCCCGGTCAGCCGGCGTGGTGGCGGCGCTGTGGGGCGCCGGGGGCGTCGCCGTCGCCGTCTGGCTGAGGACATCCCGGGGACCGCTGTACGATCTCTCGTTCGGCGCCCTGATTGCTGCCGGGGTCGCAGCTGGCAATCTGCTTTCCGGCAATTCCCCTGAAATGACCGCGATGTTCACCGTCGCCAACATGCTGGACATCTATGTCGCTGTCCTGCTGGCGAGGCGGTTTGCCCCGACGCTGAATCTCGCTTCTGTCCAGGGTGCCTGTCGGTTCCTTTTGGCCGCTGCGGCCATAGCCCCCATCCCTGCGGCGATCTTCGTCGGCGGCATGCTCTGGTGGATGAACGGCGCGGATTTCCTCGAAACTGCCCAGACCTGGTGGTTCGGCCACGCCCTCAGCGTCGCCGTTCTGGCGAGCTTCGGCCTGGCCCTGACCAGGCGGGAAGTGGCGCGCTACAGGGTCCCCGCCCGAGCCATCGAAGCTGTGGTTCTGCTGGGCGGTCTGACGCTCGTTTGTTACACGGTGTTCTCGCAACAGCAGATGCCGATCGGCTTCGTCACAATGCCGTTGCTGCTGCTCATCGCCGTGCGGCTGCGCATGCTCGGGGTCACGGCGGCGCTGGTCATCATTTCCGTACTGGCCGTCGGCGGCAGCATGCGGGGCTACGGTCCCTATGCAGTGGCGTTCGAGGGCGCTGACCGGGCCTTGATGGCGCAGTTGCTCGTGCTGTTCGGCTATATGCCGATCATGCTCGTCGCGGCACTGCTGGAAGAGCGCGACCGCTTCGCCGACCGGGCCCGTCTGGGTCAGGTCCGCGCTGAAAAGGCGTCCGAGGCCAAGTCACGCCTGCTCGCCAATGTCGCTCATGAGATCAAGAGCCCCGTCGGCGGTGTGATCGGCATCGGCGAGCTGTGGAAGACCGGTCAACTGGGGCCCGTTTCGGCGACCCAGATCGAGATGGCGGACATGCTGGTCAAGACCGCGCGCCAGGTTGAAGCTCTGGCGCATGACCTGCTTGATGTGGCTCGTGCCGAGTCCGGTGCGGTGAAAGTCGAGCTTCGGCCGACCGATGTGCCCGGCGTGCTTGAGGATGTGCGCCGCACGACCGCACTTCGACCGGACGCCCACGGAATCCGGCTGGACGTGGTCAGCGAAGGCGACGGCCTTGTGGCCCTGGCTGACTCCCAACGCCTGACCCAGGTGATCGCCAACCTGGCCTCCAACGCCGTCAAATACGGTGGGGCAGGCGGCGTGGTCGTGTTCCGCGCCAGCAAGATCTACGACGGCGTGCGGATTGAGGTCATCGATCGAGGCGTGGGGCTGTCGGTCGAGAAGCAAACCCAACTGTTCGAACCTTTCAACCGCCTCGGCCTCGAACGCTCGACGGTTGAGGGCCACGGCATCGGCCTGGCCCTGGCCAAGCGGCTGGTCGAATTGCAGGGCGGTTCCATTGGCGTGACCTCGGCGCCGGGCGAGGGTGCCACGTTCTGGGTCGAACTTCCGGCGGCCTGATCGCGGCGTTCCGCCGCGCGGCAGATGGTGCATGGACACGCGCCGGAGCGAGGCGCAGGAGACGGACCTCAGACCCCGTGAGGACCAGACGCCTTGGAACTCGACGCACTTCTGCTGTCGCGATTGCAGTTCGCCTTCACCATCGCCTTCCACATTCTGTTCCCGGCCTTCACCATTGGGCTGGCGGCATTTCTGGCCGTGCTCGAGGGCCTCTGGCTCTGGACGAAGCGCGACGCCTTCAAGGTCCTGTACCTGTTCTGGGTGAAGATCTTCGCCCTCAGCTTCGGCATGGGCGTCGTCTCGGGCGTGGTGCTCAGCTATCAGTTCGGGACCAACTGGTCTGAGTTCATCCGCCTGACCGGCGGGGTGATCGGGCCGTTGCTCGCCTATGAGGTTCTGACGGCCTTCTTCCTGGAGGCGTCCTTCCTGGGCGTCATGCTGTTCGGCTGGAAGAAGGTCGGTCCGCGGCTGCATTTCCTCGCCACGGTTCTGGTCGCGGTGGGCACCACGATTTCGGCCCTCTGGATCCTGTCGGCCAATAGCTGGATGCAGACGCCGCAGGGGTTCGAAACCCTGGCCGACGGCACGCTTCGCGCCACCGACTTCATGGCCGTCATCTTCAATCCCAGCCTGCCCACGCGCCTCGCCCACATGCTGCTCGCGGCCTTCCTGACCACTGGCCTCGTGGTCGGCGCGGTCTCGGCCTTCCATGTGCTGAAAGACCGGGCCAGGGGCATCGTCGTCGGCTGGACCGAGAGCCGGATCGCGCTCGTCATGGCGGTCGGCCTGGTCGCGGTCCTCGCGCCGCTCCAACTGGTCGCCGGCCACCTGTCCGGCGAGGTGACCCACAAATACCAGCCGGCCAAGACGGCGGCGATCGAGGGCTATTGGGAAACGCGCGCCGACCAGCCGCTGCACCTGTTCGGCATTCCGGACCGTGACGCGCAGAAGAACCATTTCGAGGTCTCGATCCCGGGGCTGGGCAACGCCGTCCAGAACCTGCCGCGCGACGAAGTCATTCAGGGTCTGGACGCGTGGCCGCGCGAGGATCAGCCGCCGCCCTTCATTCCCTTCTTCGGCTTCCGCATCATGGTGGGCCTCGGCCTGCTGATGATCGCGCTCGGCACGACCGGCGCGATCCTGATCTGGCGGCGCAAACTGTTCGAAACGCCCTGGTTCCTGCGCTTTTGCGTGGCCATGGGACCGTCCGGCTTCATCGCCGTGCTCGCCGGCTGGATGGTGACCGAGGTCGGGCGCCAGCCGTGGGTTGTCTACGGCGTGCTGAAGACCCGGGACGCCGTTTCGCCCGTCACCGCCGGCGAGGTCGCGACCAGTCTGATTGCCTATATCCTCGTCTATTCGGTCGTGTTCACCGCCGGGGCCCTCTTCATCCTTCGGCTCATGGCCGAGGGTCCGGCTGCGGCCCTGACCGAGCCCGCGCCGCGCGGGGATCGGGCACCGGGTTCGCCGCTGGCCAAGGCCCCTGAAGACACCACGCCGGGAGACGCCTGATGCTGGACCTCCCGCTGATCTGGGCCGGACTGATCGCCACCGCGGTCCTGCTCTATGTTATGCTCGACGGCTTCGACCTGGGCATCGGGATCCTTTTTCCCTTCGCGAAATCGAAGGAAGACCGGGACGTGATGATGAACACCGTCGCCCCTGTCTGGGACGGCAACGAGACCTGGCTGGTGCTGGGCGGCGGCGGCCTGCTGGCGGCTTTCCCGCTGGCCTATTCCGTGCTGATGCCGGCCTTCTATCTGCCGGTCCTGCTGATGCTGGCCGGGCTGATCCTGCGCGGGGTGGCGTTCGAGTTCCGCTTCCGTGCCCGCAACCGGGGCCGCAAATTCTGGACCCAGATGTTCGCCGGTGGATCGATCCTGACGGCCGTCGCCCAGGGACTGATCCTCGGTGGCTTCATCCAGGGGGTGACGGTCGAGAACGACCGTTTCGCCGGCGGGCCGTTCGACTGGCTCACGCCCTACACCCTGCTGGTCTCGGCCGGGATCGTCGCGGGCTACGCCCTGCTGGGCGGGACCTGGCTGATGATGAAAACTAAGGACAATCTGCACGGAGACGCCCGTCGCTGGAGCCTGATCTCGGCGACCGCGGTGGCGGTCCTGCTGGCGGCGGTCAGCGTCGCCACCCTGCTGGTGCACCATCGCATCGGTATGCGCTGGGGCATTGATACGGCTGAGGTCCAGATCGCCTGGGACATGCTGCTGCCGCGCCTGACAATTCCGGCTCTTGGTCTGGCCGGCCTCGCGGCCATCTTCGTCATGGCCCGGAAGGGCTCGCACCTGTGGCCGTTCATAGGCGCGCTGTTGGTGTTCCTGTCCGGCTACTTCGGCCTGGCCGTCAGCTTTATGCCCTATGTCGTTCCCTACGCCCTCGACTTCCGTCAGGCGGCGGCGCCGGACAACGCGCTCGGCCTCATGCTGGTGGGCACGGTCGCGATCCTGCCGGCCATCCTCGGCTATACCGCCTGGGTCTACTGGGTGTTTCGCGGCAAGGTCGATACGGAGTCCGGCTATCATCATTGAGCCCGTTCCTCCGCCTGAAACCAATGAGGCACCTGGCCCGTTGTGGAAGCGGCTAGCCTGGTTCGTCGGGTTGGCCGTGGCCGCCTCGACCGTGACGGCCATCGTCGCCTATGTGCTCAGGGCCTTGCCGTTCGCCGGTTGAGGGGGGATTGTCGTGCCCATGAAAATCCTCGTCACCGCTGCCGCCCTGCTGCTCGCCGGAGCGTCCAACGCGCAAACGCCGCCGGCCCAGACCCCGGCCCCGCAGGCTGCGCCCGCACCGCCCGTCAGCAGCCTGACCCGTGATCTGAACAGCGGGCCGCCGGCCCCGGCGGTCTATCTGGCACCCGCTCCTGCGCCGGTGATAGCGCCGGTGCCCGCCCCGTCTGCCGCGACGCCCTCGCCGACTTCACCCCGTCCTGCGGCGACCCCGACGCCGGCCCCGGTGCTGCCCGCACCGGTGTATCC
>VFBG01000074.1 GCA_006515835.1 bacterium | reverse complement strand
CCAGGCGGCGCGGGCGGGGGCGCCGAGGCGAAGGTGAACACGTCCTCCATGGTGGGAACGGCGGCCTCCGCCACGGCCGCCTCGATCGGCGCCAGCCTCGACCCGTCCCGGACCTGCGCTCGCACTTCCCGGCCCGCGCGGCGCTGGAAGCTGATCACGCCGACGTCGGTCTCGAGCGCCGCCTCGATCCGGTCCAGGGCCGGACCGGTGATCCTGTAGACCTGCCCGGCCACGTCGCGTCGCAACTCCTGCGGGGCTCCAAGCGCGAGGGGCTTTCCATCCCGCAGAAGCAGGACGCGGTCGCAGGCGTCGGCCTCGTCCATGTAGGAGGTCGCGAACACGATCGTCCGGCCCTCGGTTCGCGCCCGGTCGAGGATTCGCCACAGCTCCCGTCTCGACAGCGGGTCCACGCCCAGGCTGGGCTCGTCGAGGATGAGCAGCGGGGGCTCGTGCATGAGGTTGGCGCACAGGGCCAGCTTCTTGCGCATGCCCCCCGACAGTTGTCCCTCGCGGCGGTGCTGAAAGCGGTCCAGCCCGGCCATGCGGAGCAGCTCGGCGCCGCGCACGGCCCGCTCCGGTCCGGTGACGTCGCGGATGTCCGCCGCGAAGGCCAGGTTTTCGGCGACGGTGAGGCGATCGTACAGGGAGAAGCCCTGCGACATGTAGCCGACCCGCGCCTGCACCCCAGCCGGATCGCGCCGGACGTCGCACCCCAGAACCTGGCATGTCCCCGCGCTCGGGCGCAGGATGGCGGCCAGCATCTGCAGCAGGGTAGACTTGCCCGCTCCGTCGGGGCCGACCACGCCGAATACCTGCCCGGCGTGGACGTCGAGGTCGATGTTCTCCAGCACGGTACGGGCGCCGTATCGGCGCCCCAGTCCGCGGGCCTCGACGACAGCCTCGGCCATCCCCCTACTCCGGCACGGCGAGACGGTCGGGCCAGCCGGCGGACGCGTCCCACAGAACCCAGGCGTCGGCCGGCATGCCGGGCTTGAGCAGCCCGTCCGGATTTTCTGCCTCCAGAGTGACCCCGTAGACGGTCCGGCCCCGTTCGTCCTGCATGTGAATGTCGCGGGGGGTGAACTGGGCCTGGGCGTCAACCCGGGCCACGCGCGCCGGGAAATTCCGGCCGGGAAAGGCGTCAACCCGCAGCCTGGCGGGAGCCCCCAGACGGACCTTGCCCAGGTCCGGCTCCCGAACGAAGACACGCAGCCTCACCCGCGACAGGTTGGCCAGCACCACCACGGGCTGGCCGGCGACGATCACTTCGCCAGGCTCGGCGAGACGCTCGAGCACCGCCCCCGATATCGGCGAGGCGATATGGGTCCTGACCAGCTGCGACCGGCCCAGGGCCAGGGTCTGGGACGCCGCCTCGGCCTGGGCGACGGCCTCGCCCCGGCGAGCCTCGAGCAGGCTGATCTGATCATTGGCGGCCTGATAGGCGTTGCGGACGCCGTCGAGGCGTTGGGCCGTGACATAGCCCTCGCGCGCGAGGGCCTCATAGCGGGCCAGATCCGTCCGGGCCGAGGCGGCGTGGTGTCGGGCCAGGTCGATCTGGCTGCTCACCTGGGCCACGGTTTGCCCGGCGGCGGCGCGCTGGGCGGCCGCCCGGTTCATGAGCAGACGGG
Source organism: bacterium (assembly GCA_006515835.1). Taxonomy (GTDB): domain Bacteria; phylum Pseudomonadota; class Alphaproteobacteria; order Caulobacterales; family Caulobacteraceae; genus Brevundimonas. The sequence continues at coordinate 11,041 of VFBG01000074.1, read as the reverse complement.
CGTCGGACGGGTCGATCGAGGCCAGCGGGGCTCCGGCCAGGACCGGGGCGCCTTCCAGGGCGTGGTTCTGCAGCAGACGGCCGGAGAGCTCAAACGAGACCCGCACCTCGTCGACCTCGATGCGGCCGCTGCCGTAGATGACCTGCGCCGGCGCCGGGGCGGGCTGCAACCGCCAGAAGGCGGCGGCGGAGCCGGTGGCGACCACAATGAGGCCGACAGCCACCAGCACCGTCAGACGTCGCCCCTGAATCCTCACAGCCTGCCTCCCGGCGCGCCCGCCTGTTTCGATGCGCTGATCCTGAAGACGCCGACTGGAAGGATTGCTTACGCCCTCGGAAAGCCGCCCGCGACGGCGCCCGGCGCGTGAGGGACAGCCGCGCTTCGAGCCTTGGGGAAGAGATCCGGCGCCGAAGTCCCCGCCCAGGCATCGTCGGACACGATCCCGCCAGCCGGGGCGCCGCGGCGTGCGTCTCGATCCGGCCGCGCAGACAGGGCGCCAGTCCGCCCGGCCCCTTGGCGAAGTCGCCGAATTAGCAGGTCGAGGCCCGCTGTTGGGAGCGACGATGAACGGCTTGCCCCGACGGGGTCCTTGATCGGACAATGATCTGATGGCCCACGGTCTGACGCCGGCGACCGGCGGGTCTTTGGAGCGTCGGCCTTCCGCGTCGGTAATGGTCGGCCGGGTGCGGCGTCAGACGGAGGGTGTATTCAGAACGGAAGGGGCCTCGCATGACCTCCAATCCCCTCGGGACCGGCGGGGTCCTCAGGCGGTGGGCTCTGGCTCATCTCCGCCCGGCCGGTGCTTCATCGCACCCAACGCGACGGCAGGTTGACGACGACCGGTCCCTGCAAATCCATCCGCCATCCGCCGTACGCCGGTTTCGTGCTGATCATGATCGGCCTTCTGCTTCATTGGCCGACGCTGCCCACCCTGGCGATGCTTCCCGTGCTCGTTGTCCTGTACTGGCGCCTGGCCGTGGAGGAGGAGCGCGAAACCGCCAGCCGCTTCGGTCCGGCCTGGGCCGGATACCGGCGGGTGACACCGGGGGTTCTCTCCCGACCCGGTCCCGTGTCCCGGCCCCGGGCTGCGGGGCCTGAAGTTTGATTTTCACCGGAGTTCTTCTTGATGCGCACCACCACCGTCGACGTTTCCGGATTCCGCACCCCGCTGGATCCGCTCGTGATCGAGAAACACCTGCGGGGTCTGAAGGGTGTGCTGGACGCCGCCGCCAACTTCGGCTCGGCCACCGCCACGGTGCGCTATGACGAGGCCCGTCTCAGCCAGGCCGAACTGGAACAGGCGGTGCGGGACTGCGGCTTCCATTGCCGGGGCGAGGTCGTGCCCCGACACGTCTGCGTACCGAACGAGGATGCCGTGGACGCCCGCGCCGCGCACCCCCGCCATCCGGCGGCCCCTGCCGCTCCCGACGATCATGCGGCTCGCCCCAGGCACGGCGCCGCAGCCGATCCCGACGACATGGCGGAGATGGGGCACGGCCCCGGCATGGACATGCAGGCCATGGCCCGGGACATGCGCAACCGCTTCCTCGTCGCGGTCGCCTTTACCGTCCCGATCTTCTTCCTCGCCCCGATGGGCATGGACTTCATGCGCGTGGAGCCGCCGTTCGGCCTTCCGCTCAAGCCCCTGCTGTTCGTTCTGGCCAGCGCCGCCATCCTCTACCCCGGCTGGCCCTTCTACATCGCCGCGGTCCGGGCGCTGCGACGCGGCGTGCTCAACATGGCGGTGCTGGTCCTGCTCAGCGTCGGCACCGGCTATCTGTTCAGCGTCGGCGCGACCTTCCTCTATGACGCGCCGGACTTCTACGAGGCCTCGGCCCTGCTGCTGGTCTTCATTCTCATGGGGCACTGGCTTGAGATGCGGGCGCGGGCCGGCGCCTCGGACGCTATTCGCAGGCTGATGGACCTGGCGCCGCCCACCGCCCGGGTGCTGCGCGACGGCGTCGAGGTCGAGGTCCCTACCTCCGCCGTTCTGGTCGGCGACCGGGTGGTGGTGCGACCGGGCGGCCGCATCCCCGTCGACGGCGTCATCGAGGACGGCGGATCGGAGGTCGACGAATCCATGCTGACCGGCGAATCCCTGCCGGTGATGAAGGGGGTCGGCGATGCCGTGACCGGCGGCGCCATCAACAAGACAGGGGCCTTCCGCTACAGCGCCACCCGGGTGGGCGCCGACACCGCCCTGGCCCAGATCGTCAAGCTGGTGCAGGAGGCGCAGAACTCCAAGGCGCCCGCCCAGCTGCTCGCCGACCGCGCCTCCCAGTGGCTGGTGCTCGCCGCCATCGTCATCGGCCTGCTCACCTTCGGAATCTGGTTCTGGGTCTTGGGCCAGACCCTGCTGTTCGCCCTGACCCTGACGATCACCGTCTTCGTCATCGCCTGCCCCGACGCGCTCGGCCTGGCCACCCCCATGGCCATCATGGTGGGCACGGGGCTGGGCGCGCGGCACGGGGTGCTGATCAAGAACGCCGCCGCTCTCGAGGATGCGGTCAAGCTGGACGTGATCGTCTTTGACAAGACCGGCACCCTGACCCTGGGTTCGCCGAAGGTGGTCCAGGTCACCCCGGCGGCCGGGGTGAACGAGACCGACCTTCTGACCACCGCCGCGGCTCTCGAGCGCGGATCCGAACACCACATCGCCAAGGCCGTGCTCGAGCGGGCCCGGGACCTCCCCGAAATCGCGGCGACCGGCTTCGAATCCTTCGGCGGCAAGGGGCTGCGGGCGACGGTGGACGGTCGCACCGTGCTGTCCGGCAACCGCATGCTGATGGCCGACAACGGCGTCGAGCTCGGCGAGCTGGCCGCGGAATCCGAACGGCTTCAGGGCGCCGGCCGCACCGTCGTCCACGTCGCACGCGACGGCCGCGTCATCGGCCTGATCGCGGTGGCCGACGCGGTGCGGCCGACCGCCGGGGCCACCATCCGCCGGCTGCAGGGCCTGGGCGTCAAGGTAGCCATGATCACGGGCGACAACCTCGGCACGGCGCGGCGCATCGCGGGCGAACTGGGCATCGACATCGTGCTGGCCGAGGTCCTGCCCGGGGACAAGGCGCTCAAGATCAAGGAGCTTCAAGGCGAGGGGCACAGGGTCGGCATGGTCGGCGACGGGGTCAACGAGGGACCGACGTGGCCATCGAGAGCGCCGACGTGGTGCTGATGCGCAGCGACCCCGCCGACGTGGTCAAGGCCATCGAACTGTCACGCGCCACCCTGCGCAAGATGCATCAAAACCTGTGGTGGGCCGTCGGCTACAATGTCCTCGCCTTCCCCCTGGCCGCGGGCGTCCTCTACCCCTTCACCCTAAGCCCCGAAATCGCCGCCCTGTCGATGTCCGGCAGTTCGGTGCTGGTGGCGGTCAACGCGCTGATGCTCAAACGGCTGCGGCTCGGCGCCGGCATGGGCGCCCGGCAGCCCGCCACCTCAGGGGCGGCGCCGATCTAACGCCGCCTTCCCCCTGGGGACCGAGATCCGCTGAGCGCCGCAGCGGACAAGGCGGCGGCTCCTCCAGCCGCAGATGCTTGAGCGGTTCGGCGGCGGACGGTGAGGTCGCCGGGGCGCCTGTGATCCAGCAGCGCATGTTGCGTCCTCAGGATCGGCCCTGCGAACCCGCTGGTCTTCTGATGGAAGATAAAAGGCTGATGTCTGTCGCCGCCGCTCCCCCAGGACGCGGCCACTGCGAAGTCGCCGCCTACCTCCCGACAGGCCCGGAGCGGGTGGTCCCCCGGCTGGACGACCAGAAGCGTCTGGCCGAACACATGAGACGCCCGTCGCTGATGATGGGCGGCCTTCGCATGGTACGTCTTCGACGCCGTCGCAGGCCAGCGGGCGGCTCGCGGTTCCGGATGAGCGGCCGCGCCTTCGGTCTCCGGCTTTCGGTGGACCAGGTCGTCACCGAGCGTGATCCGCCTCGTCGGCAGACTTGGCCAACGACCGGCGAGCCAAGGCTCCGTCAAGCTGCTGACGAAGGCCTATGGCGGGTGGTGTGTTGATCAGATGGCGAAAGACGCCGTTCGGGCGACGGGGGCGGAGCTGATGCGCCTCACGGCCAGGCGCGGTTTGGCTTGACGGGGAACCTTCCTCGGAAAGAGCAGGCGGCGCATCCCCCCCCCGGGTCAACCGACCCCCCGGGTCAACCGACGGACGTCGGCTGATCGAAACTTGGTGACGCGAATGTCTATACGCATCGATGCTCTGTATCCCTCAACAAAACAGGAGGCGAAGAGAATCTTTTTAAGCACTTGATTCAGCGCAAATCTAGGCGTTGCTTACTGAAGAATTCTCCCTGACTTCACACAGGGGACCAACCATGAGTTTACAGAGCCTCGTCACCCATTCCAGCCAAGGAACACTGTCCACATACCCCCGACTGGCCGCCTCCGCGACCCCGGCGGCTGAAATTCGCCGCCTCGTCGAGCGCCGTCTGCGCGAGGATCGCCCGACGCATTTGCGCTACCTCGTCAAACGGCTGCGCTCGCCCGAAGACGCCGAGGACGTCCTGCAGGAATTCGCTCTCAAGGTGACCCTGGCGGCGGGCCGGCTGACCGACTCTGGCAAGGTGGACGCCTGGCTCGGGATCGCGTTGCGCAACGCCCTGTTCGATCGTTACCGCCGCAACGCGGCTCGAGCCCGGTTGACGAACGCCCTGGACGCCGAGCCCCGATATGACGAGGGGAACGGAACTGACGACGACGTCCACCGCGCGCTGCACTGTCTCGCGCAGGCCCTCGCCGAGCTTCCGCCGCAAACCGCTCGCCTGCTGCGCAAGGCGGAAATGGAAGATGTCCCTTTGGCGGCGATCGCCGGCGAGATGCGACTGACCGCCAACAACGTCGGCGTGCGGGTGCACCGGGGCCGCGCCGCGCTGCGGCGGCAGATGCTGGCGCACTGCCAGGCCTGCCCGGAGCCCTGCGCCCTGGCGGCCGCGGCCACCGCCCGCGCGACGCGGGCCGGGACTTTGGAGCATCAGACATCGACTTCGATCCGGTCGCCATGCGACGCCGCATATTCCAGGGCGTAATCCCGTTCGCCCGGGGTTTCCGAATGAACCGTGGCCAGGGGCGTCGCCGGTCGCCACTTCCATGCCAAGGCGGACGTGCATCGGCCCGTGCTGGCGGCAAAGCTGGTCATCTTCGCGCGCATGCTGGTCCTGGCGGCCGCAAATCGCGTCCACCTGGCCCCGGATCTCGCCAGCGCCCGTCACATTCCCAAGGACTTCCGGCGCGGTCGGACGTCTGAAGCGCGACCTGGTGATGGAACCCCTGCTCGCTCTGGCGCTCCTCGTCTTGGTCGCGGTCATGCGCAACCTGGCTCCGGTCACGACCATCACCATGGCGACGTCGGCATGGCGGCTGGCGCGCGACTCCCTTGCCAGGCGCCCTGCGTCGGGACCCGGCGCCAAGCCGCCGCCCGCCTGGCGCCGGTGGCGCTTCCGCGCCAATCTGACTAGGCTGGGACGGCGATGGAATTCTGAGGGGGCGGCGTGCCGGATCGACTTCAAGAGCTTATCGAGCAGTGGCGCGACGATCCTTCGGCCACCTATCGGACGTGGTTCCTGTGGGATGAACGGCTGAAGAATTTCCGGTCCATCCGCCGGGGCATCGCTCAGGTCGTTGAGGAGATCGAGGCGGGCCGGTTCGGCGTCGCCTATCGGGGCTCGTCGCTGGAGACCATCGTCCATTCGGTCGCCGAACAACGCCAGATATTCAAGGGCGCCGACCACGCGTTCCTGTGGAAGCCAAAGCTCCGGATTCCCGACATCTACGAGAACCCGCCCAACCAGCGCGCCTTTGGCCGTCTGCTGCATCACTGCAGCTGCTGTTCAACCGGCGCCGAGATCCTGTCCGGCATCCGCACGATCGATCAGCTCAAGATCAAGGGTCTCGGGCCAGCCGTGGCCAACCTGATCTACTTCCTGCATCCCACGCACGCCCCGCCGTTCAACACCGCCATCGTCAATGGCTACAACGCAATCACCGGGTCGAAAGTGAAGCTGGGCAGCTGGGAGCACTATCTGGCCATGCGAGAGGGAATTCTGGAACTCAACGCCCGCTATCGCGACCTGCTGTCAAACGATCTGGGCGCCATCGCAGGCTTCCTGTTCGACGTCGGGTCAGGACGATACCCCGCCCCACCCCTGGAAAGCGAGGATCTCTCTGACCGTGACTGGGATCGGCGGCTGGCCGAAGCCCGGGCTGAAGCGGTGAAGTTCGAGAAGACCGCGCTGCAGCAACGCGACACTGATCGCACCCACACCGAAATCCAGGCATGGATCCGGGATCTGGGGCGAGCGCTCGGCTATCGCGTATGGATCGCCGCCAATGACCGCAGCCGGCCTTATGACGGGGCACGTCTCGGTGACGGCTGTCTGGACCAGCTGCCGGCGGCGCTGGCGAACGGCGCGGGTGCAGAGTCGATCCGCCTCATCGACGTCCTCTGGCTGGAGGCCGGCGCGGATCGCGTGACAGCCGCCTTTGAGGTCGAACACTCCACCACGATTTATTCCGGCGTCGTGCGCATGCTGGACCTCGCCCTGTCTGGCGAGCTCCATACGTCCGCAGGCCTGTTCCTGGTGGCGCCAGACAGCCGCGAGGGCGACGTCCGCGCCCAGCTGCGGCGGCCCGCCTTCAGCCGGATCGCGGACCTTGACGTGCGTTACCTTCCCTATGGGGAGCTGGAACGGCACCGGGCTTCAATCGCCCGCTTCGGGACCGACCTTCGGGCTCTGACAGAAATCTCCCACCGCCTGATCTGATGGCGGGCCGGGCGCCGGGCGGTCAATCGATCCGGGGGCGCGTTACTCACGCCGGACAGCGCGCTGCGAGGCCCGAGCCGCCTTCAGATCCCGCGCCAGCCGAATCCAGAGCAGGATGAACCCCGAAACCACGATGCTCAGCGTCAAGGCCGTGGTGATGATGATCAGGGGGTGATTGAAGTCCTCGCCGTCGTTCCAGTCCATGACGTGGAGCCGCCAGAAGAAATCGAAAATCCGCCAGACGCCCGAGCGGCGCGTCACCACCTCGCCGGTGGCGGGCGACAGGTAGAAGGAGGTCTTCTCGCGGTCTGCGAAGTCTACGCGCCAAAGCGGCCCGGTCCGTCCCGTCTCCTCTGGCGCCGTGGTCAGGAGCACGGCGCCCGAAACCCCCGCCTCACCCTTGTAGGCGCGCTTGGCGAAGGCCGAGACCTCGGCGGCCGACATCGGTCCGAACGGCCGACCTGTCGCGGCGGACACGATGACCGGCTCGCCCGCCGCCGGCTTCAGTGTCCAGGCCGGCCCCCTCGGCGTGGAATGAAGCTCCGCCTGGACGGGCGCGACGCCGGCCCGACGGGCGATCTCGCCGAGCGCCGGAAGCGCGCCGAGCTCCAGCGGACCCGGCTTGAGTTCGACCGCGCGATGTTCGCCGCGCACCGTCTCGATCGGGATGGCCGTCATCACCAGACCGCCGCCGACCCAGAACAGCACCTGAAGGCCGACGACCAGCGCGATCCATTTGTGCAGTTGGGTGGAGAGCTTGAGAACCTTCATGCCCCGCGCCTCGCCTGGCCGTGACGCGCGAAGACGCGCGTGCTGCCGCCCTTGAGGATCAGCAGGGTCTCATAGGCCTCCCGTTGCCCGTCGGGCGTCTCCATGCCGGGAGACCCCAGCGGCATCCCGGGAACAGCGAGACCTACGGCCTCCGGACGTTCGGCAAGAAGCCGGCGCACATCCTCGGCCGGCACATGGCCCTCAAGGACATATCCGCCAATCAGGGCCGTATGGCAGGACGCCAAGGACTCGGGAACGCCTTGGGCGCGGCGGACCGAGCCGGGGTCGGCCACCTCGGTTATCCGCGCCTGAAAGCCCGCCCCTGTCATGTGTTCGACCCATGCGCCGCAGCAGCCGCAGGTGGGCGATTTGTAGACGACGAGGTCGGACGAAGGACGCGGGGTTTGAGCGCAGGCCGCGGCTGCCAAGGCGCTGACGCCGAGGATCAAAAGGGAGCGGCGCGAGAACGACGTCATCATTGGCTCATTACTCTGGTGATCGGGAGGCCGGGCAACCCGTTTCCGCGTCTTCAGGTCGCCCGGCGCAAGGGCCGAGCCGAAGAGTGATAGATGGCGAACCTCCACTCGTCGCCCCGCTTGCGCAGGACGCTTGTGGCGACGCCGCGACGCTCGATCGGTTCGCGCGCCGTGTCCCTGAAGGTGATGTGATAGGTGTAGGTCTCGCTCACGAATGCGGTATCGCCGTCGATCTCCACCGTCATCTGGTGGTTGCGAAACTCGAAACCCGCCAGATCGGTAAACTCGGGTCCAAGATGGTGCTCGAGGTAATAGGCGAACGTCCCCTCGACGCCGCCGTTCTCGAAAATTGCCGAGTCCTCCCAGAACAGAGCCGGGGTCTGTGACACGTCCATCCGGGTAATGGCGTCCTTGTAGGCGGCGACGACGGTTCGGACCTGCGCCTCGTCAGCGGTTTGCGCATGGCCGGGGGTGTGGGCCGAGCCGGGGGTGTGGGCCGAGCCGGGGGCGTGAGAGTGGGGCGCCTGGGTCTGGGCCTGGGCGGAGGTGGCGAGGACGGCGGCGAGCGCCGATCCGGCGAGGGCTGAACGAAACGACATGGATCAAGCTCCTGGTTAGCCGCGGCCGCGAAAGCGTCCTGGTCCGGCAAAAGTGGATGGAAAACAATGGGGCGGGCGACGCGTGTCCTTGAGGCCCTCAGAACATCAGATGTCTCACGCCGTGGGTCAGCATCCCGCCCAGCAGGCCGTTGACGATCACGGCGGCGGCGGTAAGCGTCAACAGGCCGACGTAGATCAGCTCACGCCCGCGTCCCGGTCGGCGGACCCAATGTTCCTTCGCCCACCAGCTCAACAGGCCCAGAACGGCGATCGAGGTGCCGAGCCACCGGTGATAAGCGTGGGTCGCGTCGTCCTTGCCGGGGAGGCCCATGGCGAACCACCCCAGCGCCACCGCGGCGAGCGCAGAGATCGCGGCCAGGGCGATAATGACGCGGGTGCCCTGGGTCAGGACCGGCCGGCGGAGCGTCAGCGCGGCGATCTCGAGAAGGGCGGCGACGAGGAACAGCGCGATGGGGAAATGCACCGCGGCCGGATGCATGGCCCCGAGCCAGCGATACAGGCGCTGGGGCATGGGCTTGGGAGCCTCGTCCGCCATCATGGCTCCGTGGTCCATGTCCTGGGCCATGCCCGGCATGGCCATCACGCCGCCTTCCGGAACGGCGGCCGTCGGCGTGGCGACCTGGGCGCGAGCCGCCGCGGCCTTCTCGTGGGCCTCATGCGCGAACGCCGGCGCGCTGACTGACAGCGCCAGCGCCAGGGCGAGCCCCGGCAGAAATTTGCGTATCGCCATTGTTCTCTCCCATCCTGTGCCTTCTGCTAACTACGCATCCGGGAAGCCGTCCCCTCGTTTGAGGGATTCCGCCCGTTTCGGCGTAGTAGGGATTAGGGGCGCTAGGAGAGTGTTCGATGACGCGTAATCTTGATGATCTTCTGAATCGATCGGCGGCCGTGTCCGCCGGTCGGTCGCTCGACGGGCTCGAGCCGCTCGTCTGGCGCCGGGTCGACGCGCTTCGCGGCGAAAGGCTGACCAGACAACTGCGCCTTGGCGCCGTCGCCATGGCCCTGGTCACCGGCCTGACCGTGGGCGGCGTCGGCGCGGTCGCCGCTCCCCGACCGCGTGGGGATATGGCCATCTTCACGGTCGATGCTGGTCTGTCGCCCCTGGTGCGTCTGGAAGCCGGCCGGTGATGCGCGGCTGGCGGGCGATCGCACTGACCGCCGTGCTGGCGGCTGTCGCCAGCGGCGCGGGCACCTGGATCAGCGCCAGCTGGGTGCTCAGCCGGCGCGAACCGCCGTCCCTGCACGACATCGTCCACCATGACTTGAAGCTCTCGCCTGATCAGCTGACCCGTATCGAGGCCGTCGAAGCCCGGTTCGCCGCCCGCCGGCCCGCGCTCGAAGCCGACATCCGCGCGGCGAATCTGGAACTGGCGCGCGCCATCCAACAGAGTGATGGCGACGGACCCCAGGTCCAGGCCGCGGTGGACCACTTTCACGTCGCGATGGGTGCCCTGCAGAAGGAGACCATCACCCACGTCTTCGAGATGCGGTCCGTGCTGACGCCGGCCCAGGCGGAGGTCTTCGACGACCGCATCGTCGCGGCTCTCGCGCCCAACGAAGACTAGCGGTCCGGGTGGAGAGTTCAGCGGACCTGTCAGCCCGCGCCGCCGGGGGCGACCGGGCGGCCTTCAGCGAGTTGATGCGGCAGACGAAGACGACGCTGTTCCGCTTCATCCGGCGCTATGTCGGCGACGAGCAGGAGGCATGGGATCTGTTGCAGGAGACCTATGCGGCGGCCTGGATCAACATCCGCCGTTACGATCCGACGCGCCCCTTCGAGGCCTGGATCCGGACCATCGCGCTCAACAAATGCCGGGACTGGAGCCGCCGCGGTCTTGTCCGACGGCTCATCCGGGGCGGCGTCGATCTCTCGTCGCCGGAAGCCATGTCCGTGCCGGACGGGGCCGAATCGGCGGATGAACGGATGGAGGCCCACGACCGGCTCGCCCGGCTGAACGAGGCGATGAGCCGTTTGCCCCCTCACCTCAAGGCGCCGCTCCTGCTCACCACGATTGAGGGACGCAGTCAGGCGGAAACGGCCGGACTGCTTGGCGTCTCTACAAAGACGGTAGAGACCCGCGTGGCGCGCGCCCGTCGCAAATTGTCTGAGGCCCTGGGCGGCACAGCCGCCTTTCGGGCCGTTCCGGACTGAAGGCTTCGGGCCGTTCGTCTATGCTCGCTGATCACTGCATTCCTACGGGAGCCAAGGCCGGTCGATCCACATCGGGCGAGGGCTGCGGCTCGCGCCCGCGTACTCCATTATGAAGGCGTCGCTCGCTCTCGCTCGACGGCCGCCCATTTCTTCAGGAGCTTGCCACATGAGACTCTCGATCCTCGCCGCCGCTGCGGCGTTCACCCTGGGCGCCTGTCAGCCGGCCGCCGAACCTCAGCCAGTCGAGGCCCAG
>VFBG01000240.1 GCA_006515835.1 bacterium | reverse complement strand
GGATCGGGAATCACGGCGGCGAAGCCCTGGACCTTGCCGGGCAGGACCGGAGCGGCGTCGATGCGGATGACGGCGTGGCCGATCTCGGCGCCGTGGGCGTCCAGCAGGGCGACGCGCACCGGCGGGGCGATGCGTTCGTTGTCCCGGACGTTCCTGAGCGCGCCCGAGACGATCACCTTGCCCGGGTCGTTGGGCAGGGGTTTGGCGCTGACGGCCTCGAAATCCAGACCTGTCGGGTTCACCGTCAGGCCAATGGCGGCATAGGCGGCGGCGGCGCGGGGGGCCATCTCGACCACCTCGACCCGGAACAGCCAGGCACTGCCCAGCAGGGCGGCGAAGCCGGACGCGATACCGGCCCAGACCACGCCATGGGTCGCGGCGCGGCGCAGGCGACGCTGCTGTTCGGCGCGGGCGCGGAAGGCCTTGGGCAGTTCGGGAGCCGGGGTCTCGGCCAGTGATTCGGGTTCCGGTTCGTCGCGATGTCCGAAGCTGACGGCCTCCGTCGGCGCCGAGGACTGGGACAGCTCCAGCGGCTCGTCCAGCGTCGCCCGCCATGTGTGGCGGCACGACTTGCAGCGTACGGTCCGGCCGGCTGCCCCGATCGCCTCATCGGGGGTGAAATAGCTTGTGGCGCAGGACGGGCAGGTCAGTATCATGTGCGCTGACTGCGGGGCTGTTCGCCCCCTCCCGTCGCGGTCCTGCCGCGTCCTGACCCGAAATTCATGCCCGTCCATCCCCGCCGCGCTTACGAATCCGACGCCGCGACCGAGACCGTCCGCCTCTCCGGCGTGGGTTTCGGCTATGCAGCGACGCACCGCGCGCTGCGGGACGTTGATCTCACCTTGCCAGCCGGCTCTTTCCACTTCCTTACCGGGGCGTCCGGGGCAGGAAAGTCGACCCTTCTGAAACTGCTCACGCTGGCCGAGCATCCGACCGTGGGAACCCTGCATCTGTTCGGCGAGGACGCCACCGCGGCACCGCGCCGCGCCCTGCCCGTCTTCCGTCGGCGGATGGGGGTGGTGTTCCAGGATTTCCGGCTGCTGGATCACCTGTCCGCCTTCGACAATGTCGCCCTGCCCCTGAGACTGACGGGCCAGAAACAGGCCGAGTACGCCGGCGATGTCGAAGAGATGCTGGACTGGGTCGGGCTCGGCGACCGGATGGACGACTCCCCGCCCGCCTTCTCGGGCGGCGAGAAACAGCGGCTGGCCATCGCCCGCGCTGTGGTCAGCAAGCCCGACCTGATCCTCGCCGACGAACCGACCGGCAGCGTCGACGCCGCCATGGCCGAGCGGCTGCTGAAACTGTTCCAGTCGCTGAACCGCTTGGGGACCACGGTACTGATCGCCAGCCATGACGAGGCGTTGGCCGAACGATCAGGCGCGACCGTGCTGCGGCTCGATGGCGGCCGCCTGACGGGAGGCGCGACATGATCCGCCGCCTGTTCAACACCCGCCCGTCCCTGCTGCCGCGTGACGCGGGCGGCGAGGCCTGGCTGGCCGGCCTGATCGCCGTGCTGTGCTTCCTCGCCTGTCTGTCGGCCGTCGGGGCCGTCTCGGCCGACCGGGCCGCCCAGGGCTGGGCTCGGCAGTTGCGGGCCGAA
>VFBG01000073.1 GCA_006515835.1 bacterium | reverse complement strand
GGGCCGCACCGGACGGGCGGATGATCGACCAGATCACCAAACTGGTCGAGGGGCTGAAGACCAATCCCAACAGCCGCCGGCACATCGTCTCAGCCTGGAATCCGGCCGATGTCGACGACATGGCCCTGCCGCCCTGCCACTGCCTGTTCCAGTTCTTCGTCGCCGACGGCAAGCTGAGCTGCCAGCTGTACCAGCGGTCTGCAGATGTGTTCCTGGGCGTGCCGTTCAACATCGCCTCCTATGCCCTGCTGACCCTGATGGTGGCGCAGGTGTGCGGGCTGAAGCCCGGCGAGTTCATCCACACCTTCGGCGACGCCCACCTGTATCTGAACCACATCGAACAGGCCGAGACCCAACTGGCGCGCGCGCCCCTGCCCGCCCCGACCATGACGGCGACGACCTGTTCGCCTATACGCTCGAGGACTTCGTGCTCGAAGGGTATGAGCCGTGGCCGCATATCAAGGCGCCGGTCGCGGTCTGATGACCCTCGTACTGAAGGCCCTGCAGGCCGACGTCCTGCGCATCTCCGATATCTATGCGCGCGAGCACAACATCGACCGCTCCGGCGACTGGGCCCTGCTGAAGGTGCAGGAGGAACTGGGCGAGCTGACGGCCGAGCATCTGCGCATGAGCGGGCGGGCGAGAGGCGAGGCGGACGCCGGCAAGCTGGGCGATGAGGCGGCGGATGTGCTGGGCATGCTGCTGATCTATTGCGACCGGGCGGGGATCGATATCGAACAGGCCATGCAGCGGAAGTGGCTGCACTGGCTGGAGCCGCGCGCATGACCCTTCCCGCCCTCGTCCTCGTCGTCGCCCGCGCCCGTAATGGCGTCATCGGACGGGACGGCGACCTGCCCTGGCGGCTGCGCAGCGACCTGCAGCGGTTCAAGGCCATCACCCTGGGCAAGCCGTGCATCATGGGCCGCAAGACGTGGGAGAGCCTGCCGCTGAAGCCCCTGCCCGGCCGGCTGAACCTGATCCTGTCGCGCGATGAATCGTTCACGGCGCGCGGGGCCGTGGTCTGCACGACGCTGGACGAAGCGGTCGAGATCGCGCGGGAGACGGCCGAGGAGGACGGGATCGGCGAGATCTGCGTCATTGGCGGCGTGGCCCTGTTCGAAAAGGCCCTGCCGCGGGCGAAGCGGCTGTATCTGACCGAGGTAGAGGCCGAGCCGGAGGGCGATGTGCTGTTCCCGGCATTCGACGAGGCGGCGTGGGTCGAGGTATCGTCGGAGGCGCATCCCGCCGGAGAGAAGGACGACCACGGATTCGTCTTCCGGGTTCTCGAAAGGAAATGACCATGCTGATCGTGACCACCAACGACGCGCCCGGCTATCGGGTGGTGAAGACACTGGGCCTGGTGCGGGGCATCACGGTGCGATCGAGGAACGCCATCAGCGACATGGTCGGCGGCCTGCAGTCGATGCTGGGCGGGCGGGTCGAGACCTATGTCAAACTGGCCGAGGCCTCGCGTGCCGAGGCCCTGCAGGAAATGGTCGAGCATGCGCAGGCCATGGGTGCCAATGCCGTGATCGGCATGCGCTATGAGGCAAACGAAATCATGGAAGGCGTCACCGAGGTGCTGGCCTATGGGACGGCGGTGGTGGTGGAAGCGGAGTGATTAGTGATTAGTGGTTAGTGATTGCTGGCCCACCCGCTGGTGCGAACAAGCCCACACCGCTGGTGCGCGAAACCACTAACCACTAACCACTAATCACCTTTCCCTCAGCTCAGCGTCATCATCGCTGACCGCTCGAAATCCTTCAGCTCGTCCTGACGGCCGTCGCGGACCTTCACCACCCAGTTGGGATCGGCCAGAAGGGCCCTACCGACCGCGATCAGGTCGAACTCCTCGCGCTCCATGCGCTGGATCAGGCCGTCCAGGGAGGCCGGACGGGACCCGGCGCCGCCGAAGGCGGCGATGAACTCGCCATCCAGGCCGACCGAGCCGACACTGATGGTCGGCTTGCCGGTGATGACCTTGGCCCAGCCTGCGAAATTCAGGTCCGAGCCTTCGAACTCCGGCTCCCAGAAGCGGCGCTGGGAACAGTGGAAGACATCGACGCCCGCATCCGAAAGCGGCAGCAGCCAGTCCGCCATTTCGTCAGGGTTCAAGGCGATCTTCGCGTCGAAATCCTGCTGCTTCCACTGTGAAAGCCGGATGATCAGCGGAATGTCCGGACCAAGCCCCTCGCGCACGGCCCTGACCACCTCGACTCCGAAGCGGGCCCGCTCGGCAATCGAGGGGCCGCCCCAGCGGTCACCGCGGGCATTGAGGCCGCTCCAGTAGAACTGGTCGATCAGATAGCCATGGGCCGAATGGATCTCGGCGGCGTCGAAGCCCAGCTCACGCGAAGCCCGGGCGGACGCGCCGAAGGCGGCGATGGTGTCGGCGATGTCCTCTTCGGTCATCGGCTCGTATTTCTGCTTGCCCGGGCCGGTCAGGCCCGAAGGGCTGTCGACCTTGCCGAGCGGCGCCCAGTCGGCCCCCTGCCCCCGTGCGGCGCCGACATGCCAGAGCTGCGGCGCGATCAGGCCGCCGGCGGCGTGGACCTCTTCCACCACCTTCTTCCATTCCGGCAGGGCCTCGCCGTGGAAGACAGGCACAGCGGCGTCATTGCGCGCAGCGGGCCGTTCGACGACCGTGCCCTCGGTGATGATCAGACCCACCTGCCCCTCGGCGCGGCGGCGATAGTAGCCGGCCACATCCTCGGTCGGGATGCCCCCCGGCGAAAACGACCGCGTCATCGGCGCCATGACGATGCGGTTGGGCATCTTCAGGGACTTGACCTGGAAGGGGCGGAACAGGGCGTCGACGGACATGGGCGGTTCTCAGGGTGACTGGAACACGCAAGGTGGCGATTAGAGTTGCGTTTGAAAACCCTAAAGGCCGAGTTTTTCCACAAGCGCGGCTGCGAACCCCGCAAACCGCATAGCGATCTCGCCCTGTGAGTCGCTGACCACGACCGGCACGCCCGCATCGCCGCCCTCGCGCAAGGCGGCGTCGAGCGGCAGGTCACCGAGATAGGGGATGCCGAGGCGCCCGGCCTCGGCCTCGCCACCGCCGCGTCCGAAGATGGGGCCGCTCATGTTTTCGATCAGGCCGAGTGTGGGCGTCTCGACCTTCTGGAACAGGGTGTGGGCGCGGCGGGCGTCGGCGAGGGCGACCTCTTGCGGGGTGGAGACGATGACGGCTCCGTCGAGCGGAGTCTTCTGCACCAGGGTCAGCTGGACGTCGCCGGTGCCGGGGGGCAGGTCGACGACGAGGATGTCGAGCTGCTCTGCCTCTGTGCCCCAGCGGGTCTGGGTCAGCATCTGGGTCAGGGCCTGGGAGGCCATGGGGCCGCGCCAGATCATGGCGTCGTCGGCCTTGGTCAGCAGGCCAACCGACATGGCCTTGAGGCCATGGACCACGTGCGGTTCCATCATGCCATCCCGGTATTCCGGCTTGCCTGACATGCCGAGCATGGTGGGCAGGGACGGACCGTAGACATCCGCATCGAGCAGGCCGACCGAAAGGCCACGCGCGGACAGGGCCGCGGCGAGATTGACCGCGACGGTGGACTTGCCAACCCCGCCCTTGCCACTGGCTACCGCGAGGACGCGGCGGACATGAGCGGGACGTGCCGTGGCGACAGGGGCCTTGGGCCGGCCCTGATCGACGGCCTGGGGCGACAGGGAGGCGCGGCGGGGGGCGGACACCGTCAAGGTCTCGGCGGTCAGGACGACAGCGACCTTGACCATACCCTCCAACGCCTTGAGCGCGGCCTCTGCGGCGTCGCGGACCGGGGCGTAAAGGGCGGCGTCGGATGCCTTGACCTCAAGGGCGAAGCCGGCGCGATCGTCGGCGACGACCAGTCCCTGGACCAGACCAGCGGCGACCAGCCCCTTCCCGCTCTTCGGATCAATGACGGCGTCGAGGGCGGCAAGGACGGTTTCGCGGTCGGGCACGGAGGGATCCTGCGGGTTGCCGGGTCGGGTTGTGCGTTCTATCGCCGATCGCACCGTCCTGTCCGGTCGAAAATCCGAGCCCTTCCTTGTCCGAGCCCCTGATTACCCTGCTGGCCGGCCCGACCGCCTCGGGCAAGTCGCGGCGCGCGCTGGAGATGGCGCAGAAGACCGGGGCCGTGATCATCAATGCCGACAGCCAGCAACTTTATGCTGACCTGCGCGTGCTCAGCGCCCGGCCGTCAGTCGAGGAAGAGGCGCTGGCGGAACACCGGCTGTATGGCGTCGCCGATGCGGCGGACGCCTGGTCGGTGGGACGCTGGAGCCGGGCGGTCATGCCGCTGCTGGCAGATCTGGCGGCAGCGGGGAGACCAGCGCTGCTGGTCGGAGGGACCGGGCTATATTTCACCGCCCTTACATCGGGGTTGGCGGACATTCCGGATGTACCGATCGAAGTGCGAGACGCAGCCGGAGCGGCCTATGACGCGGATGGCGAGACGGCGTTTCGACGTCGGCTCTTCGAGGTCGACCCGGCAGCCGAAGCGCGGATCGAAGCCGGAGACCGCCAGCGGCTGACCCGCGCCTGGGCGGTGGCGCAGCATACCGGGCGGGCGCTCAGCGACTGGACCGCCGATACGACCCCCTTGCTGGATCCGGGATCATGGACCGGTCAGGTCATCGAGCCGGAGCGTCAGATTCTGTACGCCAACTGCGACCTGCGGGTGGCGCAGATGGTCGAGGCGGGGGCGCTGGACGAGGTGCGGGCGCTGGTTGCGCGTGGACTGGACCCCGCCCTGCCAGCCATGAAGGCCGTCGGGGTGCGCGAGCTCGGTGCCCATCTGGCAGGCGAGACGACGCTGGCCGCCGCCGTCGAGGCGACGCGGCAGGCAACGCGGAACTACGCCAAGCGGCAGCTGACCTGGTTCAGGAACCAGACGCCCGGCTGGGTCCGGGTCTGACCGGGTCCGCCTTGATCAGGCGCCAGCGCAACCGGTCAGGGTTTCGCCGGGGCGAATGACGGTGGCATTCAGAGGATAGACTGTCTCGCTCATGCCGTCCGAACAGGGGCCCGGCGTCAGGACCAAGACGAGCGGATTGTTCAGGCTGGTCGTGACCGTCCAGGTCGCCACGGTCGGCGTGACCTGTGGCCCCGGGTTAGGAGCCG
This sequence comes from bacterium, assembly GCA_006515835.1. GTDB lineage: Bacteria > Pseudomonadota > Alphaproteobacteria > Caulobacterales > Caulobacteraceae > Brevundimonas. The sequence goes on along the minus strand of VFBG01000073.1, from coordinate 2,218 downwards.
TCTCCTGCGGCCGGTCGAGGCCGTTGTAGTCGAGCGTCGCCGAAGTCACGGCGATGTTCCAGAAGGGTTCATTGCCGCGGACGGTAAAGGGCTGGCTGAGGTCGAGGCCGCCAAAGACCGAGGACGTCGTGGGCGGCGGCGGTGCGGGATCCGGGGCGGGCGCCGGGGCCGGCATGATCTGGTCACAGGCAGCGATCAACAGCAGCGGCGCGGCGGCCACGACGGCGAAGGTCACAGGACGCATCGGAATTCTCCCCATCAAGCCGTCACACAACACAGTTCCCGGAGTCCCGGTCAAGGTCGCTGCGCCTGCCGGGCGAGTGGGGCCGCGCCCGCCGTCACGGCGAAACCCTTGGAAGATCGGGCCAATGCGCCTATATTGTCCGTGCCGGGGCTTGCTCCGGATATGGCGATAAACGCGCTTGTAATAAGCGGACCGGACCCGGGTGCGATTCCCGGCGGCTCCACCATTCCTTCCCCGCGTTATCGGCGGAGCGAGCATGGGGCCGACTAGCATCGACGGACGTGTAAAGAAGACTGCTTTCGCCCGTCCTGGCCCACCGTATCGGGCCATTTTCTAACTGCGAACGATAACTTCGCTGGAGAAGTCGCTCTCGCCGCATAAGCGGTTCGGGTGATTTCGAACACTTAAGTCCTCAGGGATCAGTTCCTGGGGCGGGGCCCGGAGGGCGCCTGCCAACAGAAGCCCTCCACCTTCCCATATTCGAAGGCGCCCTCCTCTCTTCCTGGGGGAGGTTGGGGGCGCCTGCCAACAGAAGCCCTCCACCTTGTGTGTTGAAGCTCTGCTAGATTTGCCCTGATCCGGGATGCCCGCCTGACGCACCACCGCCAGGCGGGCCACCGATGGAGGGACCGTCGCCACCTGAGCCTTTGGGCTGTTGGGGAGCTGGGTCGCCGTCGGCTGTTCACTGATCCGGATGGTTGCAGGGACGATTGGGTCCGAAGCCACAAGGAGGGATCGATGAACGAGACCAAGTCTAACACACGGATCGCCGGGGTCGATGTGTCCAAGCCCCGGCTGGACGTCGCGGTCCACGGCTCGGAGGCGATGACGCAGGTCGCCAACACGCCGGCGGGCCATCGCGAGCTGCTGGACTGGCTGGCCGGCCATCATGTCAGGCGTGTCGGGCTGGAGGCGACGGGCGGTTACGAGCGCGGCGTGGTCGAGGCGCTTCAGGCCGCCGGGCTGGAGGTCGTCCTGCACCAGCCGCTCGAGGTGCGGCTGTTCGCCCGGATCAAGCGGCTGCGCGCCAAGAACGACCGCCTCGACGCCCGGCTGATCGCCCTGGCCACCGCCCAGGTCGATGCGGTCAAGGCCGCCGCCGACCCGCGCCTGGCCGAACTGGCCGAGCGAATGACCGCCTATGAACAAGCGAGCGACCTGGTGACCCTGCTCAAGACCCAGATGGAGCACATCCGTCTGCCCGACCTGATCGACGACGCCCGCGCCCAGCTCGCACTGCTCACGGCTCGCAAGGCCCGGCTGGCCGCCGATCTGCAGAGACGCCTGCGCCTCTGGCCCGACCTCGCCCACCGCTTCGATCTGGTCCGCTCCCTGCCGGGCGTTGGGCCGATCGTCGCCCTGGGACTGGTCATCCGCATGCCCGAACTGGGGGCCATGAACCGGGGACAGGCCTCCGCCCTGCTCGGCGTCGCTCCCTACGACCGCGACTCCGGAAACCGCAAAGGCCAGCGCTTCATCGGCGGCGGACGACGCAGACCCAGACGCCTGCTCTACATCGCCGCCCTCGCCGCAAAACGCTGCGATCCCGGCTTTAAAGCCTTCGCCCAACGCCTCGCCACCAACGGTAAACAGCCCAAGAAGGTCATCGTCGCCATCATGCGAAAACTGATCGAGGCCGCAAACCTCGTCATCAAACGCGATCAACCCTGGATCAGCCTGACGAACTGACATGGTTGCTCCCCATCGGCTTCGCCGACAGGGAGGAGACAGGTCCTAAGGCTGCAGCCGGTACCCGCCGGCGTCCGTCACCAGCAGCCGCGCCTGGCCCGGCTCCGGCTCGATCTTCTGGCGCAGGCGGTAGATGTGGGTTTCCAGCGTGTGGGTGGTGACCCCGGCATTGTAGCCCCAGACCTCCGTCAGCAGCTCCTCTCGCGACACGGCCTTGGCCCCGGCGCGGTAGAGATACTTCAGGATGTTGGTCTCTTTTTCCGTCAGGCGGATCTTCTTCGCCTT
>VFBG01000239.1 GCA_006515835.1 bacterium | reverse complement strand
CATCCGCCAGTTCATGTCGACCATGTCCGGATCCTTCCTCAGCGGATTTCGGCGTCGTTCCAGCGCTGGGGCGCCACGAACAGATGCGCCGCTCCGCCGATGACGGCGGGGCCGTCGGCCACCTCGGCCCTGACCAGCAGGTTGGCGATGTTGTTGTTGCCGCGCCGCGCCGGATTGGGGCCGGCCTTGGCGGGAATGAACAGGCCGTCGGGCCGCAGGGTACCGCCGAATTTGGAATCCTGGTCGTGCTCGGCGGTCTCGTCGAAATTGGCGACGCTCCATTTGGCCGGCACCGGCCCGATGCGCAGGTCGGCGGCGGTGTAGGCGATGGCGTCGAACTGGGCGTTGGCCGGCGGCACCGGGCCGCCATTGCCGCCCAGGCGGGCGACCATGGTTTCGGGCTCGACCTTGATCCTGGCGATGCGGTCATAGACCACCAGGGGGGCCTTGGCCGTGCCGATGGACAGCTCGTACCGGCCGGACGGCATGCCGGCGGCGGCGGTGACCTGGATCGTGACGGAATCCGATGTGGCGGCGATGATCCTGTCCACCGTCAGCCCGGCTCCGGCCGAGACGTCGCGGCCGAGACCGCTGCCGCTGACGACGATGCGGACGCTTTCGCCGGTCTTGACGGCGGCGGGCGACAGGCCGGCGATGGCGCCCTTGCCGCGCACCGCCACCATGTCGGCGCCGACGGCGTCCTGGTCGTCCAGGTACCAGCGGCCCTCCAGGCGGTTGCCGTCGGCCGAGGCCTGGAATACCTCGCTGATCCGGTCGTTGCCCAGGCGGGTGGCGCCGCGCCATTCATAGCCGGTATAGAGCACCGAGCGGCCCTCGCCCGAGGTGGCGCTGCCGTCGGCCCAGGTCAGGCTGTAGGTGACGCGGTAGGAATCGGCGGCGGAGCGCCGGACCTCCATGCGGCCGCGGAAATCGCCCTTGCCGGGGCGATGGCCGGCCACCGCCCAGCGTCCCGACAGGTCGGGACTGCGATAGCTCTTCCAGGCGCTCCAGGCGGGGGACTCGAAGCCCCATTTGGCGGCCAGCTTGCCGGGCAGTTCGCCCGAGACGATGTCCCACCACCGGCGGTCGCGGGACATGGCCTGATATTCGGCGGTCGGCCACTGGCCGAGATGCATGTGGGCGAGGCGGCGCCATTCCGCGGCGGTGCGGCGCTGCAATCCGACGCGGGCATAGGAATGGCAGCGGGCGCACAGGGTCGCCAGTTCGGGGTCGTCGGGGCTTTCCACCAGGGTACGGCGCTCCAGGCCATAGCGGAACGGCGCGGCTTCCTCGGGGGCGAGCCCCTGGCGGTCGGCCAGATGCTTGACGAGGCTCTGCTCCTCGGAGGCGGTGATGATCAGGCCGTGCCATTCGCGCATGCGGCGCAGCGTCATGGCCCAGCCCTCCGGCGATTTGCGCTGCTCGCTGACGCGGAACAGCCCGTCGGCCGGAGTGCGGGGATGGCAGGCCGAGCATTTGGCGTTGAGCAGGGCTTCGGCCGACGGCTCCTTGGCCTCGGCGGGGCGGGCCGCCGTCAGACCGGCCAGGACCAGGACGGCGGTCATCGCCGCGAGGAAACGCCAGGACGTGTATTTCATGCTCGAACCTCCGAAC
>VFBG01000072.1 GCA_006515835.1 bacterium | reverse complement strand
AGCCGCACCCCTTCCATCAGGCGTTCGTCCTGAACGGCGAGGGCGCGACTCAGGGAGGCGATGGTGACCGGCTCGCGGGCCAGGCGCCAGGCGGGGGCCAAAGGCACGCCGGCCTGGAGCATGACGGCCAGGCGCGAGGCGAAATTGGCGAAGACGAAATCCCGCATCGGCGAGCGCTTTCCGCGCATCAGCAGACGGGCGACGAGGTCGCCGCCGGTGCGCCGCGCGCGCGCCGAGACAGCGAGGAGGACGGCGAGCCCTGCGGTTCCGGCCGCGGCGATCGGCATGAGCAGGCGAACGACGGCACCGAAGGTCAGCACAGCCTGGGTCTGGGCGGGAATGTCGCTGCCCATGCCTTCGAAGGCGGGCTCCAGCGAGGGCAGGACGGCATAGGCGTAGATGGCGATCGAGCCGAAGGCGACGAGGATGACGAAGACGGGGTAGATGCACAGGGTGATCAACCGCTTCTTCAGCTGATCGGCCGCCGCCAGCGACCGCGCACCGGCGGCCAGGACCTCACTCTGGCGTCCCGAGGCTTCACCGCCGCGCGCCAGCGCCTGGAGAAATCGCGCCGGCGTCCCGCTGGCGACTTCGAGCGCCTTCGACAAAGGCTCCCCGGAGATCAGGCGCTGACGGACCTCGCGGGCGATGGCGCTGACCCGCGGCGTCTCGCGGGTCTCAAGCAGGGACAGGGCCTGGGCCAAGGCCATGCCGCTGGTCATCAGCTGGGCCAGGTCACGTCCCAGGCGCGCGGCCTCGGCCTCGGTCAGGCGCAGCGGCCCCTGGTGCTGGAGGAGGGCGGGCCGGATCGTGACCGGATGCAGGCGCGCGTCGATCAGCCGGTCCCGCAGCGCGGCCGCCTCCGCCGCATAGCTGACGCCGCGATGTCGGCGACCGTCGGCGCCCAGGGCGGTGAAGTGAAACGCCTTCATCGGTCGGCGACGCGCCAGGCGTCGCCCCAGTCGATCAGCCCCTCCGCCGATTGGGCGAGAGCGTCCTGGCGCAGGGTGGCGTGGCCGGGCTGTTTGGCCAGTTCGGCGCGGAGTACGGCGGCGTGGGCGCCCGAGCCGATCAGTTCGCCCATCTCCGGGGTGCAGACCATCAGCTCGCTGACCGCCCGCCGCCCGCGCCGCCCGGTCTGGCCGCACGCCGGGCAACCCCGCGCCCGGCCGACGGGGCCCTTGATCGACTTCAGACCCGCGTCTTTCAACGTCGCTGCTTCGTCCGCTGTCAGAGGCGCCATGTCCTTGCAGGCGACGCAGAGCTGGGCGGCGAGGCGCTGGGCCATGACGCCGATCAGGGCGTCGCCGAGCAGATAGCGTTCGACCCCCATGTCGATCAGGCGCGAGGGCGTGGTGGCGGCGTCATTGGTGTGCACGGTGGCCAGCACCAGATGGCCGGTCAGACTGGCCTGGACGGCCAGACGCGCCGTCTCGGTGTCGCGGATTTCTCCGACGAGGATCACGTCCGGGTCGTGGCGCAGGAAAGAGCGCAGGGCGGTCGAGAAGGTGAAGCCGGCGGCCTCATTGACCTGACTCTGGAGGATGTCCTCGAACACATATTCGACCGGGTCCTCGACGGTGAGGATCTTGTTGTGGGCTGACGCGAGTTGGCGAAGCCCGGCATAGAGGGTGGTGGTCTTGCCGCTGCCCGTCGGACCGGTAACCAGCAGCAGGCCGTGGCTGCGTGTCAGCAATTGGCTGAGCCCGGCCGCCACGGGCGGCCTCAATCCCAACCGTTCCAGCGAATAGTCGACGTCGCGGCGCGTGAGCAGGCGCACCACCAGCGACTCGCCGAACACCGTGGGCGCCGTCGAGATGCGCACATCGACCGGCACACCCCGAACATTGATGGTGGTGCGGCCGTCCTGCGGCGCGCGGCGCTCCGCGACGTCGAGATCGGACAGGACTTTGATGCGGGCGATCAAGGCTGGGCCGAGGTCGACGCCGAGCCGTTCCTGATCCTGCAGTCGGCCGTCAAGGCGGAAGCGCACGCGGGTGTGGTCGATCTTCTGCTCGATGTGGACATCGGACGCGTTGAGCAGGAAAGCGCGCTCGAGGATCTGTTCGGAAATGCGCACGACGGGCGCGTCGCGGGCGATGTCCTTCAGCCGTTCGGCATCGTCCAGCCAGGTCGAGGTCGGCGCGGAGCCGAGGCCGGGGCCGTCCATCGCCGGTTCGGCGATGTCCTGGGCCTGGCGCCAGGCGCTCAGGGTCAGGGTGCGGACGGCCACGTCGCGCCCCAGGGCGAAGCGAAGCGCCTCCAGGGTGGTCTCGTCGCCAGGATCGACCAGGCCAAGGCACCAGCCGCCGTGTTCGTCGGCCATGGCCACGGCGTAGCGGTCCTGCAGAAAGCGGATGCTGAGCCCCGGCAGTTCGACGCGCTCGATCGGGAAGCCGTCGGGCCAGCGCGGGGCCTCATGCAAGGCGCTGCAGGCCTCGGCGATCGCATCCTCGGTGGCCAGGCCCAGCAAGCTGAGCGCCACCGCCAGTGGTTGTCCCGAACTGCCGCTGGCCCGCAGGGCGCGCTCGATGGCGCTGCCGCGAAGGCTAAGCGCCTCGGCCAGGTCCGCGCGCGGATGGACCGGCGCGGGCAGTTCGAACTCGTCGGCTGAGACAGTCATGTGAACGCCGTAGACTCGGCTCCGCTCCCCCTATAGTCGAACATGAGTAGCGTGTTGGTTCAGGGGGAGCCATGGGGGATCTGAGCAAACAGGGGTTGCGAAGCGCGTCGCTGCGTCGTGCCGGCTACACCCTGACCGAAATGCTGGTGGTCCTGGTTATCATCGGCTTGATCAGCGCCATCGTCGTTCCCCAGACCCTGGGTCAGATGGACCGCGCCAAGGTGCGCGCAGCCCGGCTCAAGATGGAGAGCGTCGCCGCCGCGCTCGAAATGTATTCGGCCGATCTCGCCCGCTATCCGACCGCTGAAGAGGGTCTCGCGGCCCTGATCGATCCGCCCGGGGGCGCCGCCGACTGGGCCGGCCCCTATCTGTCGGACACCGCCCTGACCCGGGATCCTTGGGGCCATGCTGTCGTCTATGCGCCGCCGGCCAGCGCCGGGGAGCGGTTCAAACTGACCAGCTATGGCTCCGACGGCGTGGCGGGCGGCTCGGGTTTCAAGCGGGATATCGTGTTGCAGATGTCCCAATGACGGTGCGTACCCCTATCCTCCTCTGCATCGGGCTCGCCCTGCTGACGGCCTGCGAGACGCCGCGCAGCATCCGCCCTGACCTCGCGGTCATTCCTTTGAACCGCCCCGCAGCACCGGCGGACGCCGCGCCCTCGGTCGAGGCGCGCGAGATCGACGACATGTCCTGGCGGATCGAGAACGCCGCGCTCGCCCCTGCGGCACCCGCGGTTCAAACCTCGCCGACCCGCAGCTTCAATGTCGTGTTCGACCAGGCCCCGATCGCGGCCATCGCCGACGCCGTTCTCGGTCAGTCGCTGCGCCGTTCGTTCCGCATCGACCCTGCGGTTCAGGGCACTCTGACGTTCAGCTTGACGGGTCGGATGAGCGAGGCGCAGGCCCTGTCGAGTCTCGATCGGGCGCTGCGGAGCGTGAGCGCCGCCCTCGTCGCCGAAGGCGCGGGCTACGCCATTGTGCCTTCGGCTCAGGCGGGCAGGCTGAGCGCCCCGCCCGTGTTTGCCCGGGACGGCGCCGATGGTTTGGCCGGCTCGGCCGTCTATCAGGCGCGGTCTATCGGCGCGGCCGAGATCGCCCGGCTTTTGGAGCCCCTGGCGGGGGAGGCGGCAACGGTCCGGGCCGATCCGGGCAGAGAACAGGTCTATATCTCCGGCGACCCGACCACGGTGAACGCCCTGATCCGCACGGCGCGCTCGCTCGACGTTGACTGGTTGCAGGGCAAGAGCCTGCAGTTCTTCCCGGTGCGCTACGCCACGCCGACCGACATTGCCGCGGAGATCCGCCAGGTGTTCGGTGGACCCGACGGCCCGCTGGGCAACCAGATCCAATTTATTGAGCTGACGCGCCTGAATGGGCTGCTGGTCATCGCCCGCTCACCGGATGGGCTGGACCGCGCGGCGGAGTGGATCGGCCGGTTCGACCGCGCTCCGGCGCCGGCCTCTCGTCGCCTGCGTTCGATTCCCCTGGCCAATCTGGAGGCGGAGCAGTTCGTGACGACGCTGTCCGCACTTCTTGGGACGGGCGGGGCGTCATCGACGCCGGAAGCTCCCGCGGCAGGGCAGGCTCAACCGCCGACCCCGGCGGCGAGCGCCGGATCGGCTGCTGCTGCTCCGGCGGTCTCGATCGGGTCTACCGGGGGGCTCCGGATTACGGCCGACGCCCGAACCAACGCGCTGATTATGCTGGCCGATGACGCCGAGTATCGCAATGTGCTCGATATCGTGCGCGAACTCGATGCGCCGCCGCCCCAGGTGCTGATTGAGGCGACCATCGCCGAGGTGACGCTGAATGACCGGCTGCGTTTCGGGGTGCAGTGGTTCTTCGACGACGGCGACCTGACCGGAGGTTTCTCATCCGGTTCGAACGATGATGCGGCGCCCAGCTTCCCCGGCCTGTCGATCCGGTATCTGAACCTCGACGTGCGGGCGGTGCTCAACGCCCTGTCAGCGGTCACCGATGTGCAGCTGATCTCGACCCCACGGATTCTGGTGTTGTCCAACGAGAGCGCCGAGCTCCAGGTCGGGGATCAGGTGCCCATCATCACCCAAACCGCCGTCGGCCTTAACAACGACAGCCGCATCCTCAACAGCGTCCAGTACCGCGACACCGGCGTGGTGCTCTCGGTGACCCCTCGCGTGACCGAGAGCGGGCGGATGTTCATCGAGATCGAGCAGGAAGTCTCGGAAGTGTCCGGCACGACATCGTCGGAGATCGATTCGCCGACTATCCAGCAGCGCCGGTTGAGCACACGCATCCAGGTCGATGATGGCCAGCTGGTGGTGCTCGGTGGCCTGTTGCGCTCAAGCCGGAGCCTCGGCGACACCGGCGTGCCCTATCTGAGCCGTATCCCGGCCATCGGCGCCCTGTTCCGCACGCGCGACACGACCGAACGCCAGACCGAACTGGTGATGTTCCTCAGGCCTACCGTGATCCGGGCGCGGTCGGACATCGACGCCATCAGCAATGAGATGGTCGGACGGCTGCGAGCCTTGGGGTTGCCGGTTGAAACGCCGCCGCGCCCCTAGAGCCCAGAGCCGGGAGGGGTATGTCTCCCTCCTGGCGATGTCGTTCGCTTTCGGTTTGGCGGTGTTCGGGACCGCTCTCGCGGTGGGCTTGCGGGCCTATCTGGTCGCGAGCGCCGCAGAACAGCGCGACATCCTCGACCGGATCACCCTGGAGTCGGGGGCCAATGATGTGCTGGGGCGGCTCTCCGCCGGGGAGGTCCATTCGATCAGACCGATCCGTATGGCCGAGATCGGTCTCAACCAGCGGCGAGTTGCGGTTGAACTGTCGCTGCCCGAGGGCAAGCTCGACCTGCAGGGTGACCCGGATCAAGTCGTGCTGGAGGCTCTGCAAAGGCGCGGCCTGAAGATCGCGCGTGAGGACAAGCCGGCTCCTTCATCCTTCGAGACCGTGGAGGCTATGTCGCGCGGGTGGAGGCTGTCAGCAGGTGAGGAGGACTGTCTGCGCCGGCTCGTCACGGTGGGGCGAGCGCCGGAAGTGTTTCGGCTGGAAGCTGCGCCCGGGGACGGCGAAGGCCTGACCCGTTCGATCACGGCGGGTGATCAGGTCGATGTCCGGGCGTCGCTGACGGCGCCGTCCGGGGTGAAGGTGCTTTGGATCCGGGCAAGGTTCACAGGCGCGGCGGACCGACCCTGGCGAGTCCACGACTATCGTCGTCTGAAGCTGGAATCGACACAGGCCTCTTGTGAGCCCGCCGCGTAGATCAGGGCTGGATTTCACATTGCTGGCCCGGCTCGGGGACACAACCCTCCAGGCTCTCGACATAGACGGTCACTGTCGAGGAGGCTGTTCCGCCCGCTCCATCGCTGATCGTATAGCCAAAGGTATATGTGCCCGGTGTGCCCGGCGGGGTGTATACGACATAGCCGCCGCCGGAGCCGATCGAAACGCTCCCGCCCGTGGGCGTACCGACCGCCGTGACGGTGAGGGTGTTGTTGTCTGGGTCGGTGTCGTTGGCCAGCACCATGATCGAGGTGCTGCTGAACGGCGTGGCGCTGGCCGTGTCCGGGTTCGCCACCGGCGGCTGATTGGAGCTCGTCACGGTGACGGTGACGGTCGCGCTGGCAGTGCCCCCCTGACCGTCGGAAATCGTGTAGGTGAAGGTCCGGGTGCCGGCAGCGGCCGTGGCGACGTAGCGGATGCGCGTGGGCCCCGTCAGGGCGGTCGCCGTTCCAGCCGAGGGCGAGGAGACGTTGGTGATGGTCAGCGTGTTCCCGTTCGGGTCGCTGTCATTGGCCAGAACAGAAATATCCACCGTGCCCGAGGCGGCGACGGACGCGCTGTCGGCGACCGCGACGGGGGGTTGGTTCGGGGCCTGTTCAGAGGTGATGACCTGCCGGTTGCCCGAAGCGTCATATCGGTACGAGATCGACACGCCGTTCGAATAGGTCACTTTGATCAATCTGCCGGCGCTGTCGTAGACATAGGCGACATCGGCGAACGAAGGCGTCGGCGAGACCGCCAGGGCGAGGGCGGCAAACGCCGCGGCAAAGCGCATCCGGGCCATGATCTACTCCGCCTTCCAGGATTTGTTGGCTTCAATCAGAGAGGGCGGGGGGCCTTGGGACGCATGCCGGAGCGCCTCGGCGCGGGCGGCGATCTCGCGCGCAGTCGGGTCGGGCGGCGGGTAGGCGTCGGGCCGGGTCAGGATGTGAAAGGCGTAGAGCCCGGCGATCAGGCCAAGCGGAAGAATCGCGAGCACGCCGACCCGCGGCCAGGACAGGGCCGCCAGGCGCTCGGCGGGCGTACGGGCCTGTCGCCAGCGAGGGAGGTCGACGGTCAACCGGATTTCGGC
>VFBG01000238.1:1641-3085 GCA_006515835.1 bacterium | reverse complement strand
TTCAGGGTGACATAGGCGTAGATGCCCTGGCCCTTGATGTCGTGGGGGTAGCCGACCACGGCCGCCTCGGCGACGGCTCCGTGCAGGACCAGGGCGCTCTCGACCTCGGCCGTGCCCATGCGGTGGCCCGAGACGTTGATGACGTCGTCGACCCGGCCGGTGATCCAGTAGTAGCCGTCCTCGTCCCGGCGGCAGCCGTCGCCGGTGAAATACTTGCCCGGATAGGTGCTGAAATAGGTGTCGAAGAAGCGTTCGTGGTCGCCCCAGACGGTACGCATCTGGCCGGGCCAGCTGTCGGTGATGACGAGGTTGCCCGAGGTTGCGCCCTCCAGCACCACGCCCTCGGCGTCGACCAGCTGAAGCTCGACGCCGGGCAGAGGTTTGGTCGCCGAGCCGGGCTTGAGATCCGTGGCGCCGGGCAGGGGCGAGACAAGGATGCCCCCGGTCTCCGTCTGCCACCAGGTGTCGACGATGGGGCAGCGGCCCTCGCCGATCACCTCGTGATACCAGCGCCAGGCCTCGGGATTGATCGGCTCGCCGACGCTGCCCAGCAGGCGCAGGCTCTTGCGGCTGGTCGCCGTCACCGGCCCGTCGCCCTCGCGCATCAGGGCCCGGAGCGCCGTGGGGGCGGTGTAGAAGATCTCGACCTTGTGCTTGTCGATCACCTGCCAGAAACGGCTGTAGTTCGGATAGTTGGGCACGCCCTCGAACATCAGGGTCGTGGCGCCGTTGGCCAGGGGGCCGTAGACGCAATAGCTGTGGCCGGTGACCCAGCCGACGTCGGCGGTGCACCAGAAGACCTCGCCCGGGCGGTAGTCGAACACCAGCTCATGGGTCCATGCCGCCCAGAACAGATAGCCGCCGGTAGTGTGCAGCACGCCCTTGGGCTTTCCGGTCGAGCCCGAGGTGTAGAGGATGAACAGCGGGTCCTCGGCGTTCATCGGCTCGCACGGACAGTCGGCGCTGACGCCGCGTTTGGCCTCGCCGTAGCGGACGTCGCGCCCCTCGACGATCGGGATGTCGGCGTTGGTGTGGGAGATGACCAGGACGCGGTCGACCTTGCTGCCGGCCGGCAGCTTCTCGCAGGCGGCGTCGACATTGGCCTTCAGAGGCACGCGCTTGCCGCCGCGCAGACCCTCGTCGGCGGTGATCACAATCTTCGAGCCGCAATCCTCGATCCGGCCCGCGAGACTGTCTGGCGAAAAGCCGCCGAAGACGACCGAGTGGACGGCCCCGATCCGGGCGCAGGCCAGCATGGCCACAGCCGCCGCCGGGATCATCGGCAGATACAGGGTGACGCGGTCGCCCTTCACCACGCCAAGGCCCTTGAGCACATTGGCCATGCGGCAGACTTCGGCGTGGAGCTCGCGGTAGGTCAGGCCCCCGGACTGGGTCGGCTCGTCGCCCTCCCAGATGATGGCGGTCTCGTCGCCGCGCTCGGCCA
>VFBG01000238.1:0-1618 GCA_006515835.1 bacterium | reverse complement strand
GGTCATCCAGTCGAGGCGGCGGGCCTGTTCGGCCCAGAATGCCTCGGGGTTCTCGCGGGCGGCGACCCTCGCCGTTTCGTAACCTGCTTTCGTCATCCGGGTGCGCTTGGCCCATTCGGAATGAACGGGGTAGAGGTCGGCGTCACTCATAGGAAGTTCTCAACAACGGCGGATTACTCTCGTGCGACAAGCAATAGATGTGAGCTCTCAATCAGTTGTCCATCCGGTCCAAGCCGAGGAAGCTGGAGTTGCGGACTTCAGCCACTCCCCGGGAGGAGGACCGAATGTACATGCATGAGAATGCCCGGCTGACGGCGCATGGTCGAGCCGGGTTGGTGCGAGGTGCTGATGGAAGGCCAGCCGCGCAAGGTCATGGCAGCACCGAATACTTGTTCGCCCGCATCTTTCCGAGCTTGGCGGTCCACACCGTCCTGACCGGCGACGGTATCCAGTTCACCTACCCGCCGCCACCGCCGCGACCACCCGCTCCCGAGGCTCATCTGAACGCGCCTTGCCCATCGCAGCTCCCCATCAGAAGCGCTGATGGATGCATGGTTCGTACAGCAGGGGAATCTTCAGGCCGATCACATTCGATCCAACTCAGCGAACGGTTGATCAAGCGTGCCGAGAAGCACTCAATTTGAGCCATGATAGGATAAACTGTGTCGTCTACGCTTCATTCTTTGGGTCATTATCGATCAAAAGCACCGCGAGGTCGCGTTTCTAGCAATATTCTTGCTAGAAGGCTTGACTTAAACGCCAGCAATCACGCAGCCTGTCCGATATTCTTCGACGCGAGCTTGGTCTCTTGAGCTGTTCCGCCGCCGCCTTCGCCACCCGTCCGACCGCCTCGCGCGGTAGCGTCGCCCTGCGCGCCGGCGGCCTCGGTATGACTATCACCACCACCACCACGCCCTTGGCGGGGACAGGTCAGTGCGCACCGAAACTCAGGATCGCAACAACCTAACCCCGTCCGCACCTCCCAGGCGGGGTTTTTCATTTCCGCCCTCCACCCTCCCACATCGTCGCGAAAGTCCCGAAGGTCCCGATCATGCCCGGTCTCGCCCTCCTTGGCTCCGAACCACTCCCCGTCCCTCCAGCCGCTCGTCCTGACCGACCTCTCGTGGTGATGAAATTCGGCAGTTCGGTCCTGTCCGGTCCGGCGGACGCGCCGGCGGTCGCCTCCGACATCTATGCCGAGGTTCGACTGGGCCGCAGGGTGGTCGCCGTCGTCTCCGCCTTCGCCGGCGAGACCGATCGCCTGCTGGGCGAAGCGCGGGCTCTCGGTCTCGCGCACGACAATCCCCTGCTGCCCGCCTATGTCGTGCAGGGCGAGGAGCGGGCGGCGGCCCTCACCGCCCTGGCCTGCGACCGCGTCGGCCTGAGCGCGACAACCTTGCCCGTGTGCGAGCTCGGCATCGTGGCCGAAGGACCCGCCGAACATGCCCGCCCCAAGGCCCTGGACCGCAACGCCCTGGACCGTGCGCTGGACCAGCACGAGGTCGTGGTCGTCCCCGGATTCGGTGCCCTGTCCCCGGACGGCCGGGTCCTCCTGCTGGGGCGCGGCGGGTCGGACCTGACCGCCCTTTTCCTCGCCGCCGAGCTCGGGCTGGACCAT
>VFBG01000071.1 GCA_006515835.1 bacterium | reverse complement strand
ACAACGACTGGATCGAGGTCTTCAACGCCAATGGGGCCCTGACGGCCCGGGCCGTGGTCTCCCAGCGCATCCGTGAAGGCACGACCTTCATGTACCACGCCCAGGAGAAGATCGTGAACACGCCGGGGTCGGAAATCACCGGCCGGCGCGGCGGGATCCACAACTCGGTCACCCGCACCGTGCTCAAGCCGACCCACATGATCGGCGGCTACGCCCAGCTGTCCTACGGCTTCAACTACTACGGCACCGTGGGCTCCAACCGGGACGAGTTCATCGTTCTCCGCAAGATGAAGACGGTCGACTGGCTCGATGAGCCGCTCGAATCCAAGGAGTTCGGCCAATGAAGATCCGCGCACAGATCGGCATGGTCCTGAACCTCGACAAATGCATCGGCTGTCACACCTGTTCGGTGACCTGCAAGAACGTCTGGACCAGCCGCAAAGGCGTCGAATACGCCTGGTTCAACAACGTCGAGACCAAGCCGGGCATCGGCTATCCCAAGGAGTGGGAAAACCAGAAGAAGTGGAACGGCGGCTGGCGGCGCAAGGCCAACGGCAAGATCGAGCCGCGCATGGGCGCCAAATGGCGCATCCTGGCCAAGATCTTCGCCAACCCCGATCTGCCCGAGATCGACGACTATTACGAACCCTTCGACTTCGACTACGGCCACCTGCAGACGGCGCCGGAGATGAAGCATTTCCCCACCGCCCGGCCTCGCTCGCAGATCACCGGCAAGCGGATGGAGAAGATCGAATGGGGTCCGAACTGGGAGGAAATCCTCGGCGGAGAGTTCGCCAAACGGTCAGAGGACGCCAATTTCGAAGGCATCCAGAAGGAGATCTACGGCCAGTTCGAAAACACCTTCATGATGTACCTGCCGAGGCTGTGTGAGCACTGCCTCAACCCCACCTGCGTCGCCGCCTGTCCCTCCGGCGCGATCTACAAGCGCGAGGAGGATGGCATCGTCCTGATCGACCAGGACAAGTGCCGCGGTTGGCGGATGTGCGTTTCGGCCTGCCCGTACAAGAAAATCTATTACAATTGGGACTCCGGGAAATCGGAGAAATGCACCTTCTGCTTCCCGCGCATCGAGGTCGGCCAGCCGACCGTCTGTTCGGAAACCTGCGTCGGCCGCATCCGCTATCTGGGCGTGCTGCTCTATGACGCCGACCGGATCGAGGCCGCCGCCTCGACCCCGGACGTGAAGGACCTCTACCAGGCCCAGCTCGACATCTTCCTCGACCCCCATGACCCCGCCGTCATCGCCCAGGCCCGCGCCGACGGCGTGCCGGAGGCCTGGCTCGAGGGCGCGCGGCGCAGCCCGGTCTACAAGATGGCCATCGACTGGAAGGTCGCCTTCCCGCTGCACCCCGAATACCGGACCCTGCCGATGGTCTGGTACGTGCCGCCGCTGTCGCCGATCCAGAACGCCGCCGCCGTCGGCGCCCTGGAGATGGACGGCGAGATGCCGGATGTGAACTCGCTCCGCATCCCGGTGAAATACCTCGCCAACCTGCTGACCGCCGGGGTCGAGGCCCCGGTGACCCTGGCGCTGCGACGGATGCTGGCCATGCGGGCCTATATGCGCGCCAGAACCGTGGACGGACGGATCGACCACGGCCTGGCCGAAACCGTCGGCCTGACGGCGGCCCAGATCGACGACATGTACAAGATCATGGCCATCGCCGACTACGAGGACCGGTTCGTCATTCCCTCGACCCACCGCGAGACCGTCGAGGACGCCTACGACCTGCGCGGCGCCTGCGGCTTCACCTTCGGCAACGGCTGTTCCGGCGGACGCACCGAACTGGGCCTGTTCGGCGCCGACAAACGCTCCCGCGCCAAACCGACAGCAGAGGTGGCCTGATCATGGCTTTGACCTATCGCGCCCTCGCCCTTCTGCTCAGCTATCCGACCGCGGAGATTCAGGCGGTCGCGCCCGAGATCATCGCCGCCATCCGCTCGGAAGGCATGGTCCCGGCGCCGATCGTGGGGGCTCTGGAAAAGCTCGCGCGCAAGCTGGAGCAGGACGACCTCTACGACCTCCAGGAGGGGTTCGTTCACCTGTTCGACCGGACCCGATCGCTGTCGCTCAACCTGTATGAGCACATCCACGGCGAGAGCCGCGATCGAGGACAGGCGATGGCGGCCTTGATCGAACTGTACCGATCCTACGGGCTGGAACTGACGGCCAATGAGCTGCCGGACCACCTGCCGGTGTTCCTCGACTTCCTGTCCACCCTGCCGGAAGAGGAAGCCGCGTCTCTCCTCGGCGAAGGCGCGCACGTCCTGGCCGCCCTCACCGAGCGGCTGCACAAGCGCGAGAGCCCTTACCGGGCCGTGTTCGGGGCGCTCACGGCCATGACAGGGGCCGTGCCGGACTCCGACGCGGTCGCCGCCCTGATGCAGGAACCGGACGACAATCCCGACGACCTGGAGGCGCTGGACAAGGCTTGGGCGGAGACCGCCGTGACCTTCGGCCCTTCGGACGAGGGGTGTCCGAAAGCCGACTCCATCCTGTCCGCCATGAACGCCGCCCCGCCCCCCGACAAGAGCCGCCGCGCCGGCGCGGCCGCCTGAGGATCGTCACATGGACCTGAATTTCATCGTCTTCGGCGTCTATCCCTATATCGCGCTGGCGGTCCTGGTGATCGGCTCGGTGCTGCGCTTCGACCGCGAGCAATACACCTGGCGCACCGGCTCGTCCCAGCTCCTGCGGCGCAAGCAGCTGATGCTGGGCTCGGTGCTGTTCCACCTCGGGATCCTCGCCATCTTCGGCGGGCATTTCGTCGGGCTTCTCACGCCGATCGCGGTGTGGGACTTCCTCGGCGTCAGCCACAGCTTCAAACAGATGCTCGCCATCGTCGCCGGCGGCGTCGCCGGGGCCGCCTGCCTCGTTGGCGGTTGCCTGCTCCTGCACAGACGCGTGTTTGATCCCCGGATCCGCCAGAACTCCAGTTTCGGCGACACCGCCATCCTGGCCATCCTGCTGGCCCAGCTGTGTCTCGGCCTCGCCACCATTCCTCTGTCGCTGGGCCATCTCGACGGCCACCAGATGATCAAATTTATGACCTGGGCCCAAGGGATATTCACCCTCAACCCGGCCAGCGCCGGCTTCGTCGCCGACGTCCACTGGATCTTCAAGGCCCACCTGACCTTGGGTCTGACCATCATCCTGATCTTCCCGTTCACCCGGCTGGTCCACATGCTCTCCGCTCCGGTCTGGTATCTGAATCGGCGCGGCTGGCAGCTGGTCCGCAGCAAGCGCCGGATGCCGGTCGCCCGCGGCGCCGGAGACCTGGGCCAATGAGCGGGGTCATCGTCGTCGACGGGGTGGCCCTGCCCGAGCGCCTGGTCGCCGAGGAGGCCCAGAACCATCCCGCCACCACGCCCGAAGAGGCGCGGACGGCCGCCGCCCATGCCCTGGCCATCAAGGCCCTGCTGCTGGATCGGGCGGACCAGCTCGGCCTGACGCCGCACGCCGAGCAGGACGAGGACGGCCGCGAGGAGACACCGGAGGAGGCCCTGGTCCGGGCCGTGCTGGACATCGAGATCGAGGTCGAACGGCCCGACGAGACGCAATGTCAGCGGGTCTATGATAGCGCGCCGGAGCGGTTTCGCACCCCGCCCTTGACCCAGGCCTCCCATATCCTGTTCGCGCCCAAGGGCGACGACGAAGCCGCCTGGCGGTCGGCCCGCGCCGCCGCCGCCGCCGCGATCGCGGAACTGGCCCGGCATCCGCACCGGTTCGCGGACCTGGCCGAGACCCTCTCGGATTGCCCCTCCAAAAGCGTCGGGGGCTCACTTGGACAGCTCTCGCCCGGCGACCTCGCGGCCGAGGTGGAGGCCGGGCTGGCGCAGTTGCAGGATGACGAGACCTCGTCCGAGCCGGTGCGGTCCAGGTTCGGCTGGCATGTCCTGCGGCTGGACCGACGCATCGAGGGGCGCCGGCTGCCTTTCGAACATGTCCTCCCCCGCATCGCCCTGCATCTGGAAAGCCGGGCCTGGACGGCGGCCGCGGCCCGCTATGTGTCCGGTCTCGCCGCCGAGGCCCGCGAACGGGGCGTGGCCCTCAGCGTGACGGAAGATGGCGGTCTCGCTCCCGGAGCCCTGTCCCTCGGCGACCTGCTGAACGACCAGGCCGCCGTCACCGCCCGACTTGAAGTCTGGCTCGACGAGGCCGACCCGGCGCTGGCCGTCCAGGCCCGTGAGACCGCCGCGACGAAAGGGGTCAGTCTGGCCGAATTCGTCCAGGGCGAAATCTCGGGTTTCATCCAGGGCGCCGACGACCAGGGCTGGACCCGACTGATCTCGGCCGCCCAGGGCTCGGACGATCCGGCGCTGGCCTGCGTGCGCGCCATCCTGAAATCGAAGCTGAAAGCGCCGGCCCGATCCTACGCCATCGTGCGGAGACACTGAGATGCCGACCGTCGGTCGAACGGCCTTTCTGGCGCTCGCTGTGATGGCGGCGCCGGCCGTGGCAAGCGCACAGACTCCCGCCCCGCCGCCCTCCCCGGGCGCGGCCGCCGCCTCCAGCCGCTCGGGCGAGATCCTGTTCGAGAGCCGCTTGCGCTATGAAGGCGTCAGCCAGGACGGGCTCGACGACGCAGCAGCGCTGACCCTGCGCACGCGCCTCGGTTGGCAGAGCCCGGAGCGGTCCGGCTTCCGCTTGCTGGTCGAAGGCGAGTCTGTCGTCGCCCTGGTCGATGACTACAACGACACCATTCACGGACCGGCGCACCGTGCCGCGGTGGCCGATCCGGAAGCGTTCGAACTGAACCGGCTGCAGCTGGCCTGGACCGGCCTGCCCGACACCGAGGTGATCCTCGGCCGGCAGCGCATCGTGCTGGGCTCCGCCCGCTTCGTCGGCAACGTCGGCTTCCGCCAGAACGAGCAGACCTTCGATGCGGTCAAGGTGACGACCCGGGCGTTTGAGCCGCTGACCGTCACCTGGGCCTGGATCGACCGGGTCCACAGGGTGTTTGGCGACGACAGTCCGGTGGGCGAGTGGCGCTCGGACAGTCATCTCATTAATGTCGAAGCCCCGACCCCGGCGGGCAGGGTGACGGCCTATGGCTATCTGCTGGATTTCAGCAACGCCCCCGCGCAGTCCTCGGCCACCTGGGGCGCGCGGCTGGAGGGGAGTCGGACCCTGTCCCCCGACTGGTCGGCCCTCTACGCCCTCGAATACGCCCGCCAGTCGGAATACGGGGACAATCCGGCTCGGTTCGACGTTGATTACGGACTGATCTCGGCGGGACTGAAGCGCGGTCCCCTCACCGGGACGCTGGCGCTTGAACGGCTGGACGGCGACGGAGCCCAAGCCTTCCAGACGCCCCTGGCCACCCTGCACGCCTTCCAGGGCTGGGCCGACGTCTTCCTCACCACGCCCCGCGACGGGCTGCGCGACGTTTCCGCCACGGTGAGCTATGCGGTCGCCCGTCCACCGCTGGGGCGCAACGCCACCCTGACCACCTCCTGGCGCGACGTCCGGGACGCGGACGGGTCGGTCCGCTACGGACGCGAGCTGGACGTGTCGGTGCGGCTGGCGTTGGACGCGCGGTGGGCCGTCGAGATCAAGGGCGCCCGCTTTGACGGGACGCAGGCCGCCTTCGCCGACCGCGACAAGGTCTGGGCCGCCATCGACTACCGGTTCTAGACCTATGACCGGGCAGGGAGAGCGGATGAGCCAGAGCCTCCGGATCGAGCCGCTGCCTCCCGAGCTGGTTCATGAACCGCTGAACTGGCTGTTCGCCGAACACTATCGCCATCGCCAGCTCTGCCAGCTGATCGAACGGGTGGGAAACGCGACCGTCCTGCTGCGCGACGAGGCCCAGGAAATCCTCGACTTCCTGCGTCATGACATGCCGCTGCACGTCATCGACGAGGAGGACGACCTGTTTCCGCTGCTGCGCCGGCGCTGTCAGCCCGCGGACGAGCTGGACGCCGTCCTGGGCGCGCTGTCGGCCGAGCACCGCGACGACCTGGAGCAGGCCCGCGCCTTGATCGCCGGCCTGCAACAGGCTCTGGAAGACGGCCAGGCGCCCGGTCGCGACCGGGACACCCGACGCCTGTTCACGGAATTCGCCCTGCACGAACGCCGT
Organism: bacterium; assembly: GCA_006515835.1. GTDB lineage: Bacteria > Pseudomonadota > Alphaproteobacteria > Caulobacterales > Caulobacteraceae > Brevundimonas. Next base: position 902 of record VFBG01000071.1, on the reverse strand, counting down.
CATATCGCGCTGGAGAACGCCGTCGTGCTGCCGATCGCCCGGCTTCGCCTGACGGCCGCGGACCTCAGATCGCTCAGCATCCGGCTGGCGGCGCGCCGCGGCGTGTTGCTGGAGCCCCAGGACGAGGAGGCCGCGTCATGATCGAGGATCTGCTTCGCAACAATCTGAACTGGGCGGCGACCCGGACCCGGCTCGATCCGGAGTATTTCCGCCGGCTATCGACACAGCAGGCGCCGCAGTATCTGTGGATCGGCTGTTCCGACAGCCGGGTGCCGGCCAATGAGGTGGTCGGGCTGCAGCCGGGCGAACTGTTCGTCCACCGCAACGTCGCCAATCTGGCGCCGGCCCAGGACATGAATCTGCTGGCCGTGCTCCAGTTCGCCCTGGAGACGCTGAAGGTGCGTCACATCATCGTCTGCGGTCATTACGGCTGCGGCGGCGTGCGCGCGGTGCTGGACGGACAACGTCACGGCATCCTCGACCACTGGATGCAGCGGGTGCAACGCCTCTGCGAGGACCACCGGTCAGACCTCGACGCCATCCACGACCCGGAAACCCGGGTCAATTTCATCTGCGAAAAAAACGTGCTGGCCCAGGTGCGGTCCCTGTCCCGCAACCCCTTCGTCACCGACGCCTGGCGCCGCGGCCAGCCGGTGTCGATCCACGGCTGGATCTATTCCATTCGCGACGGCCTGGTCCGGGATCTTGAGACGACGGTCAGCGACGCTGAAGAGGCCGGTCGACTGGTCGCGCCGCTCCCGCTTCCCAGGCGCAGCGCCGCCCGGGTGGCGCGGCCCCGGCCGCGTGGCGCCGCATGAGCCTCGTCATCGCACTCCTCGCCGGCGGAGCGGGACGACGGATCGGCGGCGGCAAACCGCATCGGCTGCTCGGCGGAACCCGCC
>VFBG01000070.1 GCA_006515835.1 bacterium | reverse complement strand
GGGAAGCCCATCGCCGACAGGGTGATGCCCGAATAGAAGTCGACGTTCGGGAACAGCTTGCGCTCGATGAAATACTCGTCCGACAGCGCGATCCGCTCCAGTTCCTTGGCGACCTGGAACAGCGGGTCGTTCGGATCGCCAACGGCGGCGAGCACCTCGTCGGCGCTCTCCTTCATCACCTTGGCGCGCGGGTCGTAGTTTTTGTACACGCGGTGGCCAAAGCCCATCAGCTTGTATTTCTTGTCCTTCACGCCCTGGATGAACTCCGGAATCTTGTCCGGAGTGCCGATCTCCTTGAGCATGTTCAGCGCCTCTTCATTGGCGCCCCCGTGCGACGGGCCCCACAGGCAGGCGATGCCGGCGGCGATACAGGCGAAGGGATTGGCACCCGACGAGCCGGCGAGGCGGACGGTCGAGGTCGACGCGTTCTGCTCGTGGTCGGCGTGCAGGATGAAGATGCGGTCCATGGCGCGGGCCAGCACCGGATTGACGACATAGTCCTCGGCCGGAACGGCGAAGCACATGCGCAGGAAATTCTCGGCGTAGCTCAGGTCATTGCGCGGCGACACGAACGGCTGGCCGACGTGATACTTGAACGCGCGCGCCGCGATCGTCGGCATCTTGGCGATCAGGCGGATGGCCGAGATGTTGCGCTGGACCGGATCATGGATGTCCAGGCTGTCGTGATAGAAGGCCGACAGGGCACCGACCGTGCCGACCATGATCGCCATCGGGTGGGCGTCGCGACGGAAGCCCTCGAAGAAGCGGTCGAACTGCGCATGCAGCATGGTGTGGGTGGTGATGTTGCGCTCGAAGGCCTCGTACTCGGAGGCCGTGGGCAGTTCGCCGTGCAGCAACAGGTGGCAAACCTCGATGAAGTTGGACTTCGAGGCCAGCTGGTCGATCGGGTAGCCGCGGTGCAGCAGTGTTCCGACATCGCCGTCGATGAAGGTGATACCGCTCTCGCACGCCGCCGTGGAGGTGAAACCCGGATCGTATGTGAAGGCATCCGTCGCGCCGTACAGTTTGCGGATGTCGATGACATCGGGGCCGGTCGAGCCCGAAAGCACCGGCAGGTCCACGGACTTGTCACCGTAGGTCAGGGTCGCCGTGCCGGCGGGTTTGGCTTGGTCGGTCATATCAGCCCCTTGCTTCAGTCGGCGGCCTGACGCGGGGAGGCGACGGCGGCGCGATGTCTGTTAACTCAGATAGTCTGTTGCAGCGCATCATCCAAGCGCCCGAGGCTTTCTTCGCGTCCCAAGGCCGCCAGCGTCTTCGCGATATCGGGAGAAACCCCGTCTCCAGTGAGGGCGGCGCGCACGGCGGGGCCGATCTTGCCGAAGCCGACCGCCTCCTCCTCGGCGAAAACCTTGAGCTCGGCCTCGAGGGCGAAGACGTCCCAGCTCGCGAACAGTTTGAGTCGATCGCGCAGCCGGCCGATGCGTTCGCCTGATTCGCCGGTCAGCATCGGCAGGGCTTTTTCGTAGACCGACAGCGGCCGGACCTTGAGGGCGAAGCCGGTCTGGTCGGCGAGTTCCAGCACGGTCTTCGCGCGGTCCTTGATGAAGGGCATGGCGCGGAGCAGCCGGGTCTCGTCATCGGGCCCGAGGACGTGGTCGCGGGCCAGGTGAACGTCCAGCGTCATCTTGGCCAGCCGGTCGTCGTCGGCCAGGCGGATCCAGTGGGCGTTGACGTGGGCGAGCTTGTCGAAGTCCAGCCGGGCCGGTGCCTTGCCCACGCCGGTCAGGTCGAACCACTCCCGCGCCTGGTCGTCGTTGAACAGTTCGTCGTCGCCATGAGCCCAGCCGAGCCGGGCGAGGTAGTTGCGCATCGCCTCGGGCAGGTAACCCATTTCGGCGTATTCATGGACGGCCTGCGCCCCGTGCCGCTTGGATAGCTTGGCACCGTCGGGGCCGTGGATCAGGGGAATGTGGGCGAAGCTCGGGCGTGTCCAGCCGAGCGCGTCGTAAATCAGGCTCTGGCGGGCGGCGTTGTTCAGGTGGTCATCGCCGCGGATGACGTGGGTGACGCCCATGTCGTGGTCGTCGACCACCACGGCCAGATTGTAGGTCGGCGCGCCGTCCGAGCGCAGCAGGACCAGATCGTCCAGATCCTCGTTGGACCAGCTGAATGGGGCTGTGAAAGGTCATCGACCGAAGGCTCGCGGTCGCGCCAGGGTGACTCGAACGTCCGGCGCTCGGCCTTGGCGAGATCGCGCAGGCGGCCGGTCTCCTCGGCCGAGGTGAAGTCGCGATAGGCACCGCCGCGCTCCAGCAGTTCGTTGACGACCTCGCGGTGCCGGTCGGCGCGGCTGTACTGGAACACAGGCTCCTCGTCAGCGAACAACTCCAGCCAGCTCAGCCCGTCGAAAATCGCTTTGACAGCTTCGTCCGTGGACCGTTCACGATCGGTGTCCTCGACCCGGACGAGAAACTTCCCGTTGTGTCTCTTAGCGTACAAATAGTTGAAAAGCGCCGTCCGGGCGCCTCCTATGTGCAGGGAACCCGTGGGCGAAGGGGCGAAACGCGTGACGACAGCGGGATTGGGGTCTGAGGGGGAGGTCATGGCGGGCGTTATAGCGCCGGCGGGGGCGAATCCCAGCCTCGCCTCGCGTGGCCGGGATTTCCTGCGTGCTCAGGTCGCGGAACAGACGCTTCGGTGGCGGCTGTGGGCCCCCGTGGCTTTGGGCGGGGGATGCGCCGTCTATTTCTCGCTCAAGACCGAACCGCCGGCATGGCCGTTGATCGCCGGCGCAGTCCTGGCGGCCGGCCTGTGGTTTGGCGCGAGGCGGATGGTGCTGGCGCGGGCCTGGACCCTGGGCCTGATGCTGCTGGCCTGTTTCGCCCTCGGGATCGCCGTGGCCAAGCTGCGCACCGATGCGGTGGCGGCGCCGATCGCGCCGGGCATGGCCCGACCGACCGTGGTCGAGGGCTGGGTCATCGATGTCGACAGTCCGGGAGCGGCCGGGCCGCGGGTGGTGATCGCGCCCGCTCGCGTCGAGGGCCTTAGCCCGGAGGAGACGCCGGTTCGACTGCGGGCCACGGTGCGGGGTGTCGCGCCCGAGCCGGGCGAAGCGGTCCGTTTGTTCGCCCTGATCAATCCGCCGCCGGCACCCGCCAGTCCCGGTGCCTATGATTTCGGCCGCAACGCCTATTTCCAGAGCATGGGCGGAGTCGCGTTTTCGCTGGGCGAGACGCGACCGGCGTACCTGTCGCCGCCGCCGTGGAATGTGCGGGCGGCGATGGCGGTCAATAGCCTGCGTTTTGATTTGGCCAAGCGGATCGTGGGCCGGCTCGGGGAGCGGACCGGCGGCGTGGCCGCGGCCATGACCACGGGCCACGAGGCCTGGCTGGACCCGACCCAGGTCGATGTCATGCGGGATTCCGGACTGGCGCACATCCTGTCGATCTCGGGCCTGCATATGGCAGTGGTCGGCGGCTTCAGCTTCTTTCTGGTGCGCCTGCTGGTCGCGGCATGGCCCTGGCTGGCGTTGCGGGTATCCGGCAAGAAGGTCGCGGCCTGGGCGGGGTTGGCGGCGGTCGGGACCTATCTGGTCATTTCCGGCTCGCCCCCGCCGGCCGAGCGGGCGGCGATCACGGCCTCAATCGCCTTTCTGGCCATCCTGCTGGATCGGGAGGCCATCACCATGCATGCGCTGGCGGTGGCGGCCTTTGTGGTCCTGCTGCTCCAGCCTGAGGCCATCGTGACGCCCGGCTTCCAGATGTCGTTCGCGGCGACGGCTGCGCTGGTGGTCCTGGTCGAGGCCTGGCCGGTCCGGCCGCGCGAGATATCCGCGCCCTGGCCGATTCTGCTGGTCCAGCGGGTGGGCGCGTGGCTGGGCATCGCCGTCATGGCCAGTCTGGTGGCGGGGGCGGCGACCGGTCCGTTCGCCCTGCAGCATTTCAATCGCACGGCCATGTACGGACTGGGTGCCAATCTGGCCACAGCACCATTGTCGGACTTCGTGATCATGCCGGCGCTGGCGCTCGGGGCCCTGCTGGAGCCGGTGGGTCTGGGCGCACCGTTCCTGTGGCTGGCAGGGCAGGGGATCGGGGTGATGCTGGCGATCGGCGAATGGACGGCAGGCCTGCCCGGAGCGGTTCGGACGGTCGCCAGCGCGCCGGACTTCGTCCTCCCGATCGCCTTTCTCGGGGTGCTGTTCTGCTGCCTGTGGCGGGGCCCGTTGCGCTGGCTGGGTCTGCCGTTCGCCGCGGCGGTGATGCTTTGGCCGAGGGATTCCACGCCGGACCTGTGGATCGGCGATGGCGGGACCAATGCGGCCTTTGTCGAGGATGGTCAGGCCGTGGTTGTGCGGACGGGGGTGCGACAGTTCGCGGTCGATGTATGGACCCGGCGGCGGGGTGTCGAACCGGCGGAACGGCGGGTGGAGGGTTGGGCCTGCACGCGGTTCTCCTGCGCGCCTGAAATGCCCGGTGCCGGGCCGCTGGCGCTGTGGTGGGGGCGGCGGGCGCCGTCGCTGGATCAGGTCGACGCCCTGTGTCGCTCGGCCCCGGTGGTCAGCGTCAGGGCGGCCCTCGCGGCCTTGCCGGCCTCATGCGACGGGCGGCTGGTGCTGGACGGCGAAGACTACGCCCGGGGCGGTGCGGTCGAGTTGTGGCGGGACGGGCCGGTGTCAGCCAACCGCTGGCGCGCGGTCTGGGCGGCGGAGGTGCGCGGCGACCGGCCGTGGAGCCAGTTCGGAGACCCCGAGGTCAGTGATAGCGGCGGATGAGGCCGACCAGCTTGCCCTGAACCTCGACTTGATCGGGGCCGAAGATGCGGGTCTCGTAGTTGCGATTGGCCGGTTCGAGTGCGATCGAGGCACCCTTCTTGCGCAGGCGTTTGAGGGTGGCTTCCTCGCCCTCGACAAGGGCCACCACGATCTCGCCCGAGGTGGCGGTGTCTGTCGATTTGATAATCACCAGATCGCCGTTGAGGATGCCGGCCTCGATCATGGAGTCGCCCTCGATCTCGAGCAGATAGTGCTCGCCCGCGCCGAGCATGGCCTCGGGGACAGGGTAGCGGGCGGTCTCGTGTTCGATGGCGGCGATGGGGGTGCCGGCGGCGATCTTGCCCATCAGGGACAGCTCGCGCGTGTCATTGGCCGGTTCGGCGGCTATGGGGCGACCGCCGCCCTCGATGACCGAGGGGGCGAAACCTGCCCGGCCGCGCGGCGCGCCTGCCGTGGCCTGGTCCGGCATCTTGGTGACCTCGAGGGCCCGGGCGCGGTGCGCGAGACGGCGGATGAAGCCGCGCTCTTCCAACGCTGTGATCAGCCGGTGAATGCCCGATTTGGACGCCAGATCCAGGGCCTCCTTCATCTCGTCGAACGAGGGAGACACGCCGGTCTCCTTGATCCGTTCGTGGATGAACATCAGCAGTTCGTGCTGTTTGCGCGTGAGCATGGCGACCTCGAAGACGAATCCCGTTGGAAGAACGCTAGCGGAACAAACCGCAAACGTCCACACCGTGTTCCTGTGCTGTTCCGGTTAAGGTCTGGTTAGCGAGCACTCAGGACGGTCTAATCCTCTCCCGGTTGACTCAATGTGACCTATGCGGGAAAGCGGTAGCCGGGGGGGAGGTGCGCTGGCTTTCAAGGTTCCATCGGAAACGGGCCGTGCGATCCGCCTGGCCATCCAGGTTGTGATCGCTACGCTCATGGCCACCATCATTTCGCTGTGTGCCTTCGGACTGGCGCTCCTGGTTGATCTCCTGAAGGCCCACAAGGCACCGGAGTGGATGATCACCGGTACCCTTGGGCTTGAAATCTTCCTGTGGGCGGCTGACGTAGTTTGCTTCACACTGTTCGTGGCAAATGAAGTGATTGGTTTCTGCGTGAGTCTTTGGCGGGAGCGGAGTTGGAAATGAACAAGCCGAAGCCATCCCGTTTGGCGGATACGAACCGGGGCCGACCCTCGCCGGTCGTGATTGACGGGCGTTTCCTGCGTGATACGGCGAGAGATGCGGTGATTCAGTTCTTCGTGCCGCTAACCGCCGTCTTCGCAGCAAAAGCGTCGCGTGAGCAGAAGGGCCGCCTTGGCGGCTAGCCGCCTCTGAGCAACGTCCGCGTCGCCGCCTCGACATCTGCCTGTCGCATCAGGCTCTCGCCGACCAGCACCGCCTGCGCATGGGCGTCGGACACCCGCTGGACATCGTCCGGCGTGAAGATGCCGCTCTCGGCCACCAGTAACGCGCGAACCGGACTGAGGATGGCGAGGCGTTCGGTGACGGCCAGATCGACCTCGAAGGTCCGCAGGGAGCGGTTGTTGATGCCCACCAGATCGCCGCCCAGGGCGCAGGCGCGGGCCATCTCGGCCTCGTCGTGGGTCTCGATCAGGGCGTCCATGCCGAACCGCTCCGCCTCGGCCAGCAGGTCGGCGGCGAGGGCGTCGTCGATCATGGCGAGGATGATCAGGATGCAGTCGGCACCCAGGGCTCGGCTTTCAGCGACCTGCCAGGGATCGACGAGGAAGTCCTTGCGCAGGCAGGGGAGGGCGACGGCGTCACGGGCGGCGGCGAGGAAGGCGTCGTCGCCCTCGAAACTGGGGCCGTCCGTCAGGATCGACAGGCATTGCGCCCCGCCGCGCTCATAGGCCCGGGCCAGCGCCGGTGGGTCGAAGTCGGCGCGAATCAGGCCCTTGGACGGGCTGGCTTTTTTGATCTCCGCAATCAGGGCGGGGCGAGCGGTTTGCTCGACATGGCGTTCGAGGGCGGCGCGGAAGCCGCGCGGGGGCGATGCGCCGCGCGCGAGGGACTCGATCGCGTCCTGCGACGTCGCAGCCTTGCGGGCGTCGACATCGATGCGTTTGTAGGCGGCGATGCCGGCGAGGACGTCGCTCACGCGGGCTCTTCCTCGATCACGGTGTTGGTGGCCTCGACCAGATCGGCGAGGGCTTTCGATGCCCGGCCATCGTCGATCACCGCAGCGGCCAGGGCCGCGCCCTCGGCCAGATCGGCGGCACGGTCAGCGACAACGAGGGCAGCGGCGGCGTTGAGCAGGACGATGTCGCGGTAGGCACCGGTCGCTCCGTCCAGCAGGGCGCGCAGGGCGGCGGCGTTCTCTTCCGCATCGCCGCCGCGCAGGGCGTCGAGCGAGGCGCGGGGCAGGCCGGCGTCCTCGGGCGTTACGGTGAAGCGGCGGACCGCGCCGTCCTTCCATTCCGCGACCTCGGTCTCGCCCGTGGTGGTCAGTTCGTCGAGGCCCTGGCCGTGGACGGTCCAGGCGCGAGTTGCCCCGAGCCGGCCCAGAACCTCGGCCAGCGGCTCCAGCAGGCGGGGGTCATAGACGCCCATGACCTGACGTTTGGCACCGGCCGGATTGGACAGCGGCCCCAGCAGATTGAAGACGGTGCGGAAACCGATTTCGGCCCGCACCGGTCCGACGTGGCGCATGGCCCCGTGGTATGCAGGGGCGAACAGGAAGGCGATGCCGGCCTCGTCCAGAGAGCGACGCTGCTGGGCCGGAGTGGCCTGCAGGTTGACGCCCAGCACCGACAGCACGTCCGATGACCCGGATTTGGAGCTCATGGCCCGGTTGCCGTGTTTGGCGACCTTCAGGCCGGCGCCGGCCAGAACGAGGGCGGCGGCCGTGGAGATATTGAAGGTGTGCTGGCCGTCGCCGCCGGTGCCGCAGGTGTCGATGGCGTCATAGGGATGGTCGAGCGTGCGGGCGGCCTCGCGCATGGCCGTGGCGAAGGCGGCGATCTCCTCGACGGTTTCACCACGGATGCGCAGGGCAGTGACGGCGGCGGCGACCTGGGCCGGGGTCGGCTCGCCCCGCAGGCAGGCGGCGAAGAAGGCGTGGGCCTCGTCCGCCGAAAGGATGCGGCCGTCGACCAGTTTGGCCAGAAGCGGTTTGAAACCCTCGGCCATCAGACCATTGCCCTGCGTCTGACGTTGGCGAGGTTGAGGAAGTTCGCCAGCAGGTCGTGGCCGTGTTCGGTGGCGATGGACTCCGGATGGAACTGGACGCCGTGGATCGGGCGGGTTCTGTGCGCCAGACCCATGATCTCGCCATCGGCGGTCCAGGCGGTCACTTCCAGCACGTCCGGCAGGGTTTCGCGGCGGACCGCCAGCGAGTGATAGCGGGTGGCGGTGAAGGGCGAGGGCAGGCCCTTGAAGACGCTGCGGCCCTCATGCTCGATCGGCGAGGTCTTGCCGTGCATCAGGGCCTTGGCGCGGATCACCTCGCCACCGAAGGCCTGGCCCATAGCCTGGTGGCCGAGACAGACACCGAAGATCGGCATGTCGAGCGGGGCAGTGTCGAGGACGGCGAGACAAATCCCGGCTTCGTTGGGTGTGCAGGGGCCGGGCGACAGCAGCACCGCTTCCGGCTTGAGGGCCCAGGCCTCGGCGGCGGTCAGGTCGTCATTGCGCACGACACGCGTCTCCGCGCCCAGCTCCGCGAGGTAGTGGACGAGGTTCCAGGTGAAGCTGTCGTAGTTGTCGACGACGAGGATCATGCTCGGCTTCTAGGGGCTGCGGAAGGCCGCGCCAAGCGGCTGTGACGGTAAGTCTTCGTTAACCGAACCCGTTCGAACTGGGGCCACCAACAGGAGGGGCTCCGTGGCACACGCAAGCATCACCAAGGCACGCACCCTGCTGGTGTCGGCGCAGCCCTCCCGGTCCAATCCCTATGCGACGCTCGACGCGGCGGCGCTGGCCGCGATGGCGGCAGTGCTGATGGCCGGGGTGATGGTGCTGGGGCCGGGCGTGCGGTTCGACGAGCCCTCGGTCTCGGCTTAGCCCTAGCGGTTTCCGAACGGATAGCGCCAGGCGTCCTCGGCGGCGCGCATGGGGGCGCGGGCCTTGGCGAGGGTTTCCGCGTATTCAGCGGCCGGATCGCTGTCAGCCACGACGCCGGCGCCTGCCTGGACGTGGATCTTGCCGTCGGCGAACAGGGCGGTCCTGAGCACGATGCAGATATCGGCCTCGCCGCCGGCCGAGATATAGCCGACGCCGCCGCCGTAACCGACGCCGCGCTTCTCGCTCTCCAGCTCGTCGATGATCTCCATGGCCCGGACTTTCGGCGCGCCGGACAGCGTGCCCGCGGGCAGGGCGGCCAGCAGGGTGTCGACGGCGTCGAGGTCGGGATGGGCGTCGCCCTGGACCTCGGACACGATGTGCATCACCGAGCTGTAGCGCTCGAC
>VFBG01000069.1 GCA_006515835.1 bacterium | reverse complement strand
GCGGCGCAGGATCACCATCGGGGCCGTGTCATTCGTCAAACTGATTGTCACCCCGCCGTTGATGTGGGGACTGTGCGTTCTCTACGGCGGCAACGAGACAGCCCAGGGCATCGCCCTGCTGTGCGGGGCGGCACCCGGCGCGGCGGCCAGCTATATTCTCGCGCGACAGATGGGCGGGGACGCGCCGTTGATGGCCGGGATCGTGGCGCTGACGACCGTCGGGAGCGCCCTGAGCATCCCGATCCTGCTGGCGCTATTCCATCTGGCCTAGATGCGCCCTATAGGCGGGCCTCGATGAGCCAGCCTGCCGCACTCGCCGATCTGATTCTCGAGCGGCTGACGCCGTTCCCCCGCAGCCATTTCCTGTCAGCGGGCGATTTGAACGCCGCAACTGCCCCGCCGTTGCTGGATCTGGCCGACGCCTTCGTCGACTTCAATCGCCAGTCTTCGAAGTCTCTGGACCTGATGCGCGGGCGCACGGTCATGAACCTGTTCTTCGAGAACTCGACCCGCACCAGCGCCTCTTTCGAGATCGCGGCCAAGCGACTGGGTGCCGATGTCACGGCGCTGAGCCCGCGCAACTCCTCCACCGCCAAGGGCGAGACCCTGATCGATACGGCGGCCACGCTGAACGCCATGAAGCCGGACGTGCTGGTGGTACGCCACGGGGCCTCGGGCGCGGCGGCGCTGCTGTCGCAGAAGGTCGGTTGCGCTGTCGTGAACGCGGGCGATGGACGGCATGAGCATCCGACCCAGGCCCTGCTGGACCTGCTGAGTCTGCGCCGGGCCTTCGGCGACGTGGGCGGGCTGACGGTCGGCGCGATCCAATGTGTCGATGCTGTCGATGATGGGGGCTCGGGTGCGGCTGATCGGGCCGCCGACCCTGGTGCCCGGCGACGCTGACCGGTGGGGCTGCGAGGTGTTCCACGACATGCGCGAGGGGCTGAGGGGCTGCGACGTCGTGATGATGCTGCGGCTTCAGCTGGAGCGGATGGAGGGCGCGCTGATCCCCTCGACCCGCGAGTATTTCCGCTTCTGGGGTCTGGACCGCGAAAAACTGTCCTGGGCCAATCCGGGCGCGAAGGTCATGCACCCCGGACCGATGAACCGGGGGGTCGAGATCGATTCCGACGTGGCCGACGATCTGACGGTGTCGCTGATTCAGGATCAGGTCGAGATGGGCGTGGCGGCGCGGATGGCGGTGCTGGCGGCGCTCTCCGCACGGCTGGATGGAGACGCGGCATGAGTGCCCCCTCTTCCAATGCGCTGGCCATCCTGAACGCGCGGCTGCTGGACCCGGCTACGGACTATGACGGTCCCGGTGCGGTTCTGGTCGAGGACGGGCGGATCACCGAGGTCATCCATGGCGGCGGCGCGGTCGCTCCGGCGGGGGTCACGGTCATCGACGCCGGCGGCCTGTGCCTGTCGCCGGGCCTGATCGACATCCGGGTCAAGACCGGCGAACCCGGTGCCGAGCCCAAGGAGACGCTGAAGTCGGCCAGTCTGTCGGCGGCGGCGGGCGGGGTGACCACCATCGTCATCCAGCCGGACACAGATCCGGCCATCGACGATCCGGCGATGATCGAGTTCATCCTGCGGCGCGGCGCGGCGCTCGGGCTGGTCAACGTCCGCGCGGCGGGGGCAGCGACCAGGGCCCGCGACGGCGTCCACATGGCCGAGATCGGTCTGATGGACGAGGCCGGAGCCCTGTATTTCACCGACGTGGACCGGGTCATCGCCAACACCCGCACCCTGCAACGGGTGATGAGCTACGCCGCCGCCTTCAACGCCCTGATCTCATGCCGTCCGGCCGACCCGTGGCTGAGTGAGGGCGCGGTGGCGACGTCGGGCGAGCTGGCCACGCGGCTGGGGCTGGCCTCGGCGCCGGCCATCGCCGAACGAATCCAGCTGGAGCGGGACCTGGCGCTGGTCGAACAGACGGGCGCGCGGTTCCTCGTCGACCAGATCTCGACCGAGGGCGCGCTGGAGACGCTTGCGAGGGCGCGTGCCAGGGGGCTGGAGGTCGCCGCTTCTGTGTCGATCAACCACCTGTGTTTCAACGAGATCGACATCGGCGACTACCGCACCTTCTACCGTCTGGATCCGCCGCTGCGGCCCGAGAGCGACCGGCAGGCGCTGATCGAGGCGGTGCGGGACGGACTGATCGACGCCATCACCAGTGCCCATGCCCCCGCCCCCGCCGAGGACAAGCGCCGCCCGTTCGGCGAGGCGACGCCGGGCGCTGTCGGGCTGGAGACCCTGCTGCCCGCCGCCCTGACGCTGCACCACGAGGACGGGCTGGAGCTGCTCGACATCCTGCGACCCCTCACCCTGGGGCCCGCGACCTTGCTGGGACTGGAGGCCGGGGTGCTGGCGACCGGGGCGCCGGCGGACATGATCTTGTTCGATGCGGGCGCGCCGGTTGTGTTCGACGCCGACGCGCTGAAGAGCAAATCGAAAAACTCCCCGTTCGACGGGCGGCGATTGCAGGGCAAGGTCTTGCTCACGGTCGTCGGCGGACGCATCGTACACGACACACGCTAAGAGGGAGCGAATCACTTGCAGGATCTGGTCGGCCCGGCTTTGGGTACGCTCGCGCTCGCAGCGGTGGGCGGATACCTGCTGGGCTCCATTCCGTTCGGGGTGATCCTGACGCGTCTGGCGACGGGCGAGGACGTGCGCAGCATCGGCTCGGGCAATATCGGCGCGACCAACGTCCTGAGGACCGGGCGCAAGGATCTGGCCTTCGCGACGCTGATCCTCGATGCCGGAAAGGGCGCGGCGGCCTTCCTGATCGCCCAGGCCCTGTTCCCGGGCGTGCCGGCCATCGCCGCCGTCGCGGGCGGCGCGGCCTTCCTTGGCCACCTGTTCCCCGTCTGGCTCGGCTTCAAGGGCGGCAAGGGGGTGGCGACCTTCTTCGGCCTGTTGCTGGCTGCGGCGTGGCCGCTGGGGCTGATGGCAGGCGCGACCTGGCTGATCGTGGCGGCGCTGTTCCGCATGTCCTCGTTCGCCGCGCTCGTAGCGGCGGCGCTGGCCCCGCTGTTCGCCCTGCTGCCCCTGCCCGTCATGGGCCTGCCGGCGTCGGGGCCGATCCTCGCGCTCTCGGTCGCGACGGCGCTGCTGATCTGGCTCCGGCATCATGAGAATATCGCCCGCATCCTGAAGGGGACCGAACCCCGGATCGGTGCGAAGAAGGGGTGACCCTGTCCCACGCAGAGCGTTTCGCGCGCCTGCGTCTGGCGCGGACCGACAAAGTCGGTCCGGTGACGTTTCGACAGCTGCTGGAGCGGTTCGGCTCGGCTGAGCGGGCGCTTGAGGCCCTGCCCGACCTGATCCGGCGCGGCGGCGCACATGGACACGCCGTCCCGCCTGCGGAACAGGTCGAACGTGAAATGGAGGCGGGCGCGCGGCTCGGGGCCCGGCTGATCGTTCTGGGAGATGCCGACTATCCCGACCTGCTGGCGGCGGTCGATCCGCCCCCACCGCTGTTGTGGACACTCGGGGACGCCGCACTGATGACGCGCCCCTGCATCGCGGTGGTCGGGGCGCGGATTGCCTCGGCGGGCGGGCAGAGGATCGCGCGCGGTCTGTCGCAACAGCTGGGCGAGGCCGGGCATGTGGTGGTGTCGGGACTGGCGCGCGGCATCGATGCCGCGGCTCATACCGGGGCCCTGCCGACGGGAACCGTGGCGGTGCTGGGCGGTGGGGTGGACGACATCTATCCGCCCGACAATGCCGACCTCTATGCGCAGATCGTCGAACAGGGCTGCGTGGTTTCGGAGAGCCCGGTGGGCGCGCGGGCGCAGGCCAAGGACTTCCCGCGCCGCAACCGGATCATCTCGGGCCTGTCGCGCGGGGTGATCGTGGTGGAGGCGGAACTGCGATCCGGCTCGCTGATCACCGCGCGGCTGGCGGGCGAACAGGGCCGGGACGTCTTCGCCGTGCCGGGATCGCCACTGGACCCGAGGTCTCGAGGGCCGAATGAGCTGCTGCGGCAAGGCGCCATACTGTGCGAGGGACTGGAGGATGTGGAGCGGGCCTTCTCGACCCTGAGGACCCTGCGGGAGCCCGGTCCCGACAATCCCTTCGACGGCGCGCCCGACGAGATCGAGGCAGCACTGATCGAGCGGGTCGCGGCCCTGTTGTCGCCGACGCCGACTCCGCGCGACGAACTGGCCCGGGCCCTGGGCCTTCCGATCGGGACTGTGGCGGCGGCCCTGCTGGAGCTCAATCTGATGGGCCGCGCCGAGCTGCTTCCGGGTGGTCTGGCCGCAGCGCGATCACCCTGAATTCCAGCGCCGATTGACAGCGGCCCTCCCGCCAACCACGTTCCGCCCCCTTTCCGAGCCCGCGCAAGGCCCCCTCCCCGCATGAACCTCGTCGTTGTCGAGAGCCCCGCAAAGGCCAAGACCATCAACAAATATCTGGGCCCGGACTTCACCGTCCTGGCGTCCTATGGCCACGTCCGCGACCTGCCGTCGAAGGACGGTTCGGTGCTGCCCGACGACGATTTCGCCATGAGCTGGGAAGTCGACGCCCGCGCGTCGAAGCGGATGTCCGAGATCGCCGAAGCCGCCAAGAAGGCGGACAAGGTCATCCTTGCGACCGACCCCGACCGTGAGGGCGAGGCGATCAGCTGGCACGTTCTGGAGATCCTGACCAAGAAGAAGGCGCTCAAGGACACGGCCGTCGAACGCGTCACATTCAACGCCATCACCAAGTCCGCCGTGCTGGAGGCGATGGCCAATCCGCGCCAGCTGGATATGGAGCTGGTCGAGGCCTATCTGGCCCGCCGCGCGCTGGACTATCTGGTGGGCTTCACCCTGTCGCCCGTGCTGTGGCGCAAGCTGCCGGGCGCGCGCTCGGCCGGTCGGGTGCAGTCGGTCGCCCTGCGGATCGTCGTCGACCGCGAGATGGAGATCGAGGCGTTCCGGGCGGCGGAATACTGGTCGGTCGAAGCCGATCTGGCCGCCGACAGCCCGCCCTTCACGACGCGTCTGGTAAAGCACGCCGGCAAGCGGGTGCAGCGGCTGGACATCACCTCGGAGGCCATGGCCAACGCCGCGCGTGACGCCATCAAGGCCGGCAGCTTCACGATCAAGTCGATCGAGAAGAAGCCGGTCAAGCGCAGTCCGTCGCCGCCCTTCACCACCTCGACCTTGCAGCAAGAGGCCGCGCGCAAGCTGGGCTTCACCGCCCAGCGGACCATGCAGGCGGCGCAGAAACTGTATGAGGGCGTCGACGATACGGGCGGCCTGATCACCTATATGCGGACCGACGGTCTGTCGGTCAGCCCCGAGGGCATCGCCCAGGCGCGGGAGGTCATCGCCGACCGGTTTGGCCCGGCCTACGTTCCGGAACAACCTCGATATTACAAGACGAAGGTCAAGAATGCTCAGGAAGCACACGAAGCGATCCGGCCGACCAATCTGACCCGCCATTCCGACAGCCTGCGCCTCGAGGGCGACCTGTCGAGGCTGTATGAGCTGATCTGGAAGAGGATGGTCGCCAGCCAGATGGAGTCCGCCCGGCTGGACCGGACCACGGTCGATGTCGAGACGCCGGACGGCCAGACCGGTCTGCGCGCCACCGGCCAGATCGTGGCCTTCGACGGCTTCATCGCCGTCTATGAAGAAGGTCGCGACGACAAGCCCAAGGACGGCGTCGACGACGAGGACGACACCACCCGCCTGCCCGCACTGAAGGAAGGCGCCGTGGCCAAGGTCGAGGCGATCCGCACCGACCAGCATTTCACCGAGCCGCCGCCGCGCTTCTCGGAAGCCACCCTGGTCAAGAAGCTGGAAGAGCTCGGCATCGGCCGGCCGTCGACCTACGCCTCGATCCTGACCACCCTGCGCGACCGCGAATACGTCCGCATGGACAAGAACCGGTTCATTCCGGAGGACAACGGGCGGCTGGTGACGGCCTTCCTGGAACAGTTCTTCACCCAGTGGGTGCAGTACGACTTCACCGCCGCGCTGGAGACCCGACTCGACGAGGTTTCCGCGGGCGATCTGGACTGGAAGGTCGTGCTGCGCGACTTCTGGAGCCAGCTGAAGCCGGCGACGGACGCGGTCACCGCGCGTCAGGGCGTGATCGACGAACTGGACACGGCGATCGGGCCCTTCCTGTTCCCGGACAAGGGTGACGGGACGGATGCGCGGCTGTGCCCCCTGTGCAAACAGGGCCGACTGCATCTGAAGGCCAGCTTCAAGATGAAGTCGTCCTTCATCGGCTGCTCCAACTATCCGGAGTGCCGTTACACGCGCGGCTTCGGTGCCGCGACGGGCGTCGAGGACGGCGGGGACCGCGATCTGGGCGTCGATCCGGACACCGGCGCGCCCGTGGCGCTGAAGATCGGGCGGTTCGGCCCCTATGTGGAAACCACCATACCCGGCGAAGAGAAGCCGAAGCGGTCGTCCCTGCCCAAGGGCTGGTCGCCGGCGACACTGGCGCTGGAACAGGCGCTGCGCCTGCTGGCGCTGCCGCGCGAGGTCGGGATCCATCCGGAGGACGGCAAGCCGATCTCCGCCGGCCTGGGCCGCTACGGGCCGTTCGTGCTGCACGCCGGGACCTATGCCAATGTCGCCGACATCGACGAGGTGTTCGACATCGGCCTGAACCGCGCCGTGGTGCTGCTGGCCGAGAAGCGGGCGGGCAAGTTCGCGGGACGCGGGGCGGCCACCGCGCCGCTGAAGGACCTCGGCGCCCACCCGGAGACGGGCGAGCCGGTGCATGTGATGGCGGGGCGGTTCGGCCCCTATGTGAAGTCGGGCAAGATCAACGCCACCCTGCCCAAGGGCTCGGCGCCCGAGGACATGACGATGGAGATCGCCGTGCCGTTGCTGGCGGCCCGGGCGGCGGCAGCGCCGGCCAAGGGCAAGAAGGCGCCGGCTGCGAAGAAGGCGGCTCCCAAGGCTGCGGCGAAGAAGCCGGCCGCGAAGAAGAAGGCTCCGGCGAAGAAGACCGAGACCTAGGGCTTCAACAGCCGGTCGCGGGCGGCGTTCAGACGGGAGGCCAGGCCTTCCGTGCCGCCCTGGTCGGGGTGGGCGCGGCTCATCAGCCGTTTCCAGGCGGTGTTGATCTCCTGCGGCGTCGCGTCGGCCGAAACACCGAGGAGCGAGCGGGCTTCGGCAGGAGTCATGGCCTCGGTCCGGGGCGCAGGCGCGCGCTGGCGCGAGGACAGGGTCAGCCAGATCCCGGCCCCGGCGAGGGCGGCGGCGGGCAGCCATGAGCCACGGGCCGCAAGCAGGACCGCACCGGCGATCAGCACGGCGCTGAACAGGGTGGCGGTGACGCGCCAGTGGCCCTGACCGCGTCGCTCGGTCTGACGGCCCAGCCGGACCAGCGCCCATACGGCGATCGCCGCCAGCGCCAGCCAGACGAGGCTCAAGACCTCACGCCGCCGCGTCCAGCGGGGCGTCCAGCGCGCTGCCGTCCAGCCCGAGGGCCAGCATCAGATTGCGCATCTCCTGCCGCGCCGCGACATGGGCCAGGGACACCGCGACCGGGCGGACCTCGTTGGACAGGTCGGCGACGGTCAGGCCGAAGGGGAAGAGCTCCCGATAGATGACCCGGTCGCGCAGGCCGGGGCCGATGCGGAAGCCGACGCGGCGGGCCAGCTTCTCCATCCGCTCCTCGAGCCGCTGGCGGTTGCGGGCAGCGGCGACGGCCATGCGGTTGACCACGACGATCCAGTCGATCTGGGCGTGACGCCCCTGGGTGATGGCGCGCTGCTTGCGGGCCTCCCAGACGCTTTCCGAATAGATCGAGGGCTTGAGCAGGTCGAGGGTGACCGGATCGACCGAGCCCAGCAGGTCGAAATCGACGAAGCTGTCGTTCATCGGGGTGACGATCTGGTCGGC
>VFBG01000068.1 GCA_006515835.1 bacterium | reverse complement strand
TGCGCGCCCTGTCGCCGGCCGGGCGGATCATCCTGGTGGCCGCGGCCCGCGGCGGGATGTGGGCGCGATCCGAGGCGACCCCCTTCGGCCACGGACGCCCCTTCACCCGCCGCCAGCTCGAGCGGCTGGTGCGCGGCGCGGGCCTTGAGCCCACGGCCTGGTCCCAGACGCTCTATGTGCCGCCGTGGGGGCCGCTGCTGCCTCTGGCCGAGGGCTTTGAACAGATCGGCAAACGGGTCATTCCGGGTGCCGCCGGCGTCATCCTGCTGGAGGCGACCCGGCAGGCCTATGCCCGGATCCGGCCCGGCGGCGCGGTCGCCACGGTGCCGGTGAGGACCCCGGCGCTGCATCCGCAGCCGGCGTCACGATCCTCGCGCGATCTGCCCGGTCATGATCTGGCGGGAAACGGCGAACGCCCTTAAAGCCCTGCCCATGCAACGACTGATCCTGATGCGTCACGCCGAGGCGGAACGGGCGGCCGGCTCCGGTCGGGACCGCGACCGCATACTCTCGGCGCGAGGCCGCAGGGACGCCGCCGCCATGGGCCGGGCGCTGGCCGGGCGCGGTATGCGGCCCGATCTGGCGCTGGTTTCGCCCGCCGCACGCACGCGCCAGACCTGGGATCTGCTGCATGACGCCTTCGGCGATGTAGAGGTGCGCGAGGACGAGCCTCTCTACAACGGCAGCTCCGAAACCCTGCGCCGGTTCGTTGAGGGGGCGGAGGACGAGGCCGGCTGTCTGATGGTCGTGGCTCATAATCCGGGGATCCACGTGCTGGCGGTCGAATATCTGGTCGAAAGCGCGGCCTCGCCGTCCATTCTCGATCGCATGAGCGGGGGCTTCCCGCCCGGGTCGGCCGCGATCTTCACCGTCGATGTCGCCGGGCGCTGCACTTTCGAGGGCTATATTCAGCCCCGCGATCTGGGCGGCGAATGAGCGCGGTCGCCTACAAGCTGGTCGACCGGTCCGAGTGGACGGCGGCGCTGGCTGCCGGTGCCTATGCCGGGTCGGCGGTCGATCTGGCAGACGGCTATATCCACATGTCGACGGCGTCCCAGCTGGCCGAAACGGCGCGTCGGCACTACGCCGGCAAGAGCGATCTGGTGCTGGTCGAGGTCGCCCTGGCACCGTTGGGCGATGCGCTGAAGTGGGAGGCGTCGCGCGGCGGCGACCTGTTCCCGCACCTGTTCGCCCCCCTGCCCGCCACCGCCGGCTCGCCCCAGCGGGGTCTGTCGGTCGATGCGGAGGGCGTCATGCGGTTCGACGACGGAGCCGTCGGATGGCCATAACCGATATCGGCGCGGCCCTGCTGCGCACGCTGGATCCGGAAACCGCCCACGGTCTGGCGATCCGGGCCTTGCAACTGGCACCCCTGCCCCCGGCGCAGTCGGACGATCCCATACTGGCGACCACCGTGGCCGGGCTGACCCTGCCCAATCCGGTCGGGCTGGCCGCCGGTCTGGACAAGAACGGCGTGGCCCTGCACGGCCTGTCGCGGCTGGGCTTCGGCTTCGTGGAATGCGGCTCGGTGACGCCGCTGGCGCAGCCCGGCAATCCGAAGCCGCGCCTGTTCCGCCTGAGCGAGGACCGCGCCATCATCAACCGGATGGGGTTCAACAACGCCGGCCTTGAGGCCTTCGCTGGCCGGCTGGCGGACCGCCCCCGCAACGCTGTCGTCGGTGCCAATCTGGGGGCCAACAAGGACACGGAAGACAAGGCGGCGGACTATGTCGCTGGCCTGATCCGGCTGAAGGGTCTGGCCGACTATGTGACGGTCAATGTCTCCTCGCCCAATACGCCGGGTCTGCGCGCGCTTCAGGGCCGGGCGGCGCTGGATGATCTGCTGGGCCGGCTGGCCGAGGCGCGGGGCGATGATCCGACGCCGGTCTTCCTCAAGATCGCGCCGGACCTGACCCCGGCCGAGATCGCCCTGATCGTTGAGGCCAGCCTCGACCACGGGATCGACGCCCTGATCGTGTCCAACACAACCCTCGACCGGCCGGACAGCCTGCGGTCGCATGACCGGGCCGAGGCCGGGGGACTTTCGGGCGCGCCGCTGAAGGCGCGGGCCGGTGCCGCCCTGCGCGCCGCAGCCGCGGCCGGAGCCGGTCGTCTGCCTCTGATCGCGGCGGGTGGAATCGACAGCGGGGCCGAGGCCTATGCCCGAATCCGCGCCGGTGCATCGGCCGTCCAGCTCTATTCCGCCCTGATCTATGAAGGTCCGGGCCTCATCGGACGGATCAAGCGCGACCTTGCCGGCCACCTGCGCGCGGACGGGTTTTCCACAGTCGCAGAGGCGGTTTCTACCGCCCGTTGACGGAGCGTTAGGGCAAGCAGGTCATGATCACCGAACGGGCGACAACGTCCATTTCGGGGATCTGCATGGCGATAGCCAACGCCGACATGCCTGCCGCCGTGTCTGTTGCCGATCCCGGCGACTGGGCGGGTGCGATCCGTCAGCGGCGCAAGGCGCTGTTGCAGCGGCTCGGCATGGCGTCCGCCAGCGCCCTGATCTTCAGCCCGCTTCTGGGCTGGTCGCTCAGCTTCGCCTGGGTCATCGGATATTTCATCGTCCAGTTGCTCGACCTGTGGGTTTTCGCCCCGATCGTCAGCGGCAAGGCCGAACAACTGCGTGGCATCCGCCGGGTTGGCGGCTGGGTCATGCTGTCCCTGAACGCCGCCTATTTTGGCAGTCTGTCGGTGCCGCTCTGGCTGATGGGCGGAGCCATGGGCGGGATATGCTCGGTGATGTTGCTGTCCGCCGGCGCCATCTATGCCGTGATCAACGCCCCACGCTCGACCTCGGTCATGTTGCTGACCGCGTCGATCCAGTTCCTCTATCTGGCGGCGACGCCAGTGTTCATGGCCATGCACGGCGCGACGCCGGGCTTTGTCACCGCCGCCGCCATCGCCGTCGGCGTCTTCATCACCTACTGCCTGTCGACCTGGCAGCGGATGAATGACGCGCGGCTCGCGGAGAGCTCCGCACGGGTCGAGGCCGAGGCAAAGCGCGCCCAGGCTGAGCAAATCATGGCCGGCCGCAGCGCCTTCCTGGCCGCCATCGGGCATGATCTGCGCACACCCATCAGCGCCATCCTGACCGGCGCGGCGGAACTGGAGCGCGGCGCGACCGACGCCGCCGCCCGTTCGCAGGCCCATCTGATCACCGACGCCGGCTTCATGATGAAGGCCATGCTCGACGACCTGCTGGACCACGCCAAGCTGGACGCCGGCCACATGACCGTCGACCAGGTGGATTTCAACCTTCGCGATCTGCTGAACCAGACGACCCGGTTCTGGCGCGGACCGGCCCGGGCCAAGGGGCTGAAGCTGCGGGTCGAAGGCGCTGCCTCAATCCCGGCCGCCGTCCGGGGCGACCCGATGCGGGTCCGTCAGGTGCTCAACAACCTGATCTCCAATGCGATGAAATTCACCGAGACGGGGTCGATCACCCTGCGCCTGAACGCCTGGAGCGAAGAGCCCGGCGGGCATGCCGTGCTGATCGCCGTCGAGGACACCGGCCCCGGCATGACCGTCGAACAGGTCGCGCGCCTGTTCACCCCCTTCGACCAGACCATGTCGGGCGTCAGCGCCCTTCACGGCGGCACGGGACTGGGCCTCGCCATCAGCCGTCAGCTGGCGGAACTGATGGGCGGGCGGGTGACCGTCCGCACAAGGCCCGGTGCCGGTGCAAGCTTCACCCTGGCGCTCTCCCTGCTGCAGGGCAATGCTGTCACGGCCGCTCCCACGTCGCTGGATCAGGAGAGCCGCGACGCCGTCGCTCGCGCCCTGTCCGGCCGCATGACCAGTTCGTCTACACCGGCTCCGGCGGCGCAGTCGCTGACCCCGGTCCCCGCACCCAAGGATGCAGCGCCCGAGCCGGTTGAGACTCCCGCCACAATCGTCGTTGATCACGGTCCCGCCCTTGACGAGGGCGCGGAAGACGAAGGCCGGCCGATGCGGGTGCTGGTGGTCGACGACCACGACATCAACCGCCGCGCCATCCAGCTTATCCTGCAGCCGCTGGGCTGCGATATCGCTACCGCCGCCGACGGCATGGCGGCGCTGAAGATCTGCGAGAACACCGCGTTCGACCTGATCTTCATGGACGTGCGGATGCCCGAGCTCGACGGCCGCGAAACCACCCGCCGCATCCGCGCGGGGGGCGGTCCGAACGCCGGCGTGCCGGTCATCGCCGTCACGGCGGACACTGCCCAGCAAGACATCGCCGCCTGCACCGAGGCCGGCATGACCTATTTCGTGCCCAAGCCGATCACCCCGCCGATGCTGCTGGGCGCCATCACCCATGTGATGACCATGGCTCAGGCGGACGAGGTTCCGGAAGCCGCGACCGTCGCGGCCTGACCGCGGACGGTCGGCGATCGACCAGGCCATTTCTTCAATACCGCTCATCCCCGCGAAAGCGGGGATGAGCGGAACAGTGGTGGTGCTTAAAGCTGAGCCAGCAGGTGCTCGGCCGAGGAGACGCGGAATTCGCCGGGCTGTTCGATGTTCAGCTGGCTGACCACGCCGTCCTTGACGATCATGGAGTAGCGCTGCGAGCGCTCGCCCATGCCGAAGCCCTTGGCGTCCATGGACAGGCCGAGCTGGCGGGTCAGGTCGCCGTTGCCGTCGCCCAGCATGACGATCTCGTCCTTGCCGATGCCCTGGCTGTCAGCCCAGGCGCCCATGACGAAGGCGTCATTGACCGAGATGCAGGCGATGGTGTCGACGCCCTTGGCGGTCATCTCCTCGCGGTGGTCCTTGAAGCCCGGCAGGTGGCGGGCCGAGCAGGTCGGGGTGAAGGCGCCGGGAACGGCGAACAGGGCCACGGTCTTGCCGGCGAAGATGTCGTCGGTGGTGACGGGCTTGGGGCCGTCGTCGGTGGCGCGGGTCAGGTTGGCCGAGGGGATGCGGTCGCCGATCTGGACGGTCATGGGGCAGGCTCCGGGTGGGGGTGAGAGTGTAACGCTGCCGACCAGATAGGCGTTGCCGGACGGGACGCCAACTGCATCGTGTCCATACGCCGCCTTGCGTCGGCGACCCGGCGTCCCGATGATGGAGTCATGGACAATTTCCAATCCCTGGTCGGGCGGCTTCTGGTGGCCATGCCGGGCATCAGCGACAGCCGGTTCGAGCACGCCGTGATCCTGATTTGCGCCCACCGGCCGGACCACGCCATGGGCCTGCGGCTGGACCGGCCCGCGCCGGGGGTGAACCTGAAGAAGGTGCTGACCAAGCTGGCGACCGAGGCCCCGGAGGCCGCAGCGGAGCGGCTGGTGCTGATCGGCGGGCCGGTGGAGCGGGAGCGTGGCTTCGTGCTGCACACCGACGACTGGCTGATCGACGACGCCTCGGTGGCCTTCGCCGAGGGTCTGGCCATGACGGGCACGCGCGAGGCCCTACTGGCCATGGTGGACCCGGCGGCTGGGCCGAACCGCTCGGTGCTGCTGCTGGGCTACGCCGGCTGGGGCGAGGGGCAGCTGGAGGACGAGCTCGGCGAGAACGTCTGGCTAACCGCCGACGCGGACCCGGAACTGATCTTCGACGTCGACTACGACGGCAAGTGGGCCAAGGCTTTGGCCGGGCTGGGCGTCGATCCGGCGCGGCTGTCGGGGCAGAGCGGGCGGGCGTGACGCTGAAGGATGCAACCGACACCTTCGCGGCATGATTTGCTCCGGCAGGCCGACACGATGAGTGTCGCGGCTCTGTTTCGCCGTCTGACGGCGCTGGTCCGAAACGCGCAGCACCTGCCAAGGGCGCTCAAACTCGCCATTGAGATGGTCGAGGCGCATGAAGAGGTCGCGCGTCAGGACTATGTCTCCGCGGAAGCCCGACTCCATCGCATTTTTGCGATGGGGCTTCCCGACCACGTCATCGGGAGATCCACGGCCAAGCTGTTGATGGCTCTGGTGTCCCTGCGGCTCGGCAAGCCCGGCATCGCTGCAGGACTTATTCCGGACGCTGTTCATGACATCGGCGCGATCCGCACCTACGCCAATCCAGTCGAGCGCGCCTACCTGAAGTACGCCGGCCGTCTGATCCTCGAGGAGGCGACAGATGTGTTGGGCGAGTCGATGACCCTCGATGTCGGCGTCGACTATGAAGACTTGGACGTCACTCGAGTGCGAAACGCCATCAGGCTGGTCTTCCCGGTCTACCGGTCGCGCCATGCCCCGGCACCACGGCTCCAGTAGCCGCTCCGCCGTAGCCTACGCCGACCGCGCCTTGATCGGCGCCGTACCGTCGGCGAGGGACTCGTTCAAATAGACCTCGGCCTCTTGGGCCGGAAGGGCCTGGGCGTAGCCGAAGCCCTGGCCGTAGTGGCACTGGGCCTCGAGCAGGAGTTTGGCGAGGCCGGCGTTCTCGACGCCCTCGGCGACGACTT
The DNA here is from genome assembly GCA_006515835.1 of bacterium. GTDB lineage: Bacteria > Pseudomonadota > Alphaproteobacteria > Caulobacterales > Caulobacteraceae > Brevundimonas. Next base: position 2,022 of record VFBG01000068.1, on the reverse strand, counting down.
CCAGCGACAGGTCGCGGCCCAGGTTGACCACCGACTTGACGATCTTGGCCGAGCCCTCGTCCTTGTCCATGGTCAGAACGAAATAGCGGTCGATCTTCAGCGTATCGAACGGCAGCTTGGCCAACCACGTCAAGGAGCTGAAGCCGGTGCCGAAGTCGTCGAGCGCCAGCGAGGCACCGGCCTCGCGCAGCCGGGTCAGGGTCTCGGCGGCGCGCGAGGTGTCGCGCATGATGTCGCCCTCGGTGACCTCCAGCTTCAGCGCGCCCTTGGGCAGGCCGGCGTCGGCGATGATGCGGGTGACGTCCTCGACCAGATTGGGCCGTTCGATCTCTCCGACCGACAGGTTGACGCTGCAGAACAGCTTGCCCGCCGAGGGGTGCCGGCCCAGCCATTCGGCCAGCTGGCGCGAGGCCTGGGTCATCATCAGCAGGCCCAGGTCGTTCATCAGGCCCATTTCGTCGGCCAGACCCAGGAACTCGTCCGGCGGCACGAGGCCGCGCTTGGGGTGACGCCAGCGGGCCAGGGCCTCGAACCCGGCCACGGCACCGGTCAGGAGGTTCACGATCTTTCCAGCGCCCGGCCATAGGCGGCGACGCCGCCGCGGCCCGCCGTCTTGGCCTGTTCGACGGCCAGTTCGACCCGGCGCAGCATTTCGGCCGGATCGGGCGCGTCGGGACCGCCCTCGGCCTGGGCCGAGCCGATCGAGACGGTCGGATAGATGTCGAAGCCGGCGACACGCAGCGGCTGCTCCAGCGCCTCGCGCACCCGTTCGGCCACTGTGCCGGTTCCGCGCGGGGCCAGGACGGCGAATTCGTCCTCGCCGATGCGGGCGGCGTTGGCGTCATGGGCAAAGGCGGCGTTCAGGCGTGAGCCGAGGGCGGCGAGCACCAGATCGGTGCGCTCATGCCCGAGCGCCTCGTTGAGGCGACGCAGGCGATCCACGTCGGCCACCACCAGCTCATAGTCGCCGGGCTGGGAAGGCCGTCCTCGAGCCACACGCCCCGCCAGATGCAGGTCTCGGAGTCACGCATGCGCAGGCGGACGGCGACCTCGGTTCCCTCGGCCTGCGGCTTGAGAATCTTCTCGGCCAGCGCCCGGTCCTGCGGAATGGCCACGGCGGTGAAGGCGGCGCCCGAACACTCCGGCGCCAGCGGCCCGAGGCCCAGCGCCCGGGTCGCGCCGGTGAAGCGCATCTGGTCGTCGGACGGCGTCCAGATCCACAGGGCGGTGTCCGCAGCGGCCAGCGCCTCGATGGCGGTCGTCGCGTCCCAGGCCAGACTTCTGGAGCGAGTGTTCAAACGCCTGAAAGGTCCCGACAGGACGGCCGGAATCAGCCGCCGCGCCCGGCCCCGTCATTAACGACGCCGAACAGAAGATGATCTGCCCAAGCGCCGTTAATTTTGAGATAAGCCCGCGCCTGTCCCTCAAGCATAAAGCCGGTCTTTTCGAGCACGCGACGCGATGCGGCGTTCGCCGGCACGCAAGCCGCCTCCACCCGGTGCAGGTTCAGGTCGTTGAAGGCATAGCCGACCATGGCCCTGACCGCGGCCGTGCCGTAGCCCCGGCCCGCGAAATTTCGCCCGATCCAGTAGCCCAGCGTCCCCGTCTCGGCGACGCCGCGGCGGACGTTGGACAGGGTGATCGCCCCGACCAGCGACTGGTCCGAATCAGCGAAAATGAAGAAAGGCCAGGCGTTGCCGGCCTCCATTTCGCGGCTGTAGATCGACAGACGGCGTTTGAAGGCCGCGCGGGTCAGGTCGTCCTCGGGCCAGATCGGCTCCCACGGCTGCAGATAGGCGTGAGAGGCCAGCCGCTCGGCCGCCCAGGCCTCGTGATCGGATGCGCGGGGCGGACGCAGGGTCACGCCGTGGCCCTTGACCACCGGCCCCGTCGCTTCGTTGATCCAGTCCAGCAGGGCCATGGAGTGGTTTTAGCGCAGTGTTCCGACGGGGTGAACTGTCTCGATGCTCCGTCAAGGGCGCCCGGTGACCTTGTCATCCCGGCCGGAGCGAAGCGGAGAGC
>VFBG01000237.1 GCA_006515835.1 bacterium | reverse complement strand
GGCTTGGCCACCAGCAGCCGGACCAGCGCGCCGGGCAGCACACCCACCTTGTCGCCGCCCTCGACCAGCGCGAAGCGGTCCCCGGTGGTCTGCGGTCCCTGGTCGGCCACCTCGCCGATCTTGAGGACCACGTCCTTCTTGCCCTCGCCGTCCCCCTGACGGAGCGTGATGACCGCGGCCGGGTCGTCCAGGCCGAACATTTTGACATCCTTGGCGGGGTAGGCAACGATGCGTGCCGCCCGCAGCCGGCCCACCTGCTGCAACAGCTTGTCGAGCGCCGGGCCGTCGGCGGTATGTGCTTCCGGCTTGACGATCTTCCAGCCGTCGCCGGTCTCAGGGCGGTGACGGCCTTGCCGTCGAGTTCCAGCAGCGTCCGGTCCACGAGATCGAGGTGCGTCCAGTTCAGGTCCTCCACATAGGCCCGATCCAGGACGAAGACGCCGGGCCGGTCGTCGAGCTTGGCATAGCGTTCCTGCGCCTTGCCCTCGACGGGACCGCCCAGGGCCAAGGTATGCTCCACCGGCTTGTCCTTGGGATCGGCGGGCTTCAGCTTGACCGTGACCGTGAAGGCGGGCTTGTCCAGGCCGTATTTGGCCCACTCGACCTTGGGACCGTAAGCGGCGAACTTGTCGGCGCGGAGCAGCGCCCAGACGCCCGCGATGGAATCGGCCTTGCGCCGATCCGGCACGAACTTCAATTCACCGGCCGTCGCTTGCCAGACGCCGTCCTTGCGGTCCAGGACGACGGTGCCCTGCGGCCCGACGCCGCGCAGCTGCTCGAGCGCCTTCAGGTCCAGCGACAGCAGCTGACGGTCGAGCAAATCGAGCGCGCCGCGATTGACCGTATCGAAGAGCATTTCAGGCAGAAGAAAGACCGCGTCGCTATCAGCCAGCTTGGCGTAGTACGCCGGCGGCTCTTGCTGAGCGGTCTTGTTTCCCAGCAGCAGCACCCGCTCCTTGGCCTTGTCCTTAGCGTCTTCCGGGGCGGCTTCCCGCAGCGTGACCGTCAGCTGCGGTTTGTCCAGACCGGTGTCCTTGAGATCCTTGACACTATGGGCGGCGTACTTCTCGGCCTTGAGGCGGGATAGCGGAGCAACGATGCCTTCCGCCTCTTCCTTGCGGACGGCGGCGTCGAACGGGCCGGTCAGCTTCCAGGCGGCCAGCTCGCGCTGCAAGGTGTATTCCGGCTCCTCACCCTTCTTGATCTTGATCGCGGCGATATCGCCGGGCGACAGCTGCCAGAGTTGCGTTGGCCGCAGCGCCAGCGACGGTTGATCCAGCTGATCGCGCACGGCCTTGCCGATGACAAACACGCGCGGCACCCCCGCCAGCCGGGCGAAGAACTCCGGCTTGCCCTCGCGCTGCTTGCCGACTTGCAGGGTCAGCGGTTTCGCGTCGCCGCCGGGCTGCAACGTGACGGACAGCGCCGGCTTGGCCAGGCCGTAGAGTTTGTCGAGGTCTTCGTCCTTCGGGGTATCCGTGACATATTCGATGACGTTGAGGTCTTTCAGGTCGTCGGCCAGGCGGCGGGCCTTCTCGGTATCGGCGTCGGCGGCGATCGGGGCGGTCAGCTGCCATTTGCCGTCCGTCTGCTTCAGGGCATACTTCTCCTCGCCGCGCTGCACTTCGAGCTGCTCGATCTGCTTGCCGGCCAGGTCGAAGACGCTTCGGCCGCGATAGGCCAGCGCCGGCCGTTCGACCAGCTTCAGCAGGTCGTCGCCGACGGCATTGATGCGCGGCCAGCCCTCGACCTTGACATAGAGCTTCTTCTGATCGCCCGCGTGCTTGCCGATCTCGAACTTAACGATGCGGGTCTTCTTCTCCTTTTCACCGTCGGCCTTCTTGGTCTCTTCCTCGACGGTCAGCGCCACGGTGCCGGCCGGCGGCTCCAGGTCGTATTCCTTGGCAGCGCCCTGGTCGATGATGTCCACGCCCTTGGCCTCGACTTGCGCGAGCTTGTCGAGCAGCTCGT
>VFBG01000236.1 GCA_006515835.1 bacterium | reverse complement strand
CGTGACCGGGGCGACCCTGGCGCGGCATCCGGGCGGCAAGGGCGCCAACCAGGCGCTGGCGGCCGGGCGACTGGGCGCCGATGTCTGCATGATCGGCCGGGTGGGACGCGACGGCATGGCCGAGGAAGCCATGGCCTTGCTGCTGGCCGACGACATCAATGTTTCCGGCGTCGTTACGGACGCCTCGGCGCCGACCGGCGTGGCCCTGATCGCGGTCGATCCCGAGGGCGAGAACCAGATCGTGGTGGCGGCCGGCGCAAACCACAGCGCCATGCCGGAACAGCTGCCGGCGCGGATCGAGACGCCTCTGATCGTGCAGCTGGAGCTGCCGATCGAGACGGTCGAGGCGGCGGTAGGGCGGGCGACGGAGTTTGTCTGCGTCAATCTGGCCCCGGCGGCCCCGGTATCGGACCAGCTGTTGCGTCGGGCGGACCTGTTGGTCGTCAATGAGACCGAGGCGGAGTTCTACGGCGACATGCTGCATCAGGGCGGCGGCAAGGTGGTAGTGACGTTGGGCGCGCGCGGCGCGGTCCTGTTCCAGCGCGGGGCCGAGATCGCGCGGGCCGCACCGCCGAAGGTGAAGGCGGTCGACGCCACCGGCGCCGGAGACTGTTTTGTCGGGGCGATCTGCGTCGCCCTGCTGGAAGGAATGGAGCCGGAGGCGGCGCTGCGGTTCGCGTGCGCGGCGGGGGCCATCGCGGCGACCCGGCCGGGAGCGCAGCCGTCGATGCCGACCCGGGACGAGGTCGAGTCGATCATTACAGGGTCGTAACTAGGGGCGCGGCAGGTCGCTGTTAGGGTCGGGGGCCTGTTCAGACCTGATCGACTGGGGACCAACGACATGACCCGCACCGCCGCGCTTCTGGGGGCCTCGCTGCTGGCCCTCTGCCCGATCGCTTCCGGGCCCGCCTTCGCCCAGACGCCCGCGCCGGTCACGGTCCCGCCGCTGGAGTTCACTCATCGCGAGCTGGCCAACGGGCTGGACGTCTATGCGATGCCGGACGCCACCGCGGGCACGGTGACGGTCACCCTCTGGTACAATGTCGGCGGCAAGGACGATCCGCAGGGGCGCTCGGGCTTCGCCCACCTGTTCGAACACATCCTCAGCCGCAAGACGGTCAACCTGCCTTATGGCCAGATCTCGACCCTGGTCGAGAACGCCGGCGGGTCGCGCAACGCCTCCACCGGGCAGGATTTCACCAACTACTATGAGACGGTACCGCCGCAGTACCTGGAGACCATGCTGTGGACCCACGCCGAGCGGATGGCGCGGCCGGTGGTTGACCAGGCGGTGTTCGATGCCGAGCGGTCGATCGTGCAGGAGGAGCTGCGCCAGCGCGTCTATGCGCCGCCGTATGCAGATCGAGGACGCCCGCGCCTTCCACGAGGCCTACTACCGTCCGGCCACGGCGACGATGATCGTGTCGGGCAATTTCGATCCGGCGCAGCTGGACCGCTGGGTGGACCAGTATTTCGGCGACATCCGCAACCCGGATCGCCCGGTGCCGGTGTTTGAACGGCCCGTCGAGACGCCGCGTACGGCGCCGCGGATGGTCGAGTCCTATGCGCCGAACGTGCCGCTGCCGGCGGTGGGCGTGATCTATCCCGGTGTGGCGGCGAACCACCCGGACAATGCGGCGCTGGATGTGCTGCAGGCCATCATGTCGCGCGGCGAGAGTTCACGCCTGTACCAGTCGCTGGTCTATCGCTCGCAGCTGGCTTCGAACGCCGGCTTTGGCGGCAATGCGATGGAGGAGGACGGGGTCATCGCCGTCACCGCCGTCGTCGCCCAGGGCAAGGCCATAGCGGACGTCGAGGCGGCGCTCGACGCGGAGCTGGCGCGGGTGCGGGACGAGCCGGTGACGGCGGCGGAGCTGGCCGAGGCGAAGACCGAGATCGTGGCCGGCGAGCTGCGTCAGCGGGAAACCTCTTCGGGCCGGGCCTTCATCCTGGGCCAGGCGATCGTGTCGGAGAACAATCCCCGCGCCGTCGATGAGCGGCTGGCCGCCATCCAGGCGGTGACAGCGGCGGACGTGCAGCGGGTGGCGCGGGCGTATCTGAATGACCAGGCTCGGGTCTCGGTCCGCTATCAGGACGAGAGCGCGCGGCCCGCGGGCGTGCCCGAGGACAGCTGGCTCAATCCTGCTCCGGTCCCGACCTTCCTGACGGTGCCACCCGCGGTGCTGGCGGCCAATGAACTGCTGCCCGAGGACCAGCGCATGGCCCCGCCGGCGCCGGGCGAGCCGCGCGCGATGGCGACGCCGCGCGTGGTCGAGCGGACCCTGTCGAACGGTCTGCGGGTGATCGTGGCGAAGTCGACCAATCTGCCGATCCTCAACGCCCAGCTGGTGATGGCGGGCGGGGCGGCGGGTGATCCTGTGGATCAGCCGGGGCTGGCGGCGATGACCGCCGGACTGGCCAGTCAGGGCGCGGGCGACCGTTCGGCCCCGGAGATCGCACGCACGCTGGAGGCGCTGGGCGCCAATATCGGCGGCGGGGCGGGGGCGGATTCGACCACCCTGTTCCTGTCCGCGCCAGTCGCGTCTGCCGAGGCGGCGGGGGCGGTGTTCGCAGACGTGGTGCAGCGCCCGACCTTTGCCGAAGAAGAGGTGGCGCGCAGCCGGACCCAGGCGGTCAACGCCCTGCGGGTCAATCTGCGCCAGCCGGGGCCGCTCGCCTCGCTGGTGCTGAACCGGCTGGCATTCGGTGCCGCCCCTTATGGTGCGCCATCGTCGGGAACGCCGGATTCGGTGGCGGCCATAACGCGCGACCAGATCGCCGGCTTCCACGATCGCTGGTGGCGGCCCGACAACGCCGCCCTGATCATCACCGGCGGCATGGAGCCGGAAGAGGCCTTCGCCTTCGCCGAACGGACCCTGGGCGGCTGGGAACGGCCGTCGGGCGCGGTGCCGTCAGTCACGAACCGCGCCGGCGGCGAGCGGCCGGGACCGCGGATCGTGGTGGTCGACCTGCCGGGGGCCGGTCAGGCGGCGGTGGC
>VFBG01000067.1 GCA_006515835.1 bacterium | reverse complement strand
GGCGTCGGCGGCCGGAGCGGCAGCGTCGGCAGCGGGGGCCATGGCGTCGGCAGCCGGGGCTTCAGCAGCGGCTTCAGCGGCCGGAGCTTCTTCAGCCTTGTCGGCGGCGGGGGTGCAGGCGGCCAGGGCCAGAGCGGCGACCGAAGCGGCGACCAGAGCGGTGATGCGCATAATGTTTATTCCTTCAGAAGGGTCATACGAGGTCATGAACTCCTCGCAGTTCCGGAGATAACGGGAACGTGAGCGAAAGCCAAGCCTAATTCTCACGCATTCGTGAACCGACGTGACCCAAGGGCTGAATTTCAGTGCGTGGCGGCCCACAGACCGCGCCGACCGGAGGCTGAAGTTCCCTCTGCGGCGGGAGCGGCCGGACCATCGGGCCGAATCGGCCCTTGGGGAACACGGCCACGGGTGACGGAGACGCCGGCAGGCGTCCCCGTCGTCCGCGACCCTTCTGACGGGAGCGGACCGGACCTCGTGGCGACGAGGTCCGGATCCTGGCCGACTACTGGGCGGCCGGAGCCATTGCGCCTTCGGCGGCGGGAGCCATCGCGCCTTCAGTGGCCGGGGCCATGGCACCTTCGGCAGCGGGAGCCATAGCGCCTTCAGCGGCAGGAGCCATCGCGCCTTCGGTGGTTTCAGCCTTGTCTTCGGCGGCGGGCGAACAGGCGGCGAGAGCGGCGACGCCGGCGGCGGCCACGAGCAGTTTGTGGATCATGTTGAACCCCTGGGTACGAGCGGCCGGAATGGCCGGACTTGGGGCGTCATGCCCCCGACACCGGTTTCGATGACGAGGGACGAATGGTTACAGCCGGGCGGGAGTTATCAGGCGTCGGTCGGCGCGGCCGACAGGGACTCTTCCATCTCGGTGAACGAGGGCTGGGCCGAGGACGGGATATCGCCGCGACCGATCTCGACGGAAATCTGGGCGGCGTTGCCGTGCAGGTGGGCGACCAGGACTGACTGGATGATCTTGTAGTAGGCGCCGTCGCCGTCGACGATCTCCTTGAGACGTACCGCAATCGGCCCAACCAGCCCGTAGGCCAGAAAGACCCCCAGGAAGGTGCCCACCAGGGCGCCACCGATCATCCCGCCCAGGATTTCAGGCGGCTCGGTGATCGAGCCCATGGTCTTGATGACCCCCAGAACCGCCGCGACGATGCCCAGCGCTGGCAGACCGTCGGCCATGGTGGTCAGGGCGTGCGCGCCCGCCAAACCCTCGTGGTGGTGCTTTTCCAGCTGCTTTTCCATCGCATCCTCAATCTGGTGAGGATCCTCGAGGTTCATGGTCATCATCCGCAGGGTGTCGCAGATGAAGTCCGTGGCGAAATGGTCCTTCAGCACCTTGGGATATTTCTGGAAGATGGCGCTCTCGGCCGGCTTTTCGATGTGGCTTTCCAGGGCGATGACGCCCTTGGACTTCATCGTCTTGGTCAGTTGGAATAGCAGCGACAGCAGATCCTTGTAGTCCTGCTTCTTCCATTTGGGACCGGCGAATGCCCTGCCGAAGCCGCCCAAGGTCGCCTTGATGGTTGTAACGCTGTTGCCAATGAGGAAGGCCGCTACGGCCGCACCGAGGATGGCCATCAGCTCATAGGGCAGCGAGTGCAGCACGACCGCCATCTTGCCGCCGGAGAGAATATAGCTGCCGAACACCATGGCGAACAGCAGGACGATGCCGATAATCTGGAACATGGGTAGCCGACGGTCCTGCGCGCGAGAGACGCCGACCTTCGCCGTTAATGATTAAGGGGCGGTTGCGAACCGGCGGATCTAGAGCCGGGTTTCGCCGTCCATGATCGCCGCGCGGGCCGCTTCGCTGAATTTGGCATAGCCGTTCTTGCCGCCACGGACATAGAGGGGACCGTCGACCTTTGCCGGATCGAAGCCGTCGGCGACGAGATCGACCTTCTTGTATTTGAAAGTCCCGGTCGTGTCGGCCGACTTGATCAGGCGGACAAAGGCCGGCCGGGCGTCGGCCCTCGACGACCAGGGCGACCATGCCGGCCTTGCCCTCGTGGCCGGGCACAGGAACGCCGTATGCGATGACCTCCTTCACGCCTGGCGCGTCGGCCAGCCGCTGCTCGACCTCAGCCGTCGAGACGTTTTCACCCTTCCAGCGATAGGTGTCGCCGATCCGGTCGATGAAATAGACATAGCCTTCGCTGTCCTGCTTCATCAGGTCACCGGTGCGGAACCAGCGGTCGCCGCGCACGAAGACATCGCGCAGGATCTTCTTCTCGGAAGCCGCCCTGTCCGCATAGCCCGAGAAGGCGTGGCGGATGTCGTCGCCGATCATGCCCAGCGCCTCGCCGACCTCGCCGGCTTTCGCCAGCTGGCACAGGCCGTCGACGCCCCGTACTGGCTCCTCGGTGTCCATGTCGAACCGGACCAGACGGAAATTGATCTGCTTTTTCAGGAAGCCGGGGACGCGACCGATGGCACCCGGCTTGCCGTCGAAATTGAACACCGAGACGTTGCCCTCGGTCGACCCGTAGAATTCCAGGATGTTCGGAACGGCGAACCGCTTCTGGAAGTCGGACCAGACGTCAGGCCGCAAACCGTTCCCGAAGGCCAGCCGCAGCGTGTGAGACTTCTCGTGCGGGGCTTCAGGGCAGTTGACCAGATAGCGGCAAAGCTCGCCGATATAGACGAACAGGGTCGCGCCAGAGGCCTTCACATCCGGCCAGAAATTCGTCGCCGAGAATCGCTTGCGCAGCACCAGCTGGCCGCCGTTCAGCAGCGCGGGCCCGACCCCGACCAGCCCGCCGGTCGAGTGATAGAGCGGCAGGACGTTGAAGGTGACGTCCTTTTCGGTGGCACCCGTCGCCCCGGCAAAGGCGCGCATATAGGTGCGGGCCCGGGCGTGGGTGATCTTCGCCGCCTTTGGAAGGCCGGTTGTGCCCGAGGTATAGATGTAAAGGGCCGTGTCGCGGTTGGTCAGGCCCAGACGCGCCGACCGCGCCGGCCGAACGGACGAGCCGCTGCGCACCGGCTTGTCCAGGCCGCGCCGCTCGTCGGCCTCGTCCTCGTCGCGCAGCCCGAGCACCCAAAGCATCAGGTTGCGGCCCGACAGCTCACGGGCGTCCTCGACCCGCTTCCAGCAATCCTCGTCGGTTATGACCTGTGAGGCGTTGGAAATGGACAGGCAGTGGGCGAGGGCGTGGCCGGTCAGATTGGTGTTGATCAGGGCGGTGGCGACGCCGACCTTGGAGAACCCCAGCCAGGCGGCGATGTATTCAGCCCGGTTCAGCATCACCAGGGCGATGGTGTCGCCCCGCTTCAGCCGGCGGCTCTGGGCCCAGTGGCCGAAGCGATTGGCCATGGCATCGAGCTCGCGATAGGTCACCGTTCGCCGATCATCGACAATGGCAACCCGGTCGCCGAACCGGTCAACGGCCTCTTCCCAGTCGTCGCAGACCAGATCAGCGCTATCCAGCTCGATCGGCTTGATGCGCTTGAGCAGACGGCGCAGCCCCTTGGCGAAACGCATGTTGCGCTTGATGTTCGCCACCAGACCCATCGTCTTCATCGCTCCATGGAAAGCTGCCCGTTCCTTGGTGATGGACAAGCCGCCGGTCGCGGTCAACCGGCAGGGGAATCCCAGGGGCGTTTACGGGCAAAAGACCGCCGGTTTGCGCCGGGGCGTGGCGCCGATGCGGCGGTGACGCAGGGTGAACCTGTCGATGTCTGACAGGCGCTTGAAGAACAGTGTGCCGCGGGTCTTAATCACAGAACGCGGATTGGCGGCGTGGGGCCGGAATGATCCTCGGGGGAATATATGATGAAATACATTCTGACCGCCGTCTGCGCCCTGGCGCTGGCCGGACCCGTCGCGGCCCAAGACTACAATGCCGAGCCCAACTACGGCACCATCACCCTGGCACCGGGCTTCCAGCCCGACCCGCACCTGGTCAGCCTGCGCGCGGGCGGCAACGTCGCCGCCTCCAACGCCGGAAGCGGCTGCGCCGGCTTCATCACCAATTCGCCGGACTATCGCTTCCAGTGGAACGGCAACGGCTCGCTGAACATCAAGATCTCGGTCCTGTCCAAGGCGGACACCACCCTGGTCGTGAACGGCCCGAACGGCGAATGGTATTGCGACGACGACGCGGGCGAGGACAACAACCCGCTGGTCATCCTGGGCTCCGTATCCGGTCGCTACGAAATCTGGGTTGGTACCTATTCCAGCGGCAATCCGCAGCCCGCCGTCCTGTCGATTTCAGAACTCACCAACTTCTGAATCCACGCTTCAGTATTGATTGAGCATAAATCTGCACCGTTGCCGCCTTACATGTGGCGGCAACGGTGTTTCTTCAGGGCGATCCTGAAATCGCGGAACCGCGATCTCGCAGACTTGTTTCTTCCATAAGTTTTTGGAGGAACCACTAATGTCTGTGACCTATCCCGTTGATCCGACCAAACCCTATGGCGACCGTATCGAAACGCCGCGCGCAGACCTGACGCACGACGAGCCCTTCGTCCCCGTCTACGCCCGTCGCGGAAAGGTCCGTGGCGGTCAGGGCAAGATCAAGACCTGGATGATCCTGACCCCCGTCGCCGTGCTGGCGCTGGGCGGCCTGGGTGCCATGATGCTGATGCAGGGCCCGGAAGAAGCTTCCGCGCCCCTGGCCGAGCCCGCCCTGACCGCGCCGGTCTTGTCGGCATCGCCAACCGAGGCTGCCGTGGCTCCGCTGACGACTGCCTCGACGCCTGCGCCGGTCGACACTGCCCCCGTGGTTCGTGACACCGCGCCGCTTCGTCGGGCCGCCCCGGCTTCAGTGCGCCGTGAGGCTGTCCGGAGCCCCGCCCCGGCCGCTACAGCCCGTGTCGCGACCCCGGCCCCTGCTGTCCCGGCGGGTCCGCAGGCCTATACGCCGGCCGCGCCTTCGACCTCGACCCTGAATACCGCTCCGGCGACCCCGGCGCCTGCAACGCCTGCGCCCGCGCCGACGCCTCCGGTGATCATCGTCGAACCGGTCGGCTGAATTCGCACCTGGCCAAAGAAGGGCCCCGGCGGAGCGATCCGCCGGGGCCTTCGTCTGTTCGGGCTCAAGTCGCCGGCGAGACGCGCCAGATCACATTGCCCACATCGTCGGCCACCAGCAGGGCCCCCGCGCGATCAAACTGGACCCCGACCGGGCGACCCATCGCCTGATCCTGTTCATTGAGGAAGCCGGTCAGAATGTCTTCCGGCGGTCCCGACGGAACGCCGCCCGTGAACGGCACGAAGATCACGCGATAGCCGTTGCGCGGTGTCCGGTTCCACGATCCATGCTGGCCGACAAAGGCCCCGCCGCGATACCGCGCAGGAAACAGGCCGCCCTCGCCGAAGGTCAGACCCAGCGACGCCGTATGGGCACCCAGGGCGTAGTCGGGCTTCAGCGCCCGCGCGACCATCCCCGGGTTGGCCGGCTCGACCCGCGTATCGACGATCTGACCATAGTAGCTCCACGGCCAGCCGTAGAAGCCGCCGGGCGTCACCGACGTCATATAGTCAGGCACCAGGTCGTTTCCGAGCTCGTCCCGCTCATTGACCGAAACCCACAGCTTGCCGCTGTCCGGCTGCCACGCCAGTCCGACCGGATTGCGCAGGCCCGAGGCAAAGATGCGGTCGGTGCCCGTCGCGATGTCGATCTCATGGATGGCGGCGCGGCCTTCCTCCTCAGCCAGACTGTTCTCGCCGATGTTGGAGTTGGAGCCGACTCCGACATACAGCCGCGTCCCGTCCGCGCTGGCGACCAGGCTCTTGGTCCAGTGGTGGTTGCGACCCGCGGGCAGGGCGGTCAGTCGGGTTGAGGGTGCCGTGATCCGCGTCTGGCCGGTCTGATAGGGGAAGGCCACAACGGCGTCGGCGTTCGCGACGTAGAGCGTGTCCCCCACAAGGGCCATGCCGAAGGGCGAGGTCAGGTTTTCGAGGAACACCGTCCGGGTCTCGGCGGTGCCGTCCCCGTCGGCGTCGCGGAGCAGGGTGATCCGGTTGGCGCTGGGCGCCCGCGCACCGGCCCTTTTCATAAACAGCCTTTCGGCCCAGCCGCGCAGACCACCCGCCTTGCCATCCGGCTTCGGCGGCGAATTGGTCTCCGCGACAAGGATGTCGCCATTCGGCAGGCGATAGAGCCAGCGCGGATGATCCAGACCCGACGCAAAGGCCTGAACCCGGAAGCCCCGCGCCGCGACCGGCGTGCGGCCCTCCGACCAGCCGACCGCCTCGGCGATATTCACCCTCGGGAACAGCGATCCCTGTGGCGGCGGCAAGGTCGGGTCGGGACCGAAACCGGCGGAAGGATCGAGCGCCTCATTGCCTCCGCACGCAGCGAGCGTGAGCACCAGAACGGAAGCTGCGAGCAATGTCGGACGGGTCATGGGACGGCCTTTGCGGGGGCGGGTCAGAACGCGGGGAACTCCAGGCGGCTGACGTCATAGCCGAGCGCTGCGGCGCGCGCGACGAGCGCCGCGCGTTCGGCAGCGTCCGGAACCTCACGCGTATAGATCCAAAGCTTTTCGAAGGTCGGATCGGCGGAGATGAACCAGCTGTAGTCCTCGGCGTGGTCAAGCACCCAGTAGTCCCACGTAATCAGGCCGCCGACATAGCGGACCCTCAGCTTGGCGTTGGTTCCGGGGTCCATGACCTCGCCGCGGCCGCCGATCGCCTTTTCGCGGCCTTGCGGCGTATCCACCTGACAGGTGTCGCGCACGTCCACCCGGGTCGGATTGACCACGACATAGTTCGTCGCCCCGGCCACACAGCCGTCCGTCAACCCCATCGGCAAACGCGCAATCTCCAGCCAGCGGCCGCTGTAGAAGCGATCCAGATCGACGGCCCTTGCCGGCGCAGGGGCTCGGACCTGATCGGGTCCCGGCGCGGTCGCACAGGCCGACAGGGACAGTGCGCCCGTCAGGGCGAGGGCGGCAGCAAGGCTTCGCATCAGCATGGGACAGTCTCCGGCGAGGGTTGAACTGGCAGGTACGGCACCGGTTCCGGGCGGACGCGTCAAGCCAACGGATTCAGATCGCGCGGCGGACGTATCCGGCGATACCGCGCCTCAATAAAGGAAAAGGTGCCGAAGGCGACGAATCCCAGTGCGACGCCGGCCAGCATCCACGGGCCGGCGGGCTGGCGCTCTACCGCCTCCAGCGCCGCGCCGAGGCTGGTGACGTCGGACGCGCTCGATCTCAGGCCGGCCAGCACGACCAGCACGGCCAGTGGCAGATAGGCCAGCCCCCGTGCAACATGGCCGAACCGTGCCAGCGGAGAGACCCGCCGGCAGGTCTTCGCCGAGCAGGCGAGATACTCCGTGAAATCCTCCCGCCACGCCTTGACGACATTGGCCACCCCGGTCCCGAAGATCGCCAGCCCGACCCCGATCAGCAGCCATTTGCCGAAGGGCATCGACAGCACGGTGGCCGCCTGTTCCTGGCTGCGGATCACCCCCTCGACCGCGGGATCACCCTCCGGCGCACGCACCAGAAGACCCAGGGCCGCAAACGACAGGGCCGCATAGCTGAATCCGCTGAAGGCCTGGCTCATCCGGGTGCACAATCCGTGGCGGGACGTGCCTTCATGGTCGGCGTCGAAGACGGCCTGCAGCACCCGCCAGACGACAAAGGCGGCCAATCCCAGCCCGACGAGGAACATCCAGAACCGGCCCAGCGGACGCATGGCCAGCCAGTCAAGCGAACCCTTCACGCCGACTGTGTCCCCGACGATACCGAGGACGGACAGCAGGATCAGCGTCCCGGCGGACAGATACACGAAGCCCCGCGCGCCATAGCCTGCCCTCGCCGCCCATTCGAGCAGCACATGCAGGGGCGGCACCCGGCGCAGCAGGGACGAGCGGCGGCGCCCCCCCTCTCCCAGGTCGGCCAGACGGGTACGGACGAGGGCGACGAAATCTGGCACGGCGACGGTAACCCGCAGCGGGGAATATGGCTCCGCCCGCCACCGCGGCCCTTGAGGTGCGACAGGCAGACGCATATCTGCCTGCGTCTCGGGAGGGCGCGTATGCAGCCGGTTATTTCCATCCAGGGTCTCACCAAGACCTACAAATCGGGGCTGCAGGCCCTGAAGACCACGGACCTGAAGATCGGCAAGGGCGAGATCTTCGCCCTGCTGGGGCCCAATGGCGCGGGCAAGACGACGCTGATCTCCATCGTCTGCGGCATCGTCACCCCGACGACGGGGACGGTCATCGCCGACGGTCACGACATCCAGAAGGACTATCGGGCGGCGCGATCGAAGATCGGCCTGGTGCCGCAGGAACTGACCACCGACGCCTTCGAGACCGTGCTGGCCACCGTCACCTTCAGCCGCGGCCTGTTCGGCAAGGCGCCGAACCCCGCCCATATCGAGAAGACCCTGCGCGAACCGTCCCTGTGGGAGAAGCGCAACGACAAGATCATGACCCTGTCCGGCGGGATGAAGCGCCGGGTGATGATCGCCAAGGCCCTGAGCCACGAACCCGACATCCTGTTCCTCGACGAGCCGACCGCGGGCGTCGACGTCGAGTTGCGCCGCGACATGTGGAACCTCGTCCGCGGGCTGCGCGACAAGGGCGTCAGCATCATCCTGACCACCCACTACATCGAGGAGGCCGAGGAGATGGCCGACCGCGTCGGGGTGATCCTTAAGGGTGAGCTGATCCTGGTCGAACAGACCGCCACCCTGATGAAGAAGCTGGGCAAGAAGACCCTGACCCTGAACCTGCAGGAACCCTTGACCACGGTCCCGCCCGAGCTGGCTGAATGGTCGCCGACGCTGAAGGCCGACGGCAACGAGCTGGAATACGTCTTCGACTCCAACCTCGAAAAGACCGGTGTGCCGTCCCTGCTGCGCAAGCTGTCGGACCTCGGCATCGCCTTCAAGGACCTGCACACCAGCCAGAGCTCGCTGGAGGACATCTTCGTCAGCCTCGTCCACCGGGACACGGGAGCGGCCTTTCAACGGCCATGGCGTCTGGGCCATCTACAGGTTCGAAATGGCGCGCGCCCTGCGCACCGTCTGGCAGTCGATCGTCACCCCGGTGATCACGACGGCGCTGTATTTCGTCGTCTTCGGCTCGGCCATCGGCTCGCGCATGACCGAGATCGACGGCGTGCCCTACGGCGCCTTCATCGTGCCCGGCCTGATCATGCTGAGCCTGTTCACCCAGTCCATCTTCAACGCCAGTTTCGGGATCTATTTCCCGAAATTCACCGGCACCATCTACGAGCTGCTGTCCGCGCCGGTCAGCCCGCTCGAGATCGTCATCGCCTATGTCGGGGCCGCCGCGACCAAGTCGGCGGTGCTCGGTCTGATCATCCTGGCCACGGCGGCCCTGTTCGTGCCGCTGCAGATCCTGCACCCGATCGAGATGCTGGCCTTCCTGATCCTGATCTCCACTACCTTCAGCCTGTTCGGTTTCATCATCGGCATCTGGGCCAACGGCTTCGAACAGCTGCAGATGATCCCCATGCTGGTGGTGACACCCCTGACCTTCCTCGGCGGCTCCTTCTATTCGATCGACATGCTGCCGCCGGTCTGGCGGACCATCACCCTGTTCAACCCGGTGGTCTATCTGATCTCGGGCTTCCGCTGGACATTCTACGGCTCGGGCGACGTGGGCATCGGAGCCAGTCTGGCAGCGACCCTGGGCTTCCTCTTCGTCTGTCTGGCGATCGTCGGCTGGATGTTCAGGACAGGATACCGGCTGAAGAACTGAGGTCTTGTGCCGCGGGTCACGAAACGGGCCAGATCGGCGGACACCTTGGCCCCTCTCCGCATTTGATGTAGCGCGCCGGTTCCTGCGCGGGAGTTTTGATGCCCACCGATACCGACAAGAAGCTCAACGGCACGCCTGAGCCCTTCCGCCGCCCCGTGGTCTGGGGCCGGCCGCCCGCGACCATATTCCGCGCCGGCCCGCTGCCGAAGGGCGGCGGCCTGCCGCCCTTGCCCGAAGCGCCGCCGATGCAGTTCACGCCGGGCATCCTCAGCGGCTCGATGATTC
>VFBG01000235.1 GCA_006515835.1 bacterium | reverse complement strand
CTGGCCAATGGCGCCAACCCGATCGGCATCGTCATCCCCTGCCACCGGGTGATCGGCAGCGATCGCTCGCTGACCGGCTACGGCGGCGGGCTGGAACGCAAGCGCTGGCTGCTGGCGCATGAGGGAGCGGCGCTGCTGTAACCCCAAACACCGTCATGGCCCGACGTGTTCCACGGCTGTCCGGTTCATTTTTGTGGACGGGTTGCATGGCGTTGATTCTACTCGTTTCCAAGCACTTGCCGGTGATTTGGACACGAACGGAGGTCACGCCATGCGCCACCACAATAGCGTATTGCACGGGGTTCTGAAGCAGGTTCCGTGGTCGGTGTTCGACCGGTTGGTGGACGAGCACGGCGCCGATGCCGGAGTGCGCAGGTTATCGACCCGCTCGCAGCTGGTGGCGTTGCTTTTCGCCCAGTTGGCCGGGGCGGTGTCGCTGCGCGAGATCGAGGCGGCGATGATCAGCCACTCGGCCCGATTCTATCATCTGGGAGCCAGCGAGGTGTCGCGCTCGACACTGGCCGACGCCAACGCCTCGCGCCCACACCAGGTGTTCTCGGGCCTGTTCGCCGCCATCGTCGCCCAGGCCAGCGGCGGCCTGCGCAAAGCCTCCGGCGAGGCGGTGCGGCTGATCGACTCCACCGGCGTGCGCCTGAGCGGCGTGGCCGCCGAGTGGGCCCGTTTCTCCAAGGGGGTCTGTGGGGCGAAGGCCCATGTGATCTACGACCCCGACGCCGATCGCCCGCTCTATCTGGAGGTGACCCCGGCCAGGGTCAACGACATCACCGCCGCCAGGGCCATGCCCATCGAGCCCGGCGCCACCTACGTCTTCGACCTCGGTTACTACCACTACGCCTGGTGGGCCGACCTGGACGCCGCCGGCTGCCGTCTCGTCACCCGGCTGAAGAAGAACACGCCGATCGCCGTCACCGCCGAGCAGCCCCTGCCGCCCGGTTCGCCGCTCCTCTACGACCGCATCGGCCTGTTGCCCGAGCGCCTGACCACCACCCGCAGGAACCCCTTCGGCGACCCCGTCCGCGAGATCGGCGTCACCCTCGACGACGGCAAGACCCTGCGCGTCGTCACCAACGACCTGGACGCCCCTGCCCAGGAGATCGCCGACCTCTACAAACGTCGCTGGGCCATCGAGCTGTTCTTCCGGTGGGTCAAACAGACCTTGAAGATCAAGCACTTCATCGGTCGCTCCGAGAACGCCGTCCGTATCCAGATCGCCTGCGCCCTGATCGCCTACCTGCTCCTGCGGCTCGTCCAGGACGCCTGCAAGATAACCCTCGGACCCCTCGCCTTCGCAAGACTCGTCCGCGCCAACATCATGCACCTGCGACCCGTCGATCAGCTCCTCAAACCACCACCAAATCGAACTCTCGACCCAAGACAACTCTCCCTCGACCTGCTTCCAGCATGAACCGGACAGCCGTGGGCTTGTCCCGAGGACCCCTTGTTCAGCCGCAGGTGCGGCTCTCCAGCTTGACGGGTTCGGAACGCGTCGAGAGGGGTCCTGGGCACAAGGCCCAGGATGACGGCGGTGGGTTGGACGGAGACTATCGCGCCAGGAGCCCCAGCCCCCCCGCCAACACCCGAAAGTCCTCCGGCGGCGGGGCTTCCACCGTCATCGTCTCCCCGTCGGGATGCGGAAAGGTCAGCTTC
>VFBG01000234.1 GCA_006515835.1 bacterium | reverse complement strand
ACGGCCGGTGCCGTGGCATCTGCGGCTGGCGCGGCTTCAGCGGCGGCCGGGGCCTCATCCGCGGTGCCCTGGCTGCAACCGGCCAGGGCCAGGGCCGCCATCAGTGCGGCGGCCGCGAGCGTGCGCTTCATCCCGTGTCGTCCTTGAAAAGACTGTCGTTGAGTGGCCGCACCGTGGCCCAAGCCTGCGGCGGCGGCAAGGCAGGTTCGCGCCTTCGCAAAGGCGCGGATGACGCAGGCGTCATCCGGTCGCGGCGTCGGCCTCGCCCCCGCCGCTGTCGGCGGACTCGCCCTTGTGCCCGGTCGCGTCCTCGCCGGTATTCTTGACCGGCTCCGGGTCCGCCTTGGCCGAGGCCGCGGCGGTGCTAGAGGCCTTGCCCTCGCTGGCCAGCGAGTCGTTGACCGTGTCCTGGTCCGGGTCGATCTCCGATCCGGTCGCCGCCCCGCCCTGCAACGAGCCGGCGCGGGTGTCAGACCCCATGTCGCTGCCGGACAGGGCCTCGGTCAGGGCGTCCGGCGTGCGGCCCGTGTCAGGCCTTTCGCCCATGTCCTCGGCTTCACGCGCGTCGGCAGTCTGTTTGGGGTCGGTCATGGTCAAGCTCCTTCAGGGAAGAAGCGGATGGGACGCAGCCGGGTTCCGCATACGAAAAGGGCCGGGATGCGATCCCGGCCCTCCATCTCGTGCGTACGGGGTGGCTTACTTGCCGAACAGCTTGTTCCAGCGGCGCTTGTCGCGGTTCTTCCACGATCCGCGATGATAGGCGTCCGAGCCGATCAGCGGCACCACCGTGGTGGCTTCGGCGAAGACCATCTGTTCATGCGTGGTCTGGACCTTTCCCCACGACGCGGCTTCCTTGAGCGTCGAGGACGAGCAGGCGCCGTCGCGCACGTCGGCGACCGTGATCTGGACCGCATAACGGTGCATTTCGGCCTCAACGCCCAGGATTTCGGCGCAGACGACCGTGTCCTGGGCAAAGTTCTTCGGCACGCCGCCGCCGACCATGAACAGACCGGTGACGCCCGCGGCGATCTTGATGTCGGTCAGTTCGCGGAAGTCGGCGACCGCGTCGATCATCAGATACGGCTTGCCCTCGGCCATCCGCTCCTTCTGGTGCTTGACCAGTCCGAAGCCGGCCGAGCTGTCGACGAAGGCCGGGCAGAAGATCGGCACGCCCTCTTCATAGGCGGTCTGGATCAGCGAGCCGGGCTTCTTGGCGTTGCCCTCGCTCAGCCATTTGCCCATCTCCCAGATGAACTCGCGCGAGGAATAGCCGCGCGGCTCCAGCTGGTTGCAGATTTCCAGGATGGTGTGGTCGCAGGCCTGGAGCTCTTCCTCGTCGATGTAGGTGTCGTAGATCCGGTCGATGTAGTTGTCGCGCAGGACGTTGTCGTCCACCTCGCCGGCGGCCTGATAGTGTTTGAAGCCCAGGGCCTCGAAGAAATCCATGTCGACGATCGAGGCGCCGGTGGCGACCACGGCGTCGATCATGCCGAACTTCACCATGTCGCGGTACACATGCATGCAGCCGCCGGCGGAGGTCGAGCCGGCCAGGATCAGCCACGGCGAGCAGTCCTTGTCCTCGATCGCCATGTTGAAGATGTCGGCGGCCCGGGCTGTGTCGCGGCTCGAGAACGACATCTTGCGCATGCTGTCGATGATCGGGCGGGCGTCGAAGGA
>VFBG01000066.1 GCA_006515835.1 bacterium | reverse complement strand
CCTGGAACGGATGATCGGCGATCCCGGCATCGTGGTGACCCTGGTCGGCGAGCCCGATCCAGTGTCGCCGCCGCCCCCGCTGACGCCCGCCATCCTGGACCCGATCCTGGCCGCGGCGGCGCGGCAATGGCCAGGCGTGCCGGTCGTCCCGTCCATGGCCGCCGGTGCGACAGACGGCCGCTTCACAAATGCGGCGGGCATTCCGACCTATGGCGTCACCGGCATGTTCGGCGACCCGGACGGCGGCGGCGTGCACGGTCTGAACGAGCGCATCCGCGTCAGGTCGCTCTACGAGGGCCGGGACTTCCTGTTCGATCTGGTGAAAGCCTATACGGCCCGGGACTGAGCAGGCCCGACTTCGACGTCGCCAGCCAACCCCGGCGAAGCGTCACGGTTCCGGCGGCGGGCGGAATCTGACGTTGAAGGTGACCGAGCTGTCCGTTTCGAACCCGTCGATGCTGTAGGGCCTGACGCGCGCCTGTCGGGTCGCCGCCAGCGCTGCCTCGGCGAAGCCGGCGCCCGTCGGGGTTTCGCTCAGAGCCTCACAGGCCCCGAACTGCCCGGTCGCCAGGGTCTAGCATCGCAGCACGACGACGCCCTCCTCGACACCGCGGCGCATGGCCAGCGTCGGAAACACCGGTACGGGGACTTTCACCCATGCCGGGGGTCTTACCACCTCGCCGTTCGGCCCGACGGACGCCTTTGGGGGCGACGGAACTGCAGGTGGCGCAGCAGATGGCGGAAGCGGTTCGATGATCTCCATATCGACAGAGTGGTCGTCGTACGTGACTTCCCTCAGGGAGAAGCTGGCGCCGGCCACATACACGACCAGAAAAACCACAAGCGCGACCAGGGCCGCCACAGAAAGCAGCCAGACCCACAGCCGGGAGCCGCGCCGCTTCGGCTCCGGCTCCGACGCCTCAGGCGCGGGCGGCGCTGGGTCCCAGGGCCCCATTCAGCCCGCGTATTTCGCCAGGTCTTCGTCCGAAATGTCCTCGTTCGAATAGACGTTCTGGACATCGTCCTCGGCGTCCAGCGCGTCGAGCAGCTTCATCAGCGTGCCGACGGCCTCGCCGGTGACCGGCACCTCGTTCTGCGGCCGCCAGACCAGGGCCGTCGACTTGGCGTCTCCGAGAATCTTCGACAGGGCCTCGGCTACCTCGTTCAGGTCCTCGAAGGTCGTCCAGATGGTGTGGCCCGGCGCGTCCTCATAGATGTCGGGCTTGACCAGATCACTCTCGACGTCCTGGGCGCCGGCCTCGATGGCGGCCTCCATGACGGCATCCTCGCTGCCGGCCTCGGCCGGATAGATGATCCGGCCCACGCGGTTCCACATGAAGGCGACCGAGTTCATCTCGCTCAGCGCCCCGCCATTCTTCTTGAACGCAGCACCGATGTTGGAGGCCGCGCGATTGCGGTTGTCCGTCAGCGCCTCGACGATGATCCCGACGCCGCCGGGGCCCCGGCCCTCGTAGCGGACCTCTTCCATCATATCGACGTCGCCACCGGCGGCCTTGTTGATCGCGCGCTGGATCACGTCGCGCGGCAGGCTTTCGGCCTTGGCATTGTTGACCGCCAGACGCAGGCGCGGGTTCATGTTGACGTCGGGCATGCCCAGCTTGGCGGCGACCGTGATGTCGCGCGACAGCTTGGAGAACAGCTTGGACCGCTGCGCATCCGCGCGACCCTTGCGGTGCATGATGTTCTTGTATTTCGAATGGCCGGCCATGGATTGGGTCTCTTGGTGTGCGCTAACGTTCGCCGCTCGGGGGCTCGCTGCTTGAGCGCGGTCGGAATGATCAGGCCGCGCATCTAGCCGATGGCGACGACGGTGTCACGGTTCAGGAACCTCTGCAGCGCTACAGCTTTTCCTCATCAGCAGCCGGAGCCCGCCATGACCGCCGAAGACGCCATCTATCACGCCGAGGGCTATCACGACGACGATCTCGACAATGCCGACATCGTCGAATGGTACGAGGCGCGCCCCGTCACCGTCCCGACCGCCGTCGCCACCGGTGCCATCATCGGTGCCTTCACCCTAGGCGTCCTGACCGCCGTGGGCGCCCTGGCCCTGATGGGCCGGCTGGACGACTAGCTTTTCAGGCTTTCGAGAAAGCCCCGCATCTTCTCATCTACCGGAACCGGTCGCTTGCTGTCCCGGTCGACATAGACGTGGACGAAATAGCCCACCGCCGCGGCCTCCTGCTCCTTGTTCCGGAACAGGCCAATCTCATAGCGGACGGAGCTGGTGCCGACGTGGGCAACCCGTACACCCGCCTCGATCTCGTCCGGGAAGGCGGTCGGCGAGAAATAGCGGCAGCCCGTTTCGACGACGAGGCCAATGGTCTTGCCAGTGTGAATGTCGATCACGCCGTTGACGACCAGCAACCGGTTCACAGCCGTGTCGAACCACGAATAATAGACGACGTTGTTCACATGGCCGTAGACGTCATTGTCCATCCAGCGCGTGGATATGGCCTGGAACCGGCGATAGTCGCTCCGCTTGGTCCGTTCGATGGTACCGGTCACTTCGTTCCCTTTGGTTGGCGCTACGCTCGCGACGCGGTCGCTCGCTGCTTGAGCGCGTTTTGATTCCGCGCGTCTCGGCGCGCTTGTTGTCAGCCTTGGGCTTGGCGGACGCGGCGTCAAGCGCCTAGCCTCCCCTTATGCAGACCACCGCCGCCGTTCTCCGGACCATGGGCGCCGCCCGACCCTATGCCGACAGCCGCCCGCTGTCGCTCGAGACGGTGACGCTCGACCCGCCGGGCCGCGACGAGGTGCTGGTCGCGATCAAGGCCGCGGGGTTGTGCCACTCCGATCTCAGCGTCATCAACGGCGACCGGCCCCGGCCCCTGCCGATGGCGCTGGGCCATGAGGCGGCGGGGGTGGTCGAGGCGCTGGGCGAGGGCGTCACCGACCTTCAGATCGGCGACCATGTCGTCATGGTCTTCATGCCGTCCTGCGGCCATTGCGGCCCCTGCGCCGGCGGACGCCCGGCCCTGTGCGAACCGGGTGCCGCGGCCAACGGCAAGGGCGAACTGCTGTCCGGCGGGCGCCGAATTCACGATGCCGCGGGCGACCTCAACCATCATCTCGGCTGTTCGGCCTTCGCGGCCCATGCGGTCGTCTCGCGCCGGTCGCTGGTGAAGGTCGATCGCGACCTGCCGTTCGAGCACGCCGCCCTGTTCGGCTGCGCGGTGCTGACCGGCGTAGGCGCAGTGGTGAACACGGCGCATGTCAAGGCCGGGCAGAGTGTCGTCGTCATCGGCCTCGGCGGCGTCGGCCTGTCGTCGGTGCTCGGGGCGCTGGCGGCGGGGGCCAGCCCGGTGATCGCCGTCGACCTCAGCGAGGAAAAGCTGGCGCTGGCCCGCTCGCTCGGCCGCGTCCAGACCGTCAATGCCGCCGCCCCCGACGCCGTCGAACAGGTCCGCGCCCTGACGGACAGCGGGGCCGAGTTCGTCTTTGAGATGGCCGGCAGCGTCCGCGCCCTCGAGGCGGCCTGGCGGATGACGCGGCGCGGCGGAACGACGGTCACCGCCGGCCTGCCCCCGCCCGAGGCCGCGCTGGCGGTCAACATCGTCCAGCTGGTCGCCGAGGAGCGGTCCCTCAAGGGCAGCTATATCGGCACCTGCGTCCCCGCCCGCGACATCCCGCGCTACGTCGCCCTGTTCCGGCAGGGGCGGCTGCCGGTGGATCGACTGCTGAGCGGGACCATCGCGCTCGCCGACATCAACGCCGCCTTCGACGATCTGGCCGAGGGTCGGGCGGTGCGGACCGTCATCACGTTCTAGGCCTTGTCCCGGATCCGCATGGCCCCGCCGGCCGCGCCCGTCTGCACCTCGAACCGTCCGGTCGCGCGGATCAGGTCCGACAGCTTGGCGTGGCCATAGGTGCGCTGGTCGAAGTCCGGATAGGCATTCCGCAGCCGGTCACCCAGGCCGCTGACCGTGACCCAGCCATCGCCGTCCTCGTCCATGTCGGCGATCACGGTGGCGATCAGGCGCGCCGCCTCGACCGGCTTGCGCTTGCCCGGGGCCTCCGGCGCAACCGCGGCCGGCGCACGCCCCCCGCCGGTCGCCGGCGGTGCGCTCTCGACGGGCTGGCCGATCAGGTTCTCGGTGTAGATGAAGCGGGTGCAGGCCTGCCGGAAGCTCTCGGGCGTCTTTTGCTCGCCGAAGCCATAGACATCGACCCCCTCCTCACGGATGCGCGACGCCAGCCGGGTGAAGTCGGCGTCCGAGGAGACGAGGCAGAAGCCGTCGAACCGGCCGGAGTGCAGCAGGTCCATGCCGTCGATGACCAGGGCGATGTCGCCCGAATTCTTGCCCTTGGTGTTGGCGAAATTCTGCTGCGGCTGGATGGCGTAGCGCGCCAGAACCTTGGTCCAGCCGGCCAGCTGCGCGCTGGCGAAATCGCCATAGATTCGCCGCGCCGAGGCCTCGCCCAGGGTGGCGATCTCGGTGAACAGGGCCTCGGCGATCCGCGCCGAGGCGTTCTCGGCGTCGATCAGCACGGCGAGGCGGGGAGCTTTGGAGACGACGGTCATCCGACAGCTCTCGACCGCGCCGCGCCCAGGGTCAATGCCGTCAGTTCGCCGCCGCCGCCGCCGGGCTCACCAGCAGGGCGTCGACCGGCTGCACCACCCCGTTTGAGGCAAGGGTCTCATCGCCCGTCAGGCGCGCGCGGGCGCCGTTGTCGCCGGCCACGATCACGGTCTCGCCCTCCTTCGAGAAGGTCAGCAGGCTGTTGGCCATGGTTCGCATCTGGACCTCGCCCGAGCCCTCACGGGCGATGGCGGCCAGAATGTCCGCACGGGTCAGCGCTCCCGGCACGATATGGGCCCGCAGCAGGGCCGCGCCCTGCGCCTTCATCGCCTCATCGCCCAGATCGCCGGCCGAGGCCGTGAACGCCGCGTCCGAGGGGGCGAAGACCGTATAGGGGCCCTTGCCCTCCAGCACCTCGCCCAGCGCCGCGTTCTCCAGCACCCGCTCCAGCGTGCCGAAGGCGCGGTCGTCCTTCAGCGTCGCCGTGATGGTCCGGTTCGAGGGCGTCGCCGCCCCCGTTCCGTCCGCCTTGCCCGCGCCGTCGCCGCAACCGGCGAGGGCGATCACACAGAGGGGCGCGAGCGCCCAGCGCATCATCAGTGTCATTTCGCGCTCCGGATCAGGTCAGCAGCTGGATCACGGCGGTGATCAGCTGGGTCTTCGGATCGGCCTGGTACACATAGCCGTCGTTGTAGCGGTACATGGCGTCGGCGTTGTCCGCGTACTGACCCCGGTACTGATAGGGGACGTTGTAGACGTCGTAGCCGGTCGGCATAGGCTGGCCGACGCTGAGGTTCTGACCCGTCAGCAGGGCCGCCACCTGGCTGATCATCTGGGTCTGCGGATCGACCCCGTAGAGGGCCCCGTCGGCATAGCGATAGTCCCGGCCCTGCGGCAGGCCGAAATAGCTGGAATAGTATTCGGGAGCCGGCTGGTACGCATACTGCGAAGGCCATGTCGCGCCGGGCAGCAGCGCGCCGCCCAGCACCGGCAGATAGCCCAGCAGCGAGCCCTGCTGGTTCATCCGGTACAGATAGCCGTCGTCATAGCGGTACCGGTAATCGTCGTCCCGCGCGCGCCACAGCCAGTCGTAGCGGTCTGCTGCGGCGGCGCGGGCGATCTGGCGCGCCTGTCCCGGCGGCAGGCAGCCGTTGTCCTTCTTCGCCAGTCCGGGCGGGCAGCCGACGATCAGGCCGCGGTCCCGCTCGCGCTGGAAATAGACCACCGGTCGGCCGTCGCGGGTCTGAAAGACCTCCCGCTCGACGGCGCGACGGATCTCGCGTCGATCGTCCCGGCGGTCGTCATCACGGTCGCGGTCGCCGCGAACCACCTCGACAACGCGGATGTCGGGCCGATCCGCGCGCCGCTCGTCGCTGCGGCCATGGTCATTGCCGTTGCCCCGATTATTGCCATTGCCGCGACCTTCGCCGCGGTCGTCGTCGCCGCGATTGCCGCGGTCGTCGTCGCCGCCGCGATTGCCGCGCTCCTGCCTGTCGCCGCCCTTGCCATTGCCATTCCCGTTGCCGGGATCGTCGGCGAGGGCCGCGGTCGGCGCGGCCAGTGCGAGCATGAGGGCGGTGGTGATCGGAACAAATCTGTACATGTGAGCCTCTCCGGGTTCCCGTGCCAAACGTCCGCGGAGGTCCGGTGTTCCGCGACGGGTTCGGACGCAGCCGGGGCCACGGCCGGGGTGCGGGCGTCCGCGCGATAGGCTAGACCTGCAGCCATGACCCAAGCCCCCCTGCGCCGCCTTCTCGACCTGCCCGGCATCGATGATCTGGAGCTGAAGGCGCTGATGAAGCCGCGCGCCGCCGATCCGGACGAGCTGTATGAATTCCCCGAGATCGCCGAGGCCATCGACGCCGCCGCCCGCGCCGCCTTCGGCCTGACCCCGGACGAGGCCGCCGCCGTCGCCCGCCCCGCCGACTGGGACCCCATCGAGCGCCTCGACCCCGCCGACATGGCCGAGGCCTTCGCCGCCGAGGGCTGGGACGTCCTCGACAGCCGCCGCAAGCCCCTGCGCATGCTGGCCCACTGGGCCCTGCCGCTGGCGCTGGCCATGCGCGGCGTCGCCGGCGAGCTTCCGTTCCACGCCGAGCCCGATCGCCCGGTCACCGACTGGGGCTCCAACCTCAAGGCCGAGGCGACGCGGTTCCGGAAGCGGTAGGGGCAGTCTTGTTGGGCCGCGGTCAGAAGGCTCCGCCTTCTCGACCCTGAGCCTGTCCTCGGGCCGACCGAAGGTCGGACCCGGGGGCGGCCTGGCGCTTCGCGCACTACATCCCGACCTTCCACGGGTCGCCGGGCGGCGGGCTGGGGGTGACGGTCACATCCTCCAGTTCCTCCGTCGCCGACAGCAGCCAGTCCCGCGCCTCGGCCATGGCGTCAAAGCTGGATTGCGACACCTCGACCTCGCCGCCCAGCTTCTTGATCTGACGCTCCGCCGCATGAATCCGGCGGACCATGGCCATGGCATGGTGGGTCTGGTTCTGCCGCACCTCGGCCAGTCGCTGCTGGTACGCCTCCTTGATGGCCCGGTCCGGATCGTCGACCCGGTCGGGGTTCAGCGCCAGCCGCCGCGCCGCCACGCCATTGTCGTCGGCCAGCACCTCGAAGATCAGGCCCAGGTCCAGGGTCTCGATCGTCTGCCCCCCGCCCCGCGCCCGCTCGCCCAGCCGCGCATAGCTCTCCGCCAGCCCGGCCAGCGCCTTGGCCTCATTCCACAGCCGCCCCTTCATCGCCCGCCCCGACGCCAGCGTCGCCGCCCGCGCGAGGGCGGCGGGATCGGCGGCCTCGGGGTCGTCG
>VFBG01000065.1:1637-14542 GCA_006515835.1 bacterium | reverse complement strand
CGGGACTCAATCGCCGCCTTCCGGGAAGCGAAGGAGAGCCGAGCGCGTATCCAGACCGCCTTTGCCCTGGGGTATTTCGAGACCGCGCTTCTGGTACTGGTCGGCGCGATCTGGTTGGGCATGGGCGCCGCCAGTTCGATCTCGGCACCCATCGGCCGTCTCGTCGAGGCGGCGGACCGGGTGGCCTCTGGCGACCTGACGGCACGGGTCGACGGCGAGGACGGGCCTGGCGAGATCAAGACCCTGTCGGCCGCCTTCAACCGCATGACCGGCGACCTCGAGGCCCAGCAAGCCGCGCTCAGGGCCGCCAGCGAGGAGGCGACGGGCCGCAGCCGGTTCATCGAGACCGTGCTGTCCGGCGTATCCGCCGGCGTCATCGGGCTCGACCGGCGGCGCCGCGTCTCGGCGATCAACGACAGCGCCGTCGAACTGCTGGCCATCCGCGACCCGGCCATCATCGGCCGGCCGTTGGGTGAGGTGTCGCCCGAACTCAGCGAACTGGCCGCCCGCGCCGAAGCCCATATCGAGGAAGAGATCGACGTCAGCCTCGAAGGCGAGACCCGCCGCCTGCGTGTGCGGATCGAGGGCGGCGTCGGTGGTGAGATGGTCTTGACCTTCGACGACATCACCCGTCTGGTCACGGCCCAGCGCAACGCCGCCTGGCGCGACGTGGCCCGCCGCATCGCCCACGAGATCAAGAATCCCCTGACGCCGATCCAGCTGTCGGCCGAGCGTTTGCGGCGGCGCTATCGCAGCCAGGTCGGCGAGGATGTCGAGGTGTTCGACCGCTGCACCGAGACCATCATCCGTCAGGTCGGCGACATCGGCCGCATGGTGGACGAGTTCTCTTCCTTCGCCCGCATGCCCGCGCCGCGGTTCACCGCCGTCGATCCGGCGGAGCTGCTGCGAGAGGCCGTGTTCGCGCAGCGTGTGGCGGCGGCCGGGGTCGGGGTCGAACTGATCGAGCCCCTGCCCAGCATCGTTCTGCACGCCGACCGGCCCATGGTCGGTCAGGCCCTGACCAACATCCTCAAGAACGCCGGCGAGGCCGTGTCCGCGCGACGGGCCATTGCTCCGCGCGACGGCGACGGAGACCGCCCGGGCATTTCGGCGCGGCTGCTGGTCGAGGACGAGACCGTAGTCTTCATCATCGAGGACGACGGCATGGGCCTGCCCGCCAAGGACCGCGACCGGCTGACCGAGCCCTATGTGACCACGCGCGAGAAGGGCACGGGCCTCGGCCTGGCCATCGTCAAACGCATCTGCGAGGAACACGGCGGCGAGCTGAAACTGGCCGACGCCGAGACCCTGTCCGGCGCGCGCGTCTGCCTGATCTTCCCCCTGAAATCCCAACCGAAACCGACCGGCGCCGCCGGGACGAAGGATGCGAAAGCATCCCGGTCCCGCACGGTTCCGGCCGCCGAATAGCGAGGCGTCATGCGATCCACGGGAGCCGACATTCTGGTTGTCGACGACGAGGCCGACATCCGCGAACTGGTCTCTGGCCTGCTTGAGGACGAGGGCCACGGCGTACGCGTCGCCTCCAACTCCGACGAGGCCCTGGCCGCGATCCGGGCCCGGCGGCCGTCGCTGGCCTTGCTCGACATCTGGATGCAGGGCGGCGGACTGGACGGGCTGGAGTTGCTCGACGTCATCAAGGAGCTGGATCCCGACCTGCCGGTGGTGATGATCTCGGGCCACGGCAACATCGAGACGGCCGTCACGGCGCTCCAGCGCGGGGCCTATGACTTCATCGAAAAGCCCTTCAAGTCCGACCGTCTGGTGGTCGTTGTTCAGCGGGCGCTTGAGGCATCATCGCTTAAGCGCGAGAACAAGCGGCTGCGGGCCCAGGTCGCGGCGCCGTCCGGCTTCATCGGCCGATCGGCGGCGGCCCAGACCCTGCGCAGCACCGTCGCAAAGGTTGCCCCCGCCAACAGCCGCGTCCTGATCTCTGGCCCGCCCGGATCGGGCAAGGAACTGGTCGCGCGCCAGATCCACGAGGCCAGCGCCCGCTCCAAGGGCGAGTTCGTCGCCATCGCCGCCGCCGGCATGACGCCTGAACGTCTGGACATCGAACTGTTCGGCGAGGAGGGCCACGACGGCCGGCCGCGCAAGATCGGCGTCTTCGAACGCGCCCACAACGGCACCCTCTATCTGGACGACGTCGGCGACATGCCGCGCGAGAGCCAGAGCCGGGTGCTGCGCGTGCTGGTCGAGCAGCGCTTCCGCCGCGTCGGCGGCGAGCAGGACGTGCAGGTCGACATCCGCGTCGTCACCTCGACCTCGCGCGACCTGAAGCAGGAGATCGCCGAGGGCCGCTTCCGCGAGGACCTGTTCCACCGGCTCAATGTGGTGCCGATCCGGGTGCCGGCCCTGTCCGAGCGGCGCGAGGACATCCAGGAGCTGATCGACTATTTCATCGACACCCTGTCCTCGTCGCAGGGCCTGCCCAAGCGGCGGATGGGCGACGACGCCATCGCCGTGCTGCAGGTCCATCCGTGGCCGGGGAATGTCCGTCAGCTGCGCAACAACGTCGAGCGACTGCTGATCCTGGCCACCGGCGACCCCGACGAGCCAATCAGCGCTGACATGCTGCCGCAGGAGGCGACCAACGCCAACTCGACCGGCACCCTGGGCGGCGAGCGGATCATCGCCCTGCCGCTGCGCGAGGCCCGCGAGGTGTTCGAGCGGGAATATCTGGCGGCCCAGATCATGCGCTTCGGCGGCAATATCTCGCGCACCGCCGCCTTCATCGGCATGGAGCGGTCGGCCCTGCACCGCAAACTCAAGTCGCTGGGCGTGTCGCCGTCTCGCGGCGGCGAAGACGATATCGAAGAGGCGATCGAAGAATGAGCCGTGTCGCCTATGTGAATGGCCAGTATCAGCCGCACGGTCAGGCCGTGATCCATGTCGAGGATCGCGGCTTCCAGTTCGCCGACGGCGTCTATGAGGTCTGGTCGATCTTCGACGGCCGGATGGCCGATTTCGACGGCCACATGACCCGCCTGCACCGCAGCCTCAATGAGCTGCGCATCGACATCCCGATGACGCGCGAGTCCCTGACCCAGGTGCTCAAGGAGACCATCCGCCGGAACCGGGTCAGCAACGGCATCGTCTATCTGCAGATCACGCGCGGCACGGCCCGGCGTGACCATCCCTTCCCCGCCGAGGGCACGCCGCCCAGCGTCATCGTCACCGCGAAATCGATCAGCGCGGACAAGAGCGACGCCACCGCAAAGAAGGGTGTCGCCGTCGTCACCGTGCCCGACATCCGCTGGGGCCGCTGCGACATCAAGACGGTCGGCCTGCTGGCCAATGTCCTGGCCAAACAGCAGGCCCGCGAGCGCGGTGCCTATGAGGCCTGGATGGTCGATGAGATGGGTCTGGTCACCGAGGGTTCCTCAACCAACGCCTGGATCGTCGACGAGAACGACAAGCTGCGTACGCGCGATACCCAGGCCAATATCCTGAAGGGGATCACCCGCACGGCGCTGATGGCTCTGATTGCGGAAGAGGGCGTCGAACTGGACGAGCGCCCGTTCAGCGTCGACGAGGCCAAACGGGCGAAGGAAGCCTTCTTCACCGCCGCCGGTGCCTTCGTCATGCCGGCTGTGTCGATCGACGGGGTGAAGATCGGCAACGGCAAGCCGGGGCCGATCACGACGCGGCTGCGGACGCTGTATCTCGATCGATCCAGCCCCGCGCCGCTCCCTCGGCCGGAGAACAAGCAAGAACAGGCTGAACCTGCCATGTCGCAAGACAAGTCCAAGAACCTTCAGGACACCTTCCTCAACAGCGTCCGCAAGACCAAGACTCCCCTGACCATTTTCCTCGTCAACGGCGTCAAGCTGCAGGGCATCGTGACCTGGTTCGACAACTTCTGTGTGCTGCTGCGCCGCGATGGCCAGTCGCAGCTGGTCTACAAACACGCCATCTCGACCATCATGCCGTCCGCCCCTGTGCAACTGTACGAGCCGGACGCCGACGAGGACTGAGTGGTCGGGGATAGCCACGCGGCTAAGCACTCCCTATCTGTCGGCGCCTCCTGACGTAACGAGAGCTGCACGCCCACTTGGTTTCCCATCTGATCGACCACGCCGTCCCCCTGATCCGGGCGGTCGTCATCCACCCCGAACGCTCCGACTCAGGCGCGAGTGAAAGCTCGCGCCAGTCGGTCGAGCGTCTGGAGGAGGCCGTCGGCCTTGCCCGCGCCCTCGACCTCGACGTGCGCGGCGAGGAAATCGTGCGCATCCGCAAGGTCACGCCCGCCACCCTGTTCGGCTCGGGCAAGGTCGATGAACTGGCCGCCCTGGTCCGCGCCGCCGAGGCCGAGGCCGTGGTCATCGACGACCAGTTGTCGCCCGTGCAGCAGCGCAATCTGGAGAAGGCCTGGGATTGCAAGGTCATCGACCGCACCGGCCTGATCCTGGAGATCTTCGGCCGCCGCGCGCGGACCAAGGAAGGCCGGTTGCAGGTCGAGCTGGCGCGGCTCGACTATGAGAAGTCGCGGCTGGTCCGAACCTGGACCCACCTCGAGCGGCAACGCGGCGGCACCGGCTCGACGGGCGGTCCCGGCGAGACCCAGATCGAGCTCGACCGGCGCCTGATCGCCGACCGCATCGTCAAGCTGAAGACCCGCGGCCTGCACCGCAAACAGCGCCAGAAGGTGCCGTTCCCGACCATCGCCCTGGTTGGCTACACCAACGCCGGCAAGTCGACCCTGTTCAACCGGCTGACCGGCTCGGACGTGGTGGCCAAGGACCTGCTGTTCGCCACCCTCGACACCACCCAGCGCACCATCCGCCTGCCGCAGGGCCGGCCCGCCATCGTCGCCGACACCGTCGGCTTCATCTCCGACCTGCCGCACGAGCTGGTCGAGAGTTTCCGGGCGACGCTGGAAGAGGTGGGCGAGGCCGACCTGATCCTGCACGTCCGCGACATCGCCTCGCCCGACAGCGAGGCCCAGTCGAAGGACGTCGAGGCGGTGCTGAAACAGATCGAGACGCCGGAGGGGAAGACCCGCCGGGTGCTGGAGGTCTGGAACAAGATCGACCTGCTCGATGAGGAAGCGCGAGAGACGGTCCTCGGCCTCGCCGAACGCCTGTCACGCGATGGCAAGGCCGTGGCGGTCTCGGCCTGGACCGGGGAGGGGATCGAACCCCTCCGCGAAACCATTGCCGGCCTGATCGACGACGATCCGGAGACGGCTCTGGTGCTTCTGCCCTCACAGGGCGAGGCGCTGGCCTGGCTATACGAGAACGGCCGCGTCACGGGGCGGGAAACAGACGACGAGGGCCGGACGCATGTGGTGGTGCGGCTGCATCCCGCGGCACTTGGACGGTTTGAGAGGCAGTTCGGCTAGGACGCGCGTCCCGCCCCGAGGATCTGTCCGCCATTCGGCGCCTGGACGAGGATAGCGGTCGCAAGCCCCTCCGTGCGCGCGGGCGGCAGTGCGAAACCCACGGTCTGTCCACGCCACGCGCCCAGCCGCACCAGTTCACGCACCACATTGGCGTGGGGCAGGGTGCGTCCGCCGTTCTCTCCGCGTGAGACCCGCCCGCCAAGCCGACACCGCGCGGGTTGAACCGGATAACAGGGCCGCTGAACGGCCGGTGCGCGGCGATCTGCCGTTCGATCTCGCTCATCCGTCCGCCGACCACGTCGGCGCGACCGTCAATGACCATCTGCGGCGTCCAGACATTGTCGTTGGCGAGGCCGCGCTGGTAGTCCCGTTGGCGCGCCGTGAACGCCGGCCGGGCGAAGGTGTCCGGCCAGCCCAGCTGGTCCCAGTAGGTGACGCTGAAACTGAGCGCCAGGACGTCCGGTCGCCGCGCCAGCCGGACCAGATTGGCGTTTGCCGGTGGACAGGACGAACAGCCCTGGCTGGTGAACAGCTCGACCACCGTCAGATTGTCTGCCTCAGGGGGCACGACCGGGCGAGCGGTGAAGGCACCGACCACGACAGCAGCCGCAAGGATGTTGAACAGGCCGAACAGCCTCAACCGGTGCCCCAGATCGGGAGGAGAGGTGGTCTGAATTCCAGACCGCCGTCGGGCAGGAGCAATGACATAGTGGGCCATGTCATGATGTTCGTCGGCGACCGGCCTGAGGTTACGGGAGGGGCCAAACCGCAGGCGTCAACCGAGGCTCCGCTCCGCCACCTTCGCCGCGTCCCACAGACCGTCCATCTCGGCCAGATCCGACTGTTCCGGCGTCCGGCCGTCCCTTGCCAGCTCGGCCTCGATGAACCCGAACCGCCGCACGAATTTCGCATTCGCCCCGCGCAGGGCGTCCTCTGGCTCGACGCCGAGCTTGCGCGCCAGATTGGCGACAACGAACAGCAGGTCGCCGACCTCGTCGCGGGCCTTGTCCAGATCCCCCGCGGCAATCTCGACACGCAGTTCGGCGACCTCCTCGTGCAGCTTGTCGAAGACCTCGTCGGTCGAGGGCCAGTCGAAGCCGACGCGGGCGGCGCGTTTGGTCAGTTTGGCGGCGCGGGCGAGGGCGGGCAGGCCGACGGGGACGTCGTCGAGCACGCCGTGCTGGGCCTTGGCCACGCGTTCGGCGGCCTTGATGTCCTCCCAGCGCGCCTTCTGGGCCACGCCGTCGGGCTTGGCGGCCTCGTCTCCGAAGACGTGGGGATGGCGACGCACCAGCTTGTCGCACATGGCCTCGACGACATCGTCGAAGGCAAACAGCCCCTGTTCCTCGGCCATACGGGCGTGGAAGACGGTCTGGAACAGCAGGTCGCCAAGCTCGGCCTTGAGCTCAGTCATGTCGCCGCGCTCGATGGCATCAGCGACCTCATAAGCCTCCTCGATCGTATAGGGGGCGATGGTGGCGAAGGTCTGCTCCACGTCCCACGGACAGCCGCCGACTGGGTCGCGCAGCCGGGCCATGATGCCGATCAGGCGCTCGATGGGGGTCATGCGGAGGCCGCAGCCGCGCCGTCGCGTTCCTCAAGTGCCTTGCGGATTTCGTCGTGGCGGGCGGGCGTCAGGGGATAGCCCTTGAGCACCAGAGCGGCCGCTGCCAGCAACAGGCCAGGCACGAGGATGAACAGGATCTGCAGCGTCAGCAACGAGCTCTGGCTATTGCCCTCAACCCCCGGAATGGCGCGGAAGCCGACCCACTGCAGGATCAGATAGGGGATCAGGGCCACGACATGGCCGATCTTGGTCGTGGCTGACAGGATGGA
Source organism: bacterium (assembly GCA_006515835.1). GTDB lineage: Bacteria > Pseudomonadota > Alphaproteobacteria > Caulobacterales > Caulobacteraceae > Brevundimonas. The sequence continues at coordinate 7,344 of VFBG01000065.1, read as the reverse complement.
GAACATCAGGCCCGTACGGTCCACGCCCGTGTCCAGCCGGACCTCGTCGCCGGCGTCCGCCATCATGGCCCTGAGCAGGAACAGGCCGGCGGCATAGGGCAGGCCGGCGATGAACATGGCTATGGCCGTCAGGGTGAAGTTGCCGCCCGGCACCAGGGTCGCGCCGATGTAGAAGACCGCGAAGATCAGGCTGGCCGTCGCCAGGGCCCTGTCCTTGCCGATCTTCGTCGCCAGCCAGGCCCAGAACGGCGCCCCGACCAGACCGGCCACGAAATAGAACAGCATGAACAGAGAGGCCTCGGTGTGGTCGTACCCCTTGATCTGGCCGAAGAAGAAGAACAGCAGCGACCCGGTGATGCCCGGTGCCACGCCCAGCAGCAGGTCGGCGAACAGCAGCTTGCGCACCGTCTTCTTGCCGAACAGGCCGAGGTAGGCCTTCGGGCCGCCATGCGGCGCCGCGCCGGCGTTGACGGGCTCGGGCACGACGAACATGGCCAGGCCGATGGTGACGGGCAGGGCGATCATGATGGCCCAGCCCATGATGCGCACGCCGGCGGCGTAATCGCCGATGCCGGTCTTCACCACCACCGTCGGCAGGATCAGGATCAGTATGACGCCGATGATGTTGAATACCTGCCACCAGCCGTAGACGCGGCTGCGCTGGTCATATTGCGGGGCAAGCACCGCGGCCCAGCCCAGTTGACCGAGGGTGCCGATCGAGAAGCCGAGGTAGAGAACCAGCAGCCAGCCGAAGAGGTAGGCCGCCCCCGCGCCCGGCTGTACCAGCACGAACATCATCAGGGCCGACAGCATCAGGATCGGCGTCGATATTGCCATCCAGGGGCGATAGCGGCCCCAGCGAGTCTTCGTCTTGTCCATGCCCCAGCCGATGAAGGGGTCGAAGACGATGTCGATCAGTCGCACGGCCATGAAGACCGCCGCGACCACACCCAGTTCCAGCCCCACATAGGTGGCGTAGAACTCCGGCAGGGTCACGGGCAGGGCGACGCCGAAGGCGGCCAGGGGCAGGCAGGGGCCCGAGAAGGCGGCGAGGATCGCGTTGGATCGGCGCGCCGGAGCGGCGGCTGGTGGCGCAGTCGGGGCGGCGTCGGTCATGGATGCGTCCGGCGGTCCGGCCCTGAGTCGGCCGTCCAGACACCATGCCGCCTTTGCGCGCATCACGCGAGCCGTTGACCCCGCGTTCTGTCCCGGCGTGAAGGGCCTTGCGGCGGACACAGAGACAGGGTCAGCTTCCCTGATGCCGATACGTCTGCTCCTGCTGCTGATCAGCGCCCTTGTGACCGTACTGGTCGCCGGGCCTGCGAAAGCACAGGCCGAGTTCTGCGACCGCCAGATTGAGGACTGGGGCGGGCCTGCCCTGGCCAACGGCATTTCGCTGCATTCGCTGGAATGGACGCCGTTCGGTTCGACCGAGTGGGGCTGGGAGACTTATGTCCCGCTGATACAGCAGGAACTCGGCACCTCTTGCGCGGCCAACTCCCCGGTCTTCGCGCGCCGATTGGCCGATTTCCAGACCGCGCATCTCCTGCCCTCGACGGGCATATTCGACCAGGCGACCTTTCAGACCTTCCGCGGCCTTTGGCAGGAGCGCCGGCCTTTCATCATGGCGCGGGTCCGCGAGGAGCCCTGTCCGGATCCGCCGCCCCTTTACCAGCTGGGCTATCTGGTCGCGTCCGAGGAACACGCCGACCGTCTGACCCGCCTCCTGCGACGCGACGTGCTTGAGGCCTATCGCCGGATGGTCGCCGCGGCCCGGGCCGAGGTGCCAGAGGTCGCGAACGATCCGGAGCTGCTGCAAATCTTCTCGGGCTTCCGCGACCCGGAGGCCGATGCGGCCCGGTGCGCCGCAGCCGGCAACTGCGACGGCCTCCGCCGCGCCGTCTGTTCGCCCCATCGGACCGGGACGGCGGTGGACCTCTACGTCGGCCAGGTCGTTGGCCTCGGCGTCGACAACACCTCGCCGCCCAGCCGCCTTCACATGAGCCGCGGGGCCACCTACCGCTGGCTGGTGAAGAACGCCGGCCGGTTCGGCTTCGTCCCCTATGCGTTCGAGCCCTGGCACTGGGAGTGGGTCAGTCCGGCGAGCGGCTACGCCGGTCCGCCGCCGCCGTCGTGATACGGGGCCTGACCGACGGCGAACGCGCCCTGGCGGCCGGGATCTTCGGCGATTCACTCGCGCTCGACAGCATCCGCTTTCTGCCCGCGCCCTGGCCTTTCGACCGCGCCTTTGTGCCCGGGCGCTGGTTCGGACGGGAGTGGATCGTCTGGCCCGCTCGCACCCTGCCGTCTGATATCGCTGTCGCGGCTCTGAAGCTTCAGGCGTTGCTGATCCATGAACTGACCCATGTCTGGCAGGCGCAGCAGGGGGTCAATCTGCTGACTGGCAAGATCCGGGCGGGTGATCGTCCGGCCTCGTATGAATACCCTGTCGGCGTGGATTGCGAATGGGGCGGCCTGAACATCGAGCAGCAGGCCATGGTGGTCGAGCACCGGTTTCGTCTCACCCGGGGCCAGCCGGTGCCGGCGGACCCGGCCTTCTATGACCGGGTCTGCCCGATCGGTCCGCGGATCGGCTCCTGATCCTTGCGTCGCCCGCTGCTCAGTCCATATTAGAAACATTCACTGTGTCTAATAGAATGAAGCGAACCCTGATGCGCCTGCCCGCCATCTTCTTCGGCCATGGCTCCCCGATCAATGCCCTCGGCGGTCCATACGCCGACGCGTGGCGCGCGCTGGGCGAAGGGCTGGGCAAGCCGAAGGGGGTGGTCATGATCTCCGCGCACTGGGAGACGAACGGCTTGGCCGTGACGGCGGAGTCGAATCCCAAAACCATTCATGATTTCGGCGGCTTCCCCGATGAACTGCATGCGATGCAGTATCCGGCGCCAGGATCGCCCGAACTGGCCGCGCGGGTCGCCGCGCTGACCGGGGCGACGCCGACGACGCAGTGGGGCCTCGATCACGGGACCTGGTCGGTGCTCGCCCATGTCTGGCCCGATGCCGACGTGTCGGTCGTGCAACTGTCGCTGGATCGCAGCCTCGAAGCGCGGGGCCATCATGCGCTGGCCAAACAGCTGGTGCCCCTGCGGGACGAGGGGATCATCATCGCCGGCTCGGGCGACTTCGTGCACAATCTGCGCACCTGGAAGCGGGCCGGGGGTGAGGCCTATCCGTGGGCTTCGGGCTTCAACGAGGCGGTCAAGGCGGCCTTGCTGCGCGGCGACGACGATGCCCTGATCGACTGGGTCGGTCTGGCCGAGGACGCGCAGCTGAGTGTCCCGACCGACGAACATTATCTGCCGCTGCTCTACGTCGCCGCCCAGCGCAAGCCGGGCGACGACGTCAGCTTCTTCAACGACGTCATCGAGGGCGGTTCTATCTCGATGACGGGCGTGCGGATCGGTTAGGTCAGGTCGGTCTTGCGCTTCAGGACATGGTCGACGGCCCAGGCGCCCGGTCCGGCGAAGGCCAGATAGAGGAAGACCCAGCAGTACAGCGCCGCCAGCTCGCCCTGGTTGACCATCGGGAAGAAGGACGCGCCGCCGAACTGCCAGTGGAACTGGGCATAGGCCACGGCCATCATGCCGGACATGACGAAGGCGACGGGTCGGGTGAACAGCCCGAGGACGATCATCGCCCCGCCGACCAGTTCCAGCACCCCGCCGACGCCCATCTGGCTGGCGATGTCGAACGGCCCCATCGCGGGTGCCGGGAAGCCGAAGATCTTCTGCGCCCCGTGCTGCATGAACATCAGGCCGGAGACGATGCGCAGGCCAGCCAGCGCCTTGTCCGTATGGGGATCGAGTTTCGAAAACAGGCTCATGGTCAGTTCCTTCCGTCACCGGCCCGCTTCGGACCGCTTGTCATATTGAAACTGTTACTGTTGCAGTCAAGCGCCTGAACGTCAGGCCGCCGCCTCCAGCTCCGCCATCTGCTGGATCCGGACATAGTCGGTCTTGCCCGTACCCAGCACGGGGACCTCGACCACCCGCATGATCTTCTTGGGAACGGCCAGTTCCGGGGCACCGTGGCTTCGAGCCCATTCCGCGAGGCGGGTCACATCGGCGTCCCTGCGATCCGTCACCAGCACCAGCTTCTCACCCTTGCGTGCGTCCGGGATGGAGACCACGGCATGTCTCGCCTCGGGCCAGACCGCGCTGGCCAGACCCTCGACCGCGGTCAGGGACACCATCTCGCCGCCGATCTTCGCGAACCGCTTGATCCGGCCGAGGATCGAGACATAGCCGTCCTTGTCGATGTCGACGATGTCGCCCGTGTCGTGCCAGCCGCCGGGCAGCGGATCGACGCTCTCCGGGTCGTCCGCGGACAGATAGCCCTTCATGACATTGGGACCGCGCAGGAACAGCCGTCCGCCGTCGGGAATGCCGTCCACGGGGTCGATGCGCCATTCCATGCCGGGCATCATCTGGCCGACCGTGCCGGGCCGGTTGTGGTCCGGGTGGTTCACCGCCACCACCGGCGCTGCTTCGGTCGCGCCATAGCCTTCCAGCAGCTTCAGGCCGTGGAAGCGGGTGTTGAACAGGTGATGGGTCTCGGGCCGCACCCGCTCGGCGCCGGCGACGACGAATTGCAGGGTGGCGAAATCATCGGGTGCCGCGACGCGGGCATACTGATTCAGGAAGGTGTCGGTGGCGAACAGGATCGACGCCTTCACGTCGGGCAGCAGTTCGACGATCTGTTTGGCGTGCAGCGGCGACGGATACTGGAACGCCTTCATGCCGTGCAGGATCGGCAGCAGCACCCCGCCCGTCAGACCGAAACAGTGGAAGGTCGGCAGGGGATTGAACATCACCCATTCCGGCTTCAGGTCGATGTGCTGGGCCACCTGACGGCAGTTTGCGACCAGGTTCCACTGACTGAGCACCACGCCCTTGGGAGCGCCGAAACTGCCCGAGGTGAACAGCACCACGCCCGGCGAAGACGGGTCGGTCTTTACCCGGAACTGTTTGGGCAACATGCCGGCCATCAGACCGTACAGCTTGTCCTGCAGGCTGATGGTCTTGCGGACATCGTCCAGCCAGACGATTTCCGCCACCGTGGCCAGATCATCCAGCAGGTCCTCGAGCTTGGCCTGGGTCACGAAGCGTTTGGCGCAGAGGATCTTCTTCACCCCGGCCGCCTTGATCGCCGCCTTGATGTTGGCCTGGCCCGAGGTGAAGTTGAGCATGACCGGCACCCGGCCGTGGGCGTGCAGTCCATAGTAGGTGACGACCACGCCCGCGCTTGACGGCAGCAGGATGCCGACGCGCTCCGACAGTTCGGTCATGGCGGCGATCTTGCGGCCCAGCACGAAGGCGGCGCGGATCAAGCCCGTGTAGGTGAGCGGCTTGCGATCGAGATCCTCGAGGATTTCCTTGTCGCCGAACTTCTCGCGCGCGGCGATCAGTCCGTCGAATATGGTCTGTTCGCCGTCCTTGGCATCCAGGGGTACGCGCAAGTCCATCCTCCGTGCGGATGCGGTTGTCCCGCGCCCTTTTGTCTTCGGGGATCAGACTAGGGCCGGCGCGTCGTATTGAAAAGGTGCGTTACCTTGCGTGAGGTCAGGCCCGCCTTGCCTTCGCCGCGCGGAAGGCCGACATAGCGGCTTCGCACAGCCCGGAGCCCGCTTCGCCTTGGTCACGCTGATCAACACCCTGACGAAGACGCCGGCCGAGTTGCGTCACCC
>VFBG01000065.1:0-1623 GCA_006515835.1 bacterium | reverse complement strand
GCCCCGAGACGGCGGTGCTGAAGAAGCCCGACTGGCTGCGCGTCAAGGCACCCGGCTCGGGCCAGTACAACGCCACAAAAGCCATCGTGAAGGACAAGGGCCTCGTCACGGTCTGCGAGGAAGCGGCCTGCCCGAACATCGGCGAGTGCTGGAGCCAGAAGCACGCCACCCTGATGATCATGGGCGACACCTGCACGCGGGCCTGCGCCTTCTGCAACGTCAAGACGGGCCTGCCCCAGCCGCTGGATCCGGAAGAGCCGGCCAAGGTCGGTCTGGCCGTGGCCCAGCTGGGCCTGAATCACGTCGTCATCACCAGCGTGGACCGGGATGACGTCTCCGACGGCGGCGCGGCCCATTTCGCGGAAGTGGTGCGCCAGATACGCATCCAGGCACCGAACACGACGATCGAGATCCTGACGCCCGACTTCCTGCGCAAGGACGGGGCGGCCGAGGTGATGATCGACGCCACCCCGGACGTCTTCAACCACAACCTCGAGACCGTGCCGCGGCTGTATCTGAAGATCCGGCCCGGTGCCCGCTACTTCCACAGCCTGCGCCTGCTGCAGATGGTCAAGGAGCGCGACCCCAACCAGTTCACCAAGTCCGGCATCATGGTCGGCCTGGGCGAGACCCGCGAAGAGGTCATGCAGGTCATGGACGACATGCGCTCGGCCGGCGTCGACTTCATCACCATCGGCCAGTATCTGCAGCCGACCCGCAAACACGCCGCCATCGACCGGTTCGTCACCCCGGACGAATTCAAGGCCTATGAGGCCATCGCCCGGGCCAAGGGCTTCCTGATGGTCTCGTCCTCGCCGCTGACCCGCAGCTCGCACCACGCCGGCGACGACTTTGCGCGGCTGAGGGCGGCGCGTCTGGCGCAGACGGGACGCTGAGCCGCGCTTGGCCGTCCATCGCGTCACCAAAATCCTGCCTTACACGCCCGCCCAGCTGGCCGATCTGGTCGCCGACGTGCGCGCCTATCCCGAGTTCGTGCCCTGGGTCACCGCCATGCGGACCTGGAGCCCGCGCGAGGAGGCACCCGGCGTAAGCCTGATCGACGCGGAGGCGGCTGTCGGCTTCTCCTTCCTCAGGGAGCGGTTCTCGACCTGGGTGCGGCATGACCGGAACCGCGACATGGTCGAGGTCGGCCTGATCCGCGGGCCGTTCAGGCATCTGAAGAACCGCTGGGTCTTCTTCCCGGATCCGGCCGGGACGCGGGTCGAGTTCATGATCGACTTCGCCTTCAAATCGCGGCTGCTGGACGGCATGCTGCACGCCAATTTCGACCGTGCCGTCAGCAAGCTGATGAGCTGTTTCGAGGCCAGGGCGGTGGCGCTCTACGGCCCGCAAACATGAGCTTCGACTTCGATGCGACGGTGGTGGGCGCCGGCGCGGTCGGCCTCGCCTGCGGGCGTGCATTGGCGAAGCGGGGCCTGTCGGTGCTGGTGCTGGAGAAGGAGCCGCACATCGGTCAGGGCGTGTCCTCGCGCAATTCGGAGGTGATCCACGGCGGCCTCTACTACCCGACCGGTTCGCTGAAGGCGCGGTTCTGCGTCGAGGGGCGGCGGGCGCTCTACGCCTTCCTCGACAGCCACAAGGTCGACCACCGCAAATGCGGCA
>VFBG01000064.1 GCA_006515835.1 bacterium | reverse complement strand
ATATTCCCCGCGCAGCTGCAGGCAGCGCGCTTCGCCGCCGGTGCCCTGAAGGGTTTTGGCGATCTCCTCGACCGAGCGTGTATCCCCGCTGCCGCCGGCCTCCGGATCGAAGGCCTCGCCGCGGGTCCAGTTGATCAGCTCGCGCCCGTTGCGCTCGACGTGCTGGGCGAAGAAGTCGGGATAGGCGTAGCGCTGCAGATAGGAGCCGAAGACCGCCTGGGGCTCGTCCCATTCGGTCACCCGCACCGCCTCGATGCCGGACTCCAGCCCGACCCAGGCATGCATGCCGACGAAGTTGACTGTGTTGGTCCCCAGCATCAGCAACTGGGCCATGATGGCGTTGTTGTCCTCGGCCTCGGACACGTGGCAGTCGGTGCAGGTCTTGGTCTCGGTACGCCGGACCGTGTGCGGGAAATGCGGGGCGAAGGCCTGGCTTGAGAAGCCCACCGCCGAGATCGGCGGCTGCTGCACATAGATCCGCTCGCGGTTGATGTTGGTCGAGGACAGGACCAGCGCCGAGGACGAGCGGGCCGGGGCGATCACCCCGCCTCGCGCGGTGCCGTGGCGGCCCAGCTGGAACATGTCGTCGCGCGCCACCTGCGGATTGTAGGTCGCATAGTTGCGGGTCGTTCCGCCCTCGGCGCGATGGCTCTCGGCCTGCCAGTTGGCCTCGACCGGCAGGTGGCAGCCGCCGCAGGACGGCGTCCAGGAGGTGTGGCAGCTGTAGCAGGCCATCTCCTCGTCATCGTGTGCCAAGTCGGTTGTCGCGACTCCGGGGCCCCAGGAGAAGCTGGCCTGACCGGGCCGCGACACCGACATCAGTTTGGCCCGAGCGGCCGCCGGATTGAACTCGGGACTGTCCCTGTCGACAGCGTCGCGCACCAGATCGACCTCCCACTCCAGGGTTGGGTCGACGATCGAGCGCTGGATCAGCACCCGCCGATTGTCGCGCTCGATCCACTCGAAGCGCCGCTGGCCGTCGGAGTTGCGCAGCAGGGTCAGGTCCGTGCCCTCGGGCGGCGCAGCGGGCCCCGAGGTGCGCAGGGTCGGCAGGGTACGCGAGGTGCCGTGGCAGTCCTTGCAGCCTATCTCAACGGCCGCCGCGACCTCGCCCATGATCAGGCCCGAGCCGTGGCTGTCCTGCGAGAAGTGGCAGTCGGCGCACTGAAGGCCCTTCTCGGCGTGGATGTCCATCATGTGGACGGTGCGGCCGGGATTGGTCCCGGGCGGGACGAACTGCCCCTCCCCTTCCCGGCGCCAGCGCTCGGGATCGTCAGGCGAGACGATGGCCCCGTCGGCATCCAGCAGATTGCCTTCGCGGTCGCGCTTGAACACGCCGCGGAAATTCCAGCCGTGGCCGTGATAGTCGGCGAACTGGGTGTCGCGCAGCGTCGGGTTCAGGTCGTTGACCGCGCGCAGGAAGTCCAGATCGGCCCAGTTGCCGCGTGGCGCGGCACCCTCGGGATTGCGGTCCAGAACCTCGCGGATCTCCTCGGCGGTCGGATAGCGCTGGCGCTCCGGCCACATGGTCGGCGCGTCGGACTCATAGTCCCACATCGTGTAGCCGAGGTAGCTGTTCAGGAACATGTTGGGCTGGTGCATGTGGCAGTTCATGCACTGGGAGGTCGGGATGGCGCGGCTGAAGGCGTGGCGGATCGGGTGGCCCGATTCCTCGCGGTTGATGGTCGGATCCGCGGTCGCCGTCTGGCCGTCCCGGCCGAACTGCGAATAACCCAGGCTGTGCCGCGGCTCGCGATCGTTGGCATAGACGACGTGGCACGAGGTGCAGCCCGACGAGCGGTAGTCGCCCGGCTGGTCATTGGTACCCATGAACCAGGTGTAGGGGTCGTTCAGACGGGTCTTGTGGATGTTCAGCACCGGCACGGCGATGCGCAGGCCGGTGCCCGGTCCGCGCGACGACTGGCGGAAGTCAGGACGGCCCGGCTCTTCCAGCCGCTGGATCTGGCCGGTCGGGCTGGGCAGGCCGATTTCGGGGAACTGGGTGGCGATGTTGCGCCCGCCGCGCTCGAACACCCGGAAGATGTCGCCGGGCGGCGTCACCTGCCATGTCGGGATCGGATACAGCACCGGCAGGGCACCGCGGCGTTGCTCGTCCAGCGTCACCGTGCCGGGCGGCGTGCCGGGAGACAGCAGCCGCGCCGGCTCACCTTCGGGCGTGTAGGCCTCGCCGATGATGTAGTTCTTGTAGGGAAGGATGCCGTTGTTGTACGAGGCGCCGCCGAAGAACATCGCCCCCGTCGCCATCAGAGATCGCTCTGCTCTTTCAATCAGTTCCATGTGACAGTTGCCACATGACTGTCGAGCAACCCGGTAATCCCCCGGATTCACGAACCGAATGAATTCCGGAGCCTCACGGTTGAGCAAAGTGTAGGTCCGCTCGGGGTTGGCCGAACTGGGGAAATGCCAGCTGCCCGGATAACGAGGCAGAACGTGAGCTCTGTCGCGTACTGCGCTGTATTCAGGTGCTTCTCTCGATGCACCAGCCGGCGCCATCGCGCTGGCGTCGCCACCGTGGCAATCGACGCAGCCCAGGACCACAGCCGGCGAAGCGTGCATGCTCGCGGCGTCCACCGGACTGTGGCAGCTGACGCAACCGGCGCTCTTGGCGGCGGCCTGTTCGGGGGTCTGGTTGAGCGGCGCGGGCGGCGCGGCGACATAGACGCGCGCAACGGGGGCCTCGTCGTCGTCAGCGACCACGGCAGCCGGAGAACCGGCGACGAGGATCATCAGGACGGATACCGCCCCGATCACCAGCCGCTTGCCCCCCCAGGTCCTCATGCGCCCCTCAGAATGTAAGAACAGCGTTCAATAGAACGGAATAGAAGCGATCGTCTCGATTCGTCGCCTGAAACAGGTCGCCGAAGCCGTCGCCGGGCTCAAACACCGCCACCGAGGCACGCAGAACCACGTTCTGGGTCATCATCGGCCGCCAGATGGCCGAGACCGACACGTCAAAGCCCAGCTCCTTCGGAATCGATCCCGAACCCGACCAGAATGGTGCCGGGGTTGTTGAAATTGGACTGCCCCTCCTCTTTCGAGGAGCGCAGCGAGTTAAGCACGCCGTTCCGGCCGTTGACGCCGATGGCCCGGCCGCCGCCGGCGAAGGGAATGGACTGGCGGATCCAGTAGCTGGTGTCCGCCCCGGCAAACTGCGGGTTCTCGAAGATGGAGTCGAACCCCTCCTCGACATCGTCATAGGGGTCCGTGTCACCCGAGGCGTACAGGCCCGAGGCGCGGAACCGCATCCAGTCGAAATCGATCGAAGGCTCGACCGCGAGGAACCAGGCCCGGACGTCCGCCGGCTGGCCGGTGAACATGCTGTTCCGGTCTTCGCCGAGGGCCGCATAGGCCGATGCCGTCAGATTGATCCGACCGATCCGGCCGTCTGCGTTGTAGCCCAGATAGACGACGTCATAGTCCCGCCCCCGCAGGTCGCCGAGCAGCGCCGGCCGCGCCGGGAAGCCATTGTCGTCGATGTGGATGTCGTCGCTCTCGCGGTTGCGGTTGTAGATCACCGTCCACTGCGAGGTCATGCCGGGAACAGGCAGGTCCTGCCGATACAGGTTGGCGACGAGAATCTGGTCGTCGCGTATCGACTGGGTGATGTCGTTCAGGCCGGAATTGGTGTCTTTCTCGAGTCGAAGGAAAAGGCCCAGATTGTACTGATAGCGGTTGTTGTCCCGGTTCCCGAACAGCCGCACGCCCAGCTGGTTGTCCTGGAACAGGAAGCCCCGGAAGTCCGAGGTGAAGGGCTGGATGCCGACCCGGACGGAGTCAAAATCATAGCGCTCCGAGACGTTGCGCAGGTGATAGTCGATGAAGGCTTCCTGCACGCCGAGGAAGGAATCCTGCCGGTCTGGGCCTTTCGACGGACGCACCGACAGGATGCGGCGCTCCGGCACGCTGACATCGCTGTAGTTGAAGGCCAGGGTCACACGGGCCTCGAAATCCGGCGGCTTGAACGCCGTCGATCCCTCGATCAGGGCCACCGAAGCGATAAAGGTCTGGGACAGGATCAGGCTGTTCGAACGTCCGAAGACATCCAGACTGTTCGGATCCTGCGTCGTCTGGACCCCGACCGGCAGCGGCAGGGATCGCGGCTCGACCACGGTATCCGAAACGCCGCCGACGACGACGAACAGGTTCTCGTGGCCCGGCAATGGCCGGTCGCCCTTGAGGGTGTTCTGGTTATAGGGGTCAAACCACCGCTCGTTGACGCCGACAGCCTCGATCACCCGCCAGCGATCGGGAAGCGGCAGGTGATCCGTCGGAAAGGCCTCGGGGGGCGGTGCGCGCACCGCGCCGGGATTGGCCTGAATGATTGCTTCGGGATAGTTTTCGACCCGCCCCGGGCGGCGGCGAATGGGTGCATCCGGGTCGACCTGCTGCGGCGGTTCAACTTCCCGGGACGGCTGGGGGACGGAGGGCCGGATGACCAGCGGCAGACCTTGCGCGGCGGCGTCGGATGCCGACAGGCACCCCAGACTCACGACGATCAGGGCGGGCCATGCCACCTTCATCACGGCGCACTGCAGACATTCTGTTGCGAGGAATCCAGGAAGGGCGCGAACGGACAGCTGACATAACGCAGCCGGGTCGAGCCGCCGGGATGAGTGACCACGATCTGGTCCGACCGCATCGCGGCGGGGGCCTGACTGATGCCGCCGACCCGCAGGGCGGCGTTCTGGAGGCCCAGGAACGAGATCATATCGTCCTGGTCAATGCCGTCGCCCGAGACACCGATAGCGCCGATCAGTTGGGTTCCCCGATAGATCGGCACCCCGCCCGGAAAGATCTGGAGGCCATTCTGCAGCCGGTTCCGGCCCGGCGCGGCGTCCGGCAGGGCGGTGCAACGCGCCGCGGTGTCCGGGCCCAGTCCGCTTACAAAACCGACGTGCTGGCCGAGATTGGCCAGGATCAAAGCCGTCTGCAGGCCCGTCGAGAAGGGGCTGAACATCGCGATCGGTCGCGACAGCGGGCCGCTGGTCGGTCCGACCTCGCCGTCGGGGAAATAGGGCCGCGCCAGATTGCCGACGCCGCGGACGCTGAACGCCGTCTGCCCCGTCAAGGCCGTGGGTCTCGACAGGAATGTCCGGGTCTGGCCGACGAAGGCGTTCACATCCGCCGACGGGTCACCGGACAGGTCAGCGGCGGCGGCCGAGTTCGACAGGAAGCTGGCGGTGCGCGCCTTCTGCACGGCCACATCGATGCCGAACAGGGGGGCGTCCGGCGAGCGAACCAGCCCCAGGGTCACGCCATGGCTGTCGACCACCGCGATCGAGACCTGCGCGCGGCTGTCCAGCGGACGGCGGATCTGGGCCCTCGCCCGGCTCATGATCGTGAAGGCCTCTTCGAGCAGGACGCGGGTCTCTGTAACGGTCAGCGGCGAGCCGACCGTACCGACATCCGTGCCGCCCTGAACCGGATAGCGGGGGGCACCCGACCCGTTGGTCAGGATGAAGGCGTCGACGTTGTTGAACTCGCCTGTCGTCGCCGGACGTACCCCCGAGGCCTCGGTCCCGTAGGCCTGACCTGCGATCGCGCCCGGGCCGGCGTAGTAGCCTGCAACCGGCGTGAAGACGCCTGTCCCTACCGGCAGGCTTCCGAAGGCCGGCGCTGAGGCTGGCGTGCTCATCAGGGTGCCGGCGGCGGCGTCGCTGTAGCGCAAGGTGGTTCCGTCTACCGCGACCCGGTCCGCGACGATGTCCACAGACGGAGCCAGCCCGGTCCCGGCGGCGAAGGCGATATGCTCTTCAACGTCAACATCGACATTCAAAACATTGGTATCAAAACCATAATCACCCTCGGCGATCACCCCGACCCCGCCGACAAGCACGCCGTTCTGGGCCGACGGTCCGCCGCCCGCAACGAACCGGCTGGAAATGTCAGAACAGGGCAGCTGGCTGAACTGCACCCCGAACAGCGGCCCGCTTTCCAGCCCTGCCGTCGACGGGGCGGGCGGGAAATGCTGCTGCACGATCATGCTGGCCGTGCGGCTGGAAAAGGCGTTGCCGCCGGATGAAAGATAGGCCCCGGTCACAGCCTTGGCGATGGCGCCTGCGGCCGCCGGCGCGACCACGCCCTGCAGGTCGACATCAACCGTCGCGCCGGAACGCAGGGTTATCGTCGCCGGCGCTCCGGTCATCGAATAGACCGCCAGCACATTGCCGACCCGGTCCGTCACCGCGATCACCGCGGGTCGGGAGCGCGCGCGAGCCTCGGCCACGGCGCGGGCCAGCACGCCCTCGACGTCCGCTACGGACAGCGCCTCAGCCGCTGGAACGGCATAAAGTGCGCCGCTTCCAGAGCCACCGCCGCCTCCCCCACTACCCCCACCGCCACCACTGGACGACCCTCCGCCTCCGCCACAGCCGGCGAGCAGCAGTCCGGCAAGAGCCGCCAGAACGAGCCCCCTCGCCGGCCCGGTCATCGAGCCCGCCTCACGGCCGTAGCGATGCCACTCATGGCGCGGCGGAATTCCTGGGGCCGGTAGCGGTTCGGATCGCGCACGGCGGCATAGGCGCGATCGATCTCGGGCCGCATCGCCCGAACGGCTCCCGCGTCGATCTCGCCCTGGGCGACCAGCGCGTTCAACAGGGTATCGACCGCCATGACCGCCTGTGCACCACCCGAATAGTCGGTGTAACGCGGCGCCAGCGCCTCTCCCAGCACGTCCTCGAGGATGGCGAAGGTGTCGGCGCGGCTGAAAGGGCTGGACGCGAAACTCGCGGACAATTGACCCGCCGTTCCGGCCAGACGGCGGGCAGCCTCGACCGCTCCGGCGCGGTCGGAGCCAAGCGCCTGATGGAAGGCGCGGGAGTCGGTCTGGAACCGTTGGGCCAGGGCCGCCGGCGCGGTCCGGGCGGCGGCGGCCAGCATGATCATGTTTTCATCGTTGAACGGCGGCAGGCCGGCAGGGATCGGCCGCCCAGGGTTGGCCTCGACCAACAGCGGAGCGTTCGGCTCGTCCGCAATCGGTCGGTGGCAGCTGTGGCAATCAAAGAAATAGAATTCGGGGAAGACGCCGTTACCGGCCCGGCCGGTATCGCCATAGACAGTCAGGATGCGCTTCAGTGCGACAGCCTGACCGATGGCCCACAGCCGTGCGGAGTCCATCGTCGCCTTGCGCTGCACATAGTCGGAATCGACGTCATGGTGCTGCTGGAAGGCCGTGAACAGCTCCAGCTCGAAAGACAGGCGCGGATGGCCGGCGCTCATCATCTCATGGGTGACAAACTGGTTCGGCTTTTCGCTGCCCCAGTGGCAGTCGAGGCAGACATTGGCCCGGACAACCGGATCCTCAAGCGGGACCATGCCCCGCGCCACGTTGGCCGCATGGCTCACGCCGACAGTGTAGTGGCTGGCGATCCAGCCACCCGATGGGCCATGGCAGCTCTCGCAGCCGACGCCATCTGAAACCTGGAACCGGGCACCCCGCGCGGCGGCAGGCTCGGCATGGCATCCCAGACAGGCAGGAGCGTTCTGGGCCGGGCCCAGACCCAGCCGGCGGGTGATCGCCTGCGCGCGCGGATAGGTCAGGGTGCGCCAGGCCCGGCTGTGCGATCCTCCAGGACCAGTCGGGTCCTGCCAACTGACCAGTTCATTCTGGCGCACGACGGCCCCGTCGGGCGCCTGACGGCCGTGACAGGTCGAGCCGGCGCAGGAGGCCACACCCTCATGCACGCCCGGCGACGAGACCTGGGTTGCGAACGCCCTTGTGGGCAGGCCAGCGCCGATCCCGACGCAGAGCGCCACAAACAGGGCGACGCTCGCCCAGACCGCAACCGGGCGGATACGACCCACGCTGATCGTCGTCGTTTTCAAAAGGTCCCCGCTTCCCCCGTCGGCCTTCTTGCGAAAGTTCGACCGAACAACGTTAGCACCAATCCTGACGGCGTGTCAGCCGACTCGCCCATTGCCTGAAGCAGCAGCTCCGGAAGGCCTTCGTCGTGTTTCGGCCCCGGAACACATCATATCCAGCAACCGCCGCTTTTCTTGCGTTGCAGCAAAGTGTAGAACGTCGTTCTCCGTAGTCATGTAGTGCTCGCACCGCGCGGACCGACAAATGCTCAAGTCACTGAAATGCAAGTTGAACGGACATTTGTTCGTCGACAGCCGAAGCCAGCCTGGAACCCAGGTGTGCGTCCGCTGCCGACATCGCAAACCCTTCGAGGGCCTCACGTCGCCGAGCGGCAGCGCGCCAGCTGACAGCAAACCAGCCTCCAACGACTGAGCGCTGCGGGGTTCGGCCCCGTCAGCTGTCCCTGTCGGGATTCAGACCAGCCTGCTCTGCACCAGCGCCGCCTCGATAAAGCCCGCGAACAGCGGGTGCGGCGCAAACGGACGGCTCTTGAGCTCCGGGTGATACTGCACGCCGACGAACCACGGATGGTCCTCGCGCTCGACCGTTTCCGGCAGCACCCCGTCCGGCGACAGGCCGGCGAAGACGAGCCCGCCCTTCTGCTCGATGGCCTCGCGGTAGTTGATGTTGACCTCATAGCGGTGACGATGACGCTCGCTGATTGTGGTCGAGCCATACATGGCCGCGATCTTCGACCCCGCCTTAAGTGTCGAGTCATAAGCGCCGAGCCGCATGGTGCCGCCCATATCACCGCCCTGCTGGCGCAGGACGCGCTGGTTGCCCTGGGTCCATTCCGTCATCAGCCCGACGACCGGTTCGGTGGTTGGGCCAAACTCGGTGGATGACGCCTTGGGATAGCCGGCCAGGTTCCGGGCCGCCTCGATCACCGCCATCTGCATGCCGAAACAGATGCCGAAATAGGGAATCTTGCGCTCGCGCGCGAACCGGGCCGCCTCGATCTTGCCCTCGGAGCCCCGTTCGCCGAAGCCGCCGGGCACCAGAATACCATGGGCCGCCTGCAGGCGGGCGTCGCAGGCCTCACGGTCGCCCTCGAAGGTCTCGGCCTCGACCCAGTCGATGTTGACCTTGACGTTGTTGGCCACCCCGCCGTGGTGCAGGGCCTCGATCAGGGATTTGTAGGCGTCTTTCAGGACCGTATACTTGCCGACCACGGCCACGGTGACCTCGCCGTCCGGATGCAATCTGCGCCGGGCGATCTCCTGCCACATCGTCAGGTCGGGATCCGGCGCGTCGGTGATGCCGAAATGGGCCAGTACCTCGGCGTCCAGACCCTCGCGGTGATAGTCCAGTGGCACCGCATAGATGTCGTTGGAATCCATCGCCTGGATCACGCCGCTCGCGCGCACATTGCAAAACAGGCCGATCTTGCGCTTTTCCTCGGGCGGGATCGGGAATTCGCAGCGGCACAGCAGGATGTCGGGCTGGATCCCGATCGAGCGCAGCTCCTTGACCGAATGCTGTGTCGGCTTGGTCTTCATCTCCCCGGCCGTCTTGATGAACGGCAGCAGCGTCAGGTGGACGAAACACGACTGGCCGCGCGGCAGGTCCTGACCCAGCTGGCGGATAGCTTCGAAGAACGGCAGGCCCTCGATGTCGCCGACCGTGCCGCCGATCTCGACCAGCACGAAGTCCACGTCGTCGCCTTGGTCGGTCAGGGCGGGCGTCAGGCAGAAGGATTTGATCTGGTCGGTGACGTGCGGGATCACCTGGACCGTCGCGCCCAGATAATCGCCGCGCCGCTCCTTCTCGAGGATGGTCGAGTAGATCCGGCCCGTGGTGATGTTGTCCGACTTCGCCGCCGATACGCCGGTGAAGCGCTCATAGTGACCCAGATCGAGGTCGGTCTCGGCCCCGTCGTCGGTCACGAAGACCTCGCCGTGCTGATACGGGCTCATCGTGCCCGGATCGACGTTCAGATAGGGGTCGAGCTTACGAAGGCGAACCTTGTAGCCGCGCGCTTGCAAAAGCGCGCCGAGAGCGGCGGATGCGAGGCCTTTTCCCAATGAGGAAACCACGCCGCCGGTGATGAACACGTAACGGGCCATGGGAAATCACTCTACCGCTGATTCGACCCGCTGGATCGCTAGCGATCCAGCAAGCGTGGAAAAGATGAGCCGCGCAATGCGCCGCCGGGAACTGCGGAGACTTTGAGGGCGGGAGAGGAAGGCGGGGATAAGGTCCCCGCCCATCCTTAGTTCGCGGGAGCCGGTTGCGCCGGCGCGGGGGCCGGAGCAGCGGACACGCCCGCCAGGCTGGATTCGAGGTTTTGGAGCGAGGGCGCAGCGGGTTGCACCGGAGCCGCCGGATCAGCGGCCGGAGCCGCATCAGGCGTCGTCGGAGCGATCAGTTCGCCCACAGCGTCCGCGTCCACGATCGAACGGTTCGAGCGCTCCACATTACCGAGGATCGTCAGGCCGATGGCGCAAAGGAAGAACAGCGCCGCCAGCACCCAGGTGGTCTTGGTCAGCAGATTGCCCGCGCCGCGCGCCGTCATGAAGCCCGACGGACCGCCGCCCATCCCGAGGGCGCCGCCCTCCGACTTCTGAATCAGGATCAGCCCGGCAAGCGCGACCGAGATGAGGATCATGGCGACGAGGAGAATTGTCTGGAGCATGGCAGCCGATATGTGTGGCGCGAGGTGGCACCGATCAAGCGGCGGCGTCTAACATTGATGCAGCGCAGGAGCAACGGAAGCGGTCACGCCCCTCGCACAATCCCCAGAAAGTCCGCCGCCTTCAACGAGGCACCGCCGACCAGAGCCCCTCCGACCTCCGGCACGCCAAGGATTTCACGGGCATTGTCGGGCTTGACCGAGCCGCCGTACAGGATCGGCGTGGCAGCGACGCCCAGCCCCAGCCGCTCGATCATCGCTGCGCGCACAGCCCGGTGTACTTCCTCGATCTGCTCCAGAGTGGGTGTCAGGCCCGTGCCGATCGCCCAGACCGGTTCATAGGCCACAGCGAAATTGGTGCCGGCCAGAGCCTGCGGCAGCGAGCCCATGATCTGCCCACGCACCACCTCGACGGCCCGGCCTGCCTCGCGTTGTTCCAGCGTTTCGCCGATGCAGATAATCGGAGACAGACCCGCGGCCAGAGCCGCCTCGGCCTTGGACGCCACAAGGGCGTCGGTCTCGCCGTGCCCCTGTCGCCGTTCGGAATGCCCCAGGATCACCAGCGTCGCGCCCGCGTCTTTCAGCATCGCCGCCGAGATATCGCCGGTGAAGGCGCCGTGGGTCTCTGCCCGGCAGTCCTGCCCGCCGATCTCGACTCCGTCGCCAGCCGCCTGCGCCATCCGTTCGATCAAGGTCGCGGGCGGACACAGGGCGACCCGGCAGGCCGGACGGGTCTCAGCCAACCCCTCGCGCAGCGCCGCCACCTCGCCTAGGCTCGCGCCCAGGCCGTTCATCTTCCAGTTTCCGGCGATCAGTTTTGTGGTCTGCATCATGCGGGCTTTCTATGCGGCGGGTTTCGACAAGCCAAGCGTCTCCCTCCCCTTCATGGGGAGGGACGGCGAAGCGCAGCGAGCCCGGGTGGGGAACGCCAGTCCCGCACCGCCAGAGCCCGGCTTCATACCGCCCCACCCGGTCGCTTCGCGGCCAACCTCCCCATGCAGGGGAGGGAGAACCGATCCGGTGCGGCCCAACAAGTATGCCTTCGTCTTGCCGTGCGGGGCGCTGACACCCTATAGGCCAAGCAGCACCCTTGCCGCTGATCCGCCAGGACCAACCATGCTCACCGCCTTCCGCACCTTCGCCAAATCGAAATGGGCCATCGGCCTGCTGGTCCTGCTGGCCATCGGCCTGCTGGTCACGGGCGGATCCCAGATGGATGTTCTGGCGAACCTGGGCCCGAAACACGTGGTTTCCGCCGGCGACCGCAGCCTGGGCCAGGCCGAGTTCCGCGGGGAACTGGATCGTATCCTTGAGCAGGCCCGGCAGCAGTCGGGACGTCCCCTGACGTTCGAAGAACTGATCGGCGAAGGCGGCCTGCGCCAATATCTGGAACAGAAATCCCAGCAGCTCGGCTTCGTGAACTGGGCGTGGAAGGCCGGCATCCGCCCCGGCAAGGAACTGGTCCTGCGCCAGATCCGACAGGCGCCCAATTTCTTCGACAGCGTCACGGGCCAGTTCAGCGAGGAGCAGTACCGAAACGCCCTCGCCGAGAACAACGCCACGCCGGAGATGTTCGAAGCGCAGTTGCGCGACCAGTATTCTACCCAGCACTACGGTGCCGCCCTCGGCGCCGGCATGCGAATTCCACGGGTATACGGTGCGATCCTCGCCAGCCAGGCGCTTGAGACCCGCGACGGACGCTGGTTCACCGTGACCCAGGCAATGGCGGGCACGGCGGGCACACCGACCGACGCCCAGCTGACCGCCCTGATGAACCAGAACGCAGACCAGCTTCGTCTTCCCGAATCCCGCACCGCCTCGGTCGTGCTGTTCGACGACGGCGCCGCCCCCGCGGCCGCGCCGACCGAAGCCCGCATCGAGGAGCGGTTCAACTTCCGCCGCGATGCCCTGTCGCTGCCCGAAAAACGCAGCTTCGTCACCCTGACGGCTCCCAACCGCGCCGCCGCCGACCGTATCGCCGCCGCCCTGCGCGCCGGCCAGTCGCCCGCCGAGGTGGCCCGCGCCAACAGCATCCAGCCCGCCGAGTACAACGACACGCCGCGCAGCGCTCTTGGCGACCAGGCCGTGGCGGCCGCCGTCTTCGGCCTGGCGGCCAATCAGGTGTCCGCCCCGGTCCAGGCCGGCGTGGGCTTCGTCGTCGCCAAGGTGACCAGCATCCAGCCGGGCCGCTCCGCGACCCTGGCTGATGTCCGCGAACAGGTGATCGCAGAACTGCGCGCCGAAGACGCCCGCGCCACCGTCTATCGCCGGGTCGAGGCCTACGAGAAGGCCCGTCAGGATGGCAAGACGCTGGACGTCGCCGTGCGCGAGGTCGGCGCACGGCTCATCCGGATCCCGCCGATCCGTCAGGACGGCAAGCTCCGCAGTGGCCAGGACATCAACCCCGCCCTGCCCCCGCAGTTGATCCAGACGATGTGGAGCCTCGGCAAAGGTGCCGAGAGTGAAGTGGTCGACATGGGCCAGGGCCAGTATTTCGTGGTCCGGCTCGACGACATCATGCCTGCGGCCCTGCCCCCTCTGGCCGGCATCCGTGAGCCGCTGGCCCAGCAGTGGGTGCTTCGCGAGAACGCCCGACTGCTCAGCGCGCGCGCCAGCGCCCTGGCCGCCCGCGTGCGCGGGGGCGAGGATCTGGCCGCCGTGGCCGCCTCGGTCGGCGCCACCCTTCAGACCGGCACCGGCCTGAACCGCCAGTCCGCCGAACAGAA
>VFBG01000233.1 GCA_006515835.1 bacterium | reverse complement strand
GCCGACCTGTTGACCATTGGCGGAATGCTATACCTTGGTCATGCCGAGTCCTTGATCGGTCTGACCGACCGTTTCGAGGTTTCTGATAAAACCGTTTACAGGCGTATCCGATGACCCAGGACCAGGTCTGGGGAGCCCAGGCGGACGAGGCGGAACGCCGCCGCTGGTTCGATCCGACCTTCAAGATCATGGCCGTCAAGGTCCTGCCGGGCGAGCATTACGTCTCGACCGCCGGGCAGGAGATGATCGTCACCGTCCTGGGGTCGTGCGTGTCCGCCTGTATCTGGGAGCCCCGCCTCAAGATCGGCGGCATGAACCACTTCATGCTGCCCGAATCCACGACCGGCGACCGGGCGCCGGTGGACAAGTCCATGCGCTACGGCAATCACGCCATGGAAGAGCTGATCAACGACCTTCTGCGCCGTGGCGCCCGGCGCGAATCCCTGGAAATCAAGGTGTTCGGCGGCGGCAACGTGGTCTCCAGCATGAACACGGGCGCCACAATTCCCATCGGCGACCGCAACGCCGAATTCGTGCGCCGCTATCTGGGCGAGGAAGGCCTGGCCGTCGCCGCCGAGGATCTTGGAGGACTGCACCCCCGGCGCATTCATTTCTTTCCGCGCATCGGCAAGGTCATCCGGCTGTTCCTCAAGAAAGACGTGGAACGCGCCGTGCTCAGCCGCGAACTCTCCTACCGCTCCAAACTCAAGGACGTGCCGGTCGAAGGCGACGTCGAATTGTTCACCTGAGTCCAGCCATGCCCAAGATCCGCGTCCTCATCGTCGACGATTCCGCACTGATGCGTCAGTTGCTGTCGTCGATCCTGTCCTCCGATCCCGGCATCGAGGTGATCGGCACAGCCCCCGATCCCCTGGTGGCGCGGGAAAAGATCAAGGCGCTCAGCCCCGACGTCATGACCCTCGACGTCGAGATGCCCGGAATGGACGGCATTGCCTTCCTGGAAAAGGTGATGACTCTTCGCCCCATGCCGGTGGTCATGGTCTCGTCGCTGACCGAGAAAGGCGCCGAGGTCACCATGCGCGCCATGGAACTGGGCGCGGTCGACGTCTTCTGCAAGCCGGCCGACGCCGCCAGCGGCGGTTTTCTCGCCCATGGGCCGGAACTGATCGAGAAGGTCAAGGCCGCCGCCGCCTCCAAGGTCAGGGCGCTGGTCGATCACGGCCGCCGGCCGGCCACCAGGCTGTCGGTGACCCAGATCTACAAGTCCACCGACCGGCTGGTTGCCATCGGGTCGAGCACCGGCGGGGTCGAGGCCTTGCGCGACATCGTGCTGGCCCTGCCCCCCGACGCGCCGCCCATCGTCATCGCCCAGCATATCCCGCCGCGCTTCTCCACCAGCTTCGCCGAACGGCTCGACGGACTGGCGGCGGTGCGCGTCAAGGAGGCCGAGGACAATGAGCGCATCCTGGCCGGCCATGTCTACATCGCCCCCGGCGACCGCCATCTCACGGTGAAGCGCTCGGGCGCCGCCCTGATGACCCATACCCATGACGGGCCGCTGGTCTCCGGCCACAAGCCCAGCGTCGACGTGCTGTTCCACTCGGTGGCCGAGGTTTGCGGCTCCAACGCCGTCGGCATCATCCTCACCGGCATGGGCCGCGACGGCGCCGAAGGATTGCTGGCCATGCGCCGGGCCGGTGCCGAGACCATCGGCGAGGACGAGAATCCTGGGAGGCGTGGTCCGCGAACTGGCCCTGTCGCGCATCGCCGACGAAATCCTGAGATTGTGCCGGGCGTAACCAAAGCATTGATGCCGACCCACTAATACGCAACACTGGCCCCTGGGGAGCGACGGGGATATTCATGACAGAACATAGCGCCACCAAAGCCGATCTGCTGGAACTGCTGGCCCGTTGGCGAGCCTTTTCCGAGTTGCAGCAGAACGCCTTCGCCTTTCTGGCGGCCGAGGCCATCGCCACCGGCCAGGAATTCGAGAACTCCACCGAGGGTGCCGCCAGCGTGCTCAGCCGCATGGGCGATGCCTCGGTCATCCTCGATCCCGCCCAGATTCAGGCCGAGACCTTCACGGTGGTTCACCGTCTCCAGGCGGCCGACCGCTCGCGCCAGGGACTGGAACAGGTGGCGTCGGTGCTGGAAACCCTGCGCCGTCTCGAAGCCGAACTGGTGGAAGCCGGCGACGTTCATCTGACCATGCCCGACGTGTCGCGGACCGCCGCCAATTGGATCGGTCAGTTGGGCCAGTGCGTGACCCTGGGTGACTGGCGCAAGCGCTTCAACGAGGCGTTGCACGGCCGCGACCCCGGCCCGCGCAATCCAACGCCCAGCGACGATATCGACGACGAACTGTTCTGATGACCGGCTCCGCCGCCCCGCCTGGGATCACCCCGCCGGTCATGGTGGCGGTGTTCAATCAGAAAGGCGGCGTCGCCAAGACCACCACGTCTTGCAATCTGGCGGT
>VFBG01000063.1 GCA_006515835.1 bacterium | reverse complement strand
GACTTCCCGCCGCGCTTCAGGCCGAAGCCCGAGCGGGCGGGCGCTTCTGCCGCGGCCGGCGCGGCCATGGCAGCGCGGGCCGCATCGATGGTCTGGCGCGTTGAAGAAGCGCGCCCCTGGGCCGCCGCCGCGCGCAGGGCGCGGGGATCTACGAAGTCCGTCTCACCCTCGAAATCGTCATGCCCACCGTCGAAGGTTCCGCCGGCGTTCCCGGGGGCAGTCGCCTCCAGCGCATCCGAAACGTCGGCACCGCCGAAACCCTGGCCGAAGGCGGTCGGCGTCGTCGGAGCCTGAGCCTGAGCCGGCTGGACCTGCGGGGCGGCGACAAACGGGGGCGGCGTGAAAGCGGGAATCTGCGGTGCGGGGCCGACCTCGTCGTCAAACGCCGTCCCGCCAGGACGGCTGCCGAAGGGGGCCTGAGCGACCGTCGGGTCCTCAGCGGGCGTTTCATTGACGCGCGGGCCGCGCATCACCGCGTCGAAGATGGCGTCTGCGGCCAGGACCTCATCGGCCGAAGGCGCAGGACTGACCGCTGCCGGCGCCGGCTCGGGCGGGGCGAGGTCAGCGGACCACGCCTGCTGCTCGGCGTAGATCGGATCGTCAAACACGGCGTCGGAGAATGGCGCACCGGGGAAGGCGGCGTCGGGGAAGGCAGCGGCCCGCCAGTCTGAATCCAGCGCCGGAGCAGCCACAGCGGCCGGGATTTCGGCACGGCGGTCGATGTTGCCACGAGCCTCGGCGATCAGGGCCGCGGTGCGTTCTTCCGACATCCGCATACGTTCGGCCAGTTCGCCGGACGCGCGGTCATAGCCCTGTTCGATGCGGCTGGAGCTGTCGGCCAGGCGGCGGCCGATGTCGTCCAGCGCCTGCTGCGAGCGCCGCTCGGATTGGGCGATACGTTCGCTCAGCCGGTCGGAGATGCGGGTGATCTCGCCGCCCAGCTTCTCGAGGGCCAGGGCGTGGCGGTCGTCGGTCGCGGTCAGCCTCTGCTCGATACCCTGGGCGAACCGGCCCATGTCGGTCTCGACCTTGCGGCTCAGCTGTTCGAACCGGACCGGCGTTTCGGCCTCGATCGACTGGACCCGGCCATTCAGGTTCTGGGCGATGCGCAGGACTTCATGGCCCATGCTCTCGACCGCCTTGGCGGAGCGTTCCTCCGACGCCTTGACCTGATCGCCGAT
This sequence comes from bacterium, assembly GCA_006515835.1. Lineage (GTDB taxonomy): Bacteria > Pseudomonadota > Alphaproteobacteria > Caulobacterales > Caulobacteraceae > Brevundimonas. The sequence goes on along the minus strand of VFBG01000063.1, from coordinate 6,828 downwards.
GGCCAGAACCGCACGTTCGATGCGGTCCATCCGGCCTTCGGACTCAGCGGTGTCGAGTCGCCGCATCATCTCGGCGCGGTTACCCTCGACCTGACGGCTCAGCGTCTCGGCCAGCTTTTCGAAGCGGGCGGCCTCGCGCGCACCCTCGGGCTCGGCCCTCGATTCGGCGGCGCGCAGGCGCTGGTCGAGGCCGGCGAACGAAGTCTGCAGGTTGCGCAGGGCTTCGGCCGTGCGGCTCTGTGCCTGATCCAGCCGTTGCCCGACCTGGGACAGAAGCTCCGAACCAACGCCGGGTCCGGCGACCTTCTCGACCGCGTCCATCCGGTGGCGCAGCTCGTTGACGCTGGAACGCTGGCGCTCCTCAATGTCGTAGAGGCGGCCGGCGAGCGCGCCCATGGTGGTCTCGACCTTGCCGAAAGTCTCGGCCGTCTGGGGCCCGACTTCCTGCTCGAAACGGCGCAGGCGCTTGTGTCCCTCGCGCAGCTCCTCGGCGATATCGTCGATGCGGCGGGCGTAGGCCTTGCCCGTCTGATCCTGCCCCTCCAGTCGACGGACCAGTCCGGAGACGGCCTGATCGACGCCCTGGATGGCGACGGTGGAGCGACGCTCGGCGGCCTCCAGCCGGGCGGCGATGGCGTCGATCGAGGCGCCGAGGCGCTGCAACTGGTCCTCGCTCGCGCCCGCCCCGTAGGCGTCGTCCACGCGCCGGCTACGACCGCGCCGGTCGATGCTGTCCGCGGCGTGAAGGCGGCGGGACAGGGGCGTGAAGCCGCCCTCGTCATCGTCGCCGTCTTCCATGATGATGGTGTTCAGCCACTCGCCGAGCGTCATCCCGGAGCGACGGGCGAGGTCCTTGGCGATCTCGCGCGCCTTGGGCTCAATGCCCTTCACGCTCCAAGGCGCCGCGGCTGCGCTCACTGATTCGACTCCCGACCCATGTGGCCAACGCTAAACGCCAAGATGATGGGTGTAAACGCGTGGTTAACCCCAAGATATAGCGGTATCCCCATCTTCCTGTGGAAAGCGCCGCGACCCGATGAATATTTCGCGCCGACGTGGTTAACGACCCATGAAGATTAACCTCCCGGCAAGGAATTCGCCCTTGCGTCGGGACGTTCAACGGACCACCTCGCGCGGATGAGCCTGACCGTCACCCTCGCCTTGCTCGTCGTCGCGCTCGCGCTGGCCGTCTTCGCCGGCTGGCGGGGGTCGCGGCCGTGGGACCTGACGCGAGGCGTGCGGATGATTCCGTGGCGGTTCATCATGTTGCTGTCGGGTGCCGCGATCCTGGTCCTCGTGATCCACCTGGGAACCCTGATGGGCGTGCCGCAACGACCCTATTAGTCGAAGCGTGATGGGAACCAGTTCGGCGTCCGGCCATTTTTCGGTTTGGCCACCTCGAACAGGAGATCCAGCCATGGGCGAGAAAACCCTGACCGCTGCCGAGGCGGAAATGGAATTCTGGAGCCACCTCAAAAGCTCCAACACCGTCATGCTGGGCCTCGACCAGCCCGGCTACAGCGCCCAGCCCATGACCGCCTTCCGCGAGGAGGAGACCGGGGTCCTCTGGTTTTTCACCCGCGATGACACGGAGTTGGCCGGGGACGCAGCGTTACCGGACCAGTGGGCGAAATTCACCTACAGTTCGAAGAACCAGGAGGTCTGGGCTTGCATCCACGGCACGCTGTCCGTAGCGCCGCACAATCCGGCACTCATCGACAAGATGTGGAACCCGGTCCTCGCCGCCTGGTACCCTGAGGGCAAGGACGACCCGCACCTGACTCTGCTACGCTTCGACGCCGACGACGGCCGGATCTGGGTGTCGAAGAAGGGACCGGTCCGCTTCATGCTTGAAGTCGCCAAGGCCAATCTGACGAAGAGGCTACCGGACGCGGGCGGCGTTGCGGACGTGAACCTGGCGTAAGCATCAGGCAGTAGAAGCAGGATCAGCCCTGTTGCCTGTTGCCTGTTGCCTTAGCCCGCGAAACACCAGGCCAGCACGGCCTTCTGGGCGTGGATGCGGTTCTCGGCCTCGTCCCAGACCAGCGACTTCGGTCCGTCGATGACGGCGTCCGTCACCTCTTCGCCCCGGTGGGCCGGGAGGCAGTGCAGGAAGACAGCGTCGCTCGCGGCGGCGTCCATCAGGGCGGCGTCGACGCCATAGCCCTCGAAGGCTTCGAGCCGGGCCTCATAGTCGCCGTCGCCCATCGACACCCAGGTGTCGGTGACCACGACATCCGCCCCGGCCACGGCCTCGCGCGGGTCGCTGGTCAGGGTGACGTGATTGCCGCCCTTCGCCAGGTCGTGCAGGTCCGGATGATAGTCTCCGGGGCAGGCGACGTTCAGGTGGAAGCCCAGCTTCGGCGCGGCGTGCATGAAGCTGTGGCAGACATTGTTGCCGTCGCCGACCCAGGCGATCGTCTTGCCGGCGATCGGCCCGCGAGCCTCCTCGATGGTCATGATGTCGGCCAGGATCTGGCAGGGGTGCGAGCGGTCGGTCAGGCCGTTGATCACCGGCACGGTCGAGACGCGGGCGAAGCGCTCCACGTCCTCATGGCTGTTGGCGCGGATCATCACCGCATCGACCATGCGCGACAGGACGCGGGCCGTATCCTCGACCGGCTCGCCGCGGCCCAGCTGCATGTCGCCTGCGTTGGCGATGATCGAGGCCCCGCCCAGCTGGCGGATGGCGGCATCGAAGCTGAAGCGGGTGCGGGTCGAATTCTTCTCGAAGATCATCGCCAGCACGCGGTCCTTTGCCGGCGCGTCGGCGTCCACGCGCCCCTTGGGCCAGCCCTGGCGAGCGGCCTTGCGGGCATGGGCGTCATCGAGGATGGCGCGGAGTTCCGCGGCGGCCAACCGGTGAAGGTCTAGGAAGTGACGGACCATCAGTTGTCCTCCGGCGCAGCCACAATGGCTGTCGCGATAATGTAGCGGCCTCTGCAGGTTTCGCGGCCGACCAGGTCGTGGCCATACTTGAGAAGGATCACATCTTCCTCCCAGTCTCCACTTGAGCGTTCCCGCCCGTTCACCATCACCCTTCCCAGGGGCAACCCGGAATCCCGGGCACCCACGTCACGCGCCACCTGGATGCAGTTCGCACGCTCGTCACCGGACCGGGCCGCTTCAGATGGATACAGGATGAGATTGCCGTCGGTTCTTGCGAGAAACCCAAACTGGCCCTCCACCGTCGCACTATTCGCCGACGCACAGGCCCCGGCAAACACCAACGCAACGATCAGGGCGAGAGCCCGGAGCATCAGCCCGAGATTTTCCCGCGCGCGAACTCGCAGGTCTTCTCGAGGCGTTCGATAGCCTCGCGGGCCTCGTCCAGCGTGAAGTTCAGGGGGGGCAGGATGCGGACCAGATTGTCGCCGCCGCCGGCGACCAGCAAATGCGCCTCGTCGCGGGCCCAGCCCATGAATTCGCGGTTGTTCGGGACCAGCTTCATGCCCATCAACAGGCCCTTGCCGCGCACCTCGACGATCACATCGGGGAAGCGCTCCTTCAGCCCGTGCAGCTGCTGCTTCAGATAGCCGGCGATCTCGTTGACGTGGGCCAGGGTCTCGGGCTTCGAGATCTCGGCAAAGGCGGCGCCGCCGACAGCCATGGCCAGGGGATTGCCGCCGAAGGTCGAGCCGTGCACGCCGACGACCATGCCGGTGGCGGCGCGGGTCGTGGCCAGGCAGGCGCCGATGGGGAAGCCGCCGCCCAGCGCCTTGGCGATGGCCATGATGTCGGGGGTCATGCCGCCCCACTCATGGGCCCACAACTTGCCGGTCCGGCCCATGCCGCACTGGACTTCGTCGAAGATGATCAGGACGCCGTATTCGTCGCACATCTCGCGCAGGCCGCGAAGGCAGACCTCGGGAATGGCGCGGCAGCCGCCCTCGCCCTGCACCGGCTCGACGATGATGGCGGCGGTGTTCGGATTGGCGATGGCGGCCTTGAGGGCTTCATGGTCGCCGAAGACCAGCTGGTGGAAGCCTTCCATCGGCGGGCCGAAACCGTTGGTGTAGCTGGGATTGGCCGCCGCGTTGATCGCGCCATAGGTGCGGCCGTGGAACGAGCCGTCGAAGCCGTAGATGTCGATCCGCTCGGGCTGGCCGTTGGCGAAATGATACCGGCGCGCCGTCTTGATCGCGCACTCGACCGCCTCGGTGCCCGAGTTGGTGAAGAAGACCACGTCGGCGAACGACTTTTCGCACAGGGCGTCGGCCAGAGCTTCCTGCCCCGGAATCTTGAAGATGTTCGAGACGTGCCAGAGCTTCTCGGCCTGGTCCTTGACCGCCTGGACGAGGATCGGATTGGCGTGGCCGAGGGCGTTGGTCGAGATGCCCATGACGCAGTCGAGGTATTCGGTCCCGTCCTTGGCCCACAGACGCGCGCCCTGACCACGATCCACTTCCAGCGGCGCGCGGTTGTAGACACCCATCAGATGTTCAGTGGACACGGGACAAGCCTCCAAAAGCGAGACGGCCCCGCCGCTGGAGAGCGCCGGGACCGCTGGAATAAGGGTCAGGCCTTGTCGGCCGGAGGACGGTGTTAGTCAACACCGGCCAGTTGGCGATCCAGCCGCTCCACCACCGCCGCATAGGTCGCGCCGGCCAGGGCGACGGTCGCCGGATCGACCTTGTCCATCGTGTCCTCGGCCGAGTGGATCAGTCGGAAGATCTGCGGGACAAAGCCCTCGGCCAGACCGTTGGCCTCGCCGCCGTTGAATGCCAGCCACATCTGATGGGCGCCGATCTGGTCCTGGAAGCCCAGCGACACGACCGGGGCGCCGGCGGCGGAGAAGGCGCGGTCGTCCGAGGGCGGATAGACCGGATAGCCGACGCACTGCATCGCCCGCTCGGCGCACAGCTCCTGCACCGCGCGGGTGACGAAGGCCGACTGCGGGCCGTTGTTCTGGCCGTACATCATCGTGTCGCCATAGCCGGCCACGTCCGAGTTCACGACGGCGGCGACATTGGCCAGGCCATGCGCCTCGATCCATTTGCGCGCGCCGATCAGGCCCAGTTCCTCCTGGTCGAACAGGATGATGCGGATGCGGTGGGTCAGCGCCTTGCCACGCAGGATCTTCGCCGCCTCGATCACGCCGACCACGGAGGCGGCGTTGTCGACCACGCCGTCCGACATCGTCCCGTCGCGCAGTTTTACTGCGTCATAGTGGGCGGTCAGCAGGATTTCGCGCGGGCCGTCGCCGATGGTGACCACCACATTGCGGCCCTCCATCTCGCCCGTCCGCGGATTGCCGCCCGCGAAGGTCTCGACGACCGGCTCGAACCCGGCGGCGCGCAGCTGGGCGACCACAACGGCGGTCCGCGCCTCGTTGGAGGGCTGGACGAACGCGGCGACCTGGGCCCGCAGGTCGACGTCCTGGGCGGCGACCGGCGTGGACGCGACGAGCAGGGCCGCGGCGGCGGCGAGCGAACGGAACAGCATGGACTTCCCCCTGGATGCGGACGGCCATGGCTAGCGCGGGCCGAAGCCTGGCGCACCTTACTTCTTGGTCAGCTCTTCAGCCGCCAGCCGGACCGGAACACCTGCCAGCAGGCCAGGGACATCACCAGGGTCAGGACCGCGCTCATGACCACGCCGATCCAGACCTCGCCCTCGGCATGGCCGATGAAGCCGTAACGGAAGCCGTCGATCATGTAGAAGATCGGGTTGAAATGGCTGATCGTCCCGAACGGCTCGGGCAGGTTGTCGACCAGATAGAAGGTCCCGCTCAGGAAGGTCATCGGCATGATCAGGAAATTCTGCACCGCCGCCAGCTGATCGAATTTCTCGGCCCATAGTCCGGCGAAGACGCCCAGCATCCCCATCATCAGTGAGGCGGTCAGGCTGAACCACAGGATGGCGGCGACATGGGCCACGCCCAGTTTCGCGAACGGCAGCACGCAGATCGCCGTGACCAGTCCGACCGCGATGCCGCGCGTCGCGGCCCCGAGCGAAAAGCCGATAGTCAGCTCCAGCGGGCTGAGCGGCGGGGTCAGAAAATCGGTCGAGGTGCCCATGATCTTGGCCTGGATCAGGCTGGAGGAGGCGTTTGCGAAGGCGTTGTTCAGGATGGCCATCATGATCAGGCCCGGCGCGACGAACTCGGCGAAGGGGGTGCCGTGCAGGGGCGGTCGGGCGCCCTGCAGCGCCACGACGAAGACCAGCATGTACAGCAGGGTGGTGACGACCGGCGCCGCCACGGTCTGGGCGCCGACCTTCCAGAACCGGCGAACCTCCCGGAGGTACAGGGTCTTCACCCCGATCCAGTTGACGCCGGAATAGCTGCGCGGCTGGGGGGTCGTGCTCATCAGGTCGGTCATGGGCGTGAGATGGGGCAAGGCGGGTGATCAGGCAACAGGCAACAGGCAGTGGGTGGCCGACGCCACTGCCTGCCGCGCCGTTCTGATGCCTGTTGGCTGCTGCCTGATGCCTCGCCGCCGTTAACCATCCCTACATCTGGTTCCTGTGGACGGACTGATTCGCACATCTTGCGTCTGTTAGGGCCTCGTTTACGATTAGTGGTAGGTCGAGACCCCCGGAGGGACGTCTGGACCCCATATATTGAATCCGAGACCCGGAGGGTTGGCTATGACCGCAGGCTGGACAGAAGACCGCGTCGGCGCGCTGAAGAAGCTCTGGCTGGAAGGCCAGTCAGCCAGCCAGATCGCAAAACAGCTTGGCGGCGGCGTCACCCGCAACGCCGTCATCGGCAAGGTGCACCGCCTCGGCCTGTCAGGCCGGGCCGCCCCTTCGCAGCCGGCCCGCGCCACCTTCCGCCCGTCACGCCCGCGCCCCGCCGCCCAGCCGACCCAGGCACCGTCGGCT
>VFBG01000232.1 GCA_006515835.1 bacterium | reverse complement strand
CGGATGACATCGCCGGCGATCAATCCCGCTTCACCCTGCTCGCTCGCGACAAGATCACCGGCCAGGCCGTGCAGGAAGACGCCGGCGCACGCCGCTTCCCATGGGGCAAGTCCCTGCGCGAGCAGGCCTGTGATGAGGCCGGTCAGCACGTCGCCGGTGCCTGCCGTCGCCATGCCGGGGTTGCCGGTGGGATTGACGGCCAGACGGCCGTCCGGCGCCGCGACAATGGTGCAGGCCCCCTTGAGGACCACGCAGACGTTCCGCTCGCGCGCCAGGCGTGAGGCCGCGCCGAGCCGGTCGCGCTGAATCTCAGCCGACGTGGTGCCGAGCAGGCGGGCCATTTCGCCCGGATGCGGGGTCAGGATCAGCGGCCCGGGCGCCCGGCCCAGCATGTCTGCGTGGCCGGCGATGGCGTTGAGGCCGTCGGCATCCAGCACCATCGGCCGCTTCGCTCCGCCGAGCAGGCTGTGCACGAGGGCCTGGGTTTCGGGGTGCGTGCCGATCCCCGGGCCGATGGCCAGCGCCGTCTTGTCGGCGGCGAACGCGAGCAGCGGTTCCAACGCCTGCCTGGACAACGTGCGCGCCTCGGTCTCCGGGACGGGACAGGTCATGGCCTCCAAAAGTTTGGCCTCCAGCGCGTCGGAGACGCTCCGAGGGGCGGCGACCGTGACGAGTCCCGTGCCGACTCTCAGCGCGGCCATCGCCGCCATGGCGGCCGCGCCGGTCTTGCCGGCGGACCCGGCGATGATCCCGGCATGGCCGAACGTGCCCTTGTGCGCGGTGCGGGATCTCCTGGGAATCAGCGGGCGGATGTCCGCGGCCTCCAGCAGCGTCACAGGGATCTTCGCGGCGGCGATGAGGTCGGCCGGGATGCCGATATCGGCCACGCGAATGACGCCGGCGTGATCCGGCCCCACGCCCAGGTAGAGTCCGCGTTTGGGGCGGGCGAGGGTCACGGTGAGGGCCGCCGTGATGGCCGTGCCCAGGACGGAACCGCGATCGCCGTCCAGCCCGGACGGCAGATCGATGGCGACGATGGGACGGCCGCACGCGTTCATCATGGAGATGGCGGATGCCGGGATGCCCTTCACGGGGGCGTTCAGGCCCGTTCCGAAGATGGCGTCCACGAGCAGGTCACTGGTTGAGAGGAGGGGAGCGAGCACGCGGTCGAGGACCGGTTCCTTGTCGACTGCGTGGCACCGGCCGCCGGCCTTCTGAAACCGTTTCAGATTCGTCGCGGCATCGCCCGTGAGGGACGAAGGGGACGCCAGGAGAGCCACCCGCGCCTTGCAGTTTTTCTTGCGGAGCAGCCGGGCGACGACGAATCCATCGCCGCCGTTCTGTCCCTTGCCGGCGACGATGGTGACGGTCTTGCCGCGCAAGGGGCCGAAGCGGCGCTCCATCTCGCGGGCCACCGCCTGGCCGGCGTTTTCCATGAGGCGGATACCGGGGATCTTCCGCCCCTCGATGGCGGCGCGGTCCAACTCGCGCATCTCAGCGGCAGTGACGAGTTCCATTCCAGGCTACCGGAGAAGGTCTTTCATCTCCCGGACCGCCCGTTCGAGCCCGACCGACACGGCGCGGGCGATGATGCTGTGGCCGATGTTGTATTCGACGATCTCGGGAATGGTCCGCAGGCGGCGCACGTTCCGGTAGTGAAGCCCGTGTCCGGCGAGGACCGCCATCTCCAGCTTGTACGCGGCGCGCGCGGCCTGGGC
>VFBG01000231.1:7555-8893 GCA_006515835.1 bacterium | reverse complement strand
GCGGCGATGGTGGCGGCGACGCCCCTGCCGCTGAACCTGCTGGCCTGGCCGGGCTTGCCGGATGCGGCGGCGCTGAAGGGGCTGGGGGTGCGGCGGTTGAGCGCCGGGTCGGGCGTGTGCAGCGCGGTCTGGGGACGGGCGGCGGCGCTGACGAAGGGCTTCCTCGCGGACGGGCGGTCGGAGCCGCTGATGGAAGGCGCGATGGGGTGGGGCGAGGTCAATGCGCTGATGCCTCAAGCGAGGGATTAGGGCTTAGGAATTAGGGATTAGGGCGGTGCACTGACCGCCTGGCCCCGCTGTTGCCTGCCCCCCCCTGCTCCCGCTTCCTTCCCTTCCCTAATCCCTAATCCCTAAGCCCTAAGCCCTAAGCCCTAAGCCCTGAGCTTCCACATGCACCTCACCCTCTCCCGCCTGGACAGTCCGATCGGGCCGCTGGCGCTGGCGTGCGATGACGCGGGCGTGGTGCGGGGGGTATCGTTCGGGGACGGGCTGATCGGGGCGATGCGGCGGGAGTATCCGGGGGCGGCGCTGGGTGACGGGGTGGTGCCGGCGGCGGTCGCGCGGGAGATCGGCGCCTATTTCGATGGGGATCGAGAGGCCCTGACGCGGGTGCCTTGGTCACTGGACGGCGCGGTCGCGGGCGACGGCTTTCAGGCGCGGGTGTGGCGGGCGCTGGCGGCTGTGCCGGCGGGGGTCACGATCAGCTATGGCGAGATGGCGAAGCGGGCGGGCGAGCTGGTCCCCGGGTCAGGCCCGAGGATGACGGCGGCCCAGGCGGCGGGGACCGCGCTGAACCGCAATCCGATCCCGCTGATCCTCGCCTGCCATCGGGTGATCGGCGCCGACGGGTCCCTGACCGGTTTCGGCGGCGGGCTGGAGCGGAAGGGTTGGCTGTTGAGGCACGAGGGCGCGCTGCTGATCTAGACGGGCAGGCCCGCCAGAGCCACGAAGGCGATCACGCCGATGGCGGTCAGGAAGGGCCAGCCGATGTGGCGCAAGCGGGTGCCGACGGCGTCGATCAGGCCGGCGAGCAGAAACACCGTCCCCGTCGCCGTGAGCGCGATCCGCAGCACGGCTTCCGGCCGCCAGACAGCGGCCAGCAGGACCGCCGCCAGGGCCAGCGACAAAGCCGAGCCCAGATGCCAGGTCAGCCGCAGCAGAAGCCGATACTGGTCCGACGCCAGCACCCCCGTCCGCTCGCGCATCAGCGGCGTGATCAGGCGCCGCTCGCCCAGCAGGGAGTGGATGGCCGCCGTCAGCACCAACAGGCCGACGGCGACGGGAACGAGCGTTTCGATCATGGACCAGCCCCCTGAGAGAACCGGTCCCGGATATCAC
>VFBG01000231.1:0-7483 GCA_006515835.1 bacterium | reverse complement strand
TCGGTGCGCAGACGGCTCGCCTCGGTGCGGCTGATGGAGCCGTTGCGCTCGCCAGCAGTGATGCGGGCCTCGATCTGCATCGCGCGCGGGTCGTTGCCGTAGCCGCCGCCGTTGCCGGGGACATAGTCATCGCCGACACGGCGGTTCAGATCGGCGTAGCGCGCCTCCAGATCCTGACGTTCGCGGTCGCTGAGGCCATCGCGCTCATACTGGGCCTCCAGTCGCACGAGCGCCTGGAAGTCGGTGCGCAGCCGGGTCGATTCCGTGCGGGTGATGTCGCGGGCGCGCAGGGCGGCAGCGACGCGGGCGTCGAACTCCGCGCTCTGGCCGGCCAGACGATCCCAGCCGCCATAGCCGCCATCGTTGTCATCGTCCTCCGCGGACTCCAGACGCTCGTTCAGGCGACGGTAGCGGTCCGTCAGCTCGGCGCGCTCGGCGGTGGTGAAGCGGCCGTCGGAGGCATAGCGGGTTTCCAGATCGACCAGTTCGGCAAAGCCGGCGCGCAGCCGCTCCGACTGGCGGTAGTTGATGGAACCGTCGCGGACGCCGGCGTCGAGCCGCGACTCGAACTGGGTGCGCTGGTTGTACAGCGGCCGGCGCCCACGGCTCCACTCGCTGTCGAGCGTGGTCTGGCCCTGGCCGAACAGGGTGCCGAGGATCGCCTCCAGCACCTGTCCACCCTGCGACGGCTGCTGCTGCTGGCCGTAGGGGGTCGCGCTGTAGGGCGTCTGGGCCGAGGCAGCGCCTGCGGCGGCGAGGGTCAGGGCTGCGGCGGCAGCGGCCGTGAAGGTCTTGATGGCGGTCATGGGGGGTTCTTTCCGGGTGGGGTTGCCCTGTTGCCGGAGAGAACGGGAGTCGATGGGGAAAGGTTGCGGGGGGTGGGCCGGGACGTCGAAGCGGAGTTGGGGAACCTGAGCCGTGACCTATTCAGTCGACCGAATCCGTTCATCCGTTTAGCGTCAGGTACAATGGAACTGTTCGCATCCGCTGGTATCGATCTGCCCTCGTCGGGCGGTGGTTCGCGCAAGTCGCGCGCATTCTCTCGCACCCTGCATACGCCGCTGTTCAACTACGGCGTTGTTGAGGATGCGTCACGGCGTGGCGTTACCGTCTTCGCGCCCACGGAGGACCAACTTGCGGCAGTCGCGGACTATGCCCGCAAAGTTCGTGATCCCAAATTCCGGGCGCAAAAGGAAACGGCGATCCGGCCCGTGTTCATCGAGGCGGTTCTGCAAAAAGTGCTGGGCTATGAACAGTTCGATCCCGCCGCGCCCTATACCCTGAAGCACGAAGCGACGATCCGCGCTGGGTCGGCTGACGTCGCCTTGGGCCGCTTCAACGTCGCGGACAAAACGGACGAGATCGTCGCGCCGTTCGAGTTGAAGGGGCCGTCCAGCATAGACCTGGACCGGATCGATCCGGGTCGGAAACGCAGTCCGGTTCGCTGGGTGCTGGTTTCCAACTGTCTGGAAATCCGGATGTATGCCTTCGGGCGCGGCCGCGACGCATACGAGACGTTCGACCTGACGCGACTAGACGAACCGAAGGAGCATGAGCGGCTCTGGCGCATTCTGTCGGCGCGCAACCTGTTCGGCGGCCAGACAGACCAGCTGCTTCGCGATACTGACAGCGCCTACAAGGCGGTGACCAATACCCTTTATGCCGAGTACAAGGCGCTTCGTGAGCGCCTAATCGACTTCCTGCGAAATACTGGGGAGGACGGTCCGGGACTCGATACGCTGAAGGCGATCGAGGTGGCCCAGAAGCTGCTGGACCGCATCCTGTTCATCGCCTTCGCCCAGCGCACCGACCTGATGGAAGACCGGCTCTTGGACAAGGCGTCCAAGATGATCAATAATTTCGCACCCCAGCCGCTCTGGAACAACTTCCTCGGCCTGTTCCGGGCAGTTGATAAGGGCAGCCCCAGACTGGGCATACCAGCTTACAACGGTGGTCTGTTCGCCAACGACCCGGTCGCGGACGTCGTCGTCGTGCCTGACTGGCTGGCGGTCGAGATCGCGGGATTGGGCGAATGGGACTATCGCCGCGAAGTGCCGGTCACCGTGCTCGGCCGGTTGTTCGAACAGTCCATCACCGACATCGAAGCTCTGAAGTCCGGAACTGCGCCCGAGGTCTCCAAGAAGAAGCGCGAGGGTGTGGTCTACACCCCCGACAGCATCACACGGTTCGTGGTGGAGCAGACGGTCGGACGATCGCTGGACGAACGTCGCGCTGCCCTGTGGGACGAACACGGCATGTGGGAGCCCGAGGACGATTCCCAAGGGCCTCCGCCGGAACAGGCTGCACCGTTCTGGCGCGCCTATCTTGAGACCTTGCGCGACTTCACGATCGTCGATCCCGCTTGCGGCTCGGGGGCCTTTCTGGTCGCGGCCTTCGATGAGATGGCGCGGCGATACCGTGACGCGGTCAAGGCCTTGGAGGCGTTGGATGTCGAGATCGATTTCGATGTCTTCGACGAGATCGTGACGAAGAACCTCTACGGGGTCGATCTGAACCCAGAGTCGGTAGAGATCACACGTCTATCGCTGTGGCTGAAGACGGCCCGGCGGGACCATCGGCTGCAGAACCTCGAGGCGACGATCCAGGACGGCAACAGCCTGATCGCGGACCCCAAGTTCAGCGATAATCCGTTCGACTGGACAGCGGCCTTCCCTGAGGTCCGGGCGCGCGGCGGCTTCGACGTGGTGATCGGCAATCCGCCCTATGTGCGGATGGAGCATCTGAAGCCCATCAAGCCGTACCTGAGCGAACACTATGTCGTCGCCGACGACCTTTCAAGACCGGGTCGGGCGAGAACCTGCGCACCTTTCTCGGCGACGGCGTCGGGATCGAGGACGTGATCGATTTCGGCGATGTGCAGATATTCGAAGGCGTCACCACTTATCCCGCCATCCTGACCCTGAGAAAGGGCGACAGTGGCGATGGGGGGCAGTTGCGGTTCCTCGCCGTGACCGACAAGGCGCCGGAGGACATCGGCCGCGAATTCGCCCGGCGATCCACATCGATGCCGCGCGCTCGGTTGGGCAAGGGGTCGTGGCAGTTCGAGGACGATGCGCTGGCGGCCCTGAGGGCCAAGATCACAGGCGGGCGCAAGGCCTTGGGTGAGGTTTATGGGGCGCCGCTGTACGGCATCAAGACCGGGCTGAACGAAGCCTTCGTGATCGACCGTGCGACGCGCGATCGGCTGGTGGGTGCCGACCCGAAATCGGCGGACCTGCTGAAGCCCTTCCTGCGAGGAGAGAATATCAAGCGCTGGCGGATCGAGAGCGACGATCTGTTCCTGATCAATACGCCGAGGGGTCAGGTGGACATCGAGGCCTATCCGGCGGTGCGCGATTGGCTGCTGCGCTCCAAGGACGCGCTGGAGAAGCGGGCAACGAAGCAGGGGTGGTGGGAACTTCAACAGGCGCAGCTAGCCTATCAGCCTTTCTTCTCGAAGCGTCGGTTCGTTTGGCCTGATATCTCACCTGAAGCGCGCGTCGCGTGGGACGACAGCTCGTCCTTCCTTGACTGCACCGCGTTCTTTGTGGCGACGGACGACGAATGGCCGGTCGCATTCTTGAACTCCAGTTTGGCTTGGTTCTTCTGGCGTACGCTGACGCCAGATGTGCGGGGTGGTTTCGCGCGTTTGAAGGCACAATTTGTAAGCCAGACGCCGCTCCCCGAACTAACGCCTCCGGTGGCCGCCGCGCTTCAAACCCTCGCGACGGAGGCTACTGCCCATGCGACCAAGCGAAGACACATCATCACCGAAGCAGGCCGCCGCATCCTCGATCTCGCCCCGCCCGATCGTCGCAAGCTGACCCGCAAGCTGGAGGCTTGGCACGACCTCGACTTCACCGCCTTCCGGGCCGAGGTAAAGGCGACCTTCAAGACCGAGATTCCGCTGAGGGAACGCGGCGAATGGGAGGCCTACCTCTCCGAAAACGCCGCCGAGGTGCATCGCCTGTCTGCCGAAATCGCGGCAGCCGAACGCGAGATCGACGCCATCGTCTATCGCCTGTTCGAACTGACGCCCGAGGAGATCGCCCTGCTGGAAAGCGCAATCGCGGGTCAGCACTAGCCAGCCCCTCTTCCTCCCCTTCAACGGAGGAACGGCGAGGCGGAGCCGAGCCAGGGTGGGGAAGGGCGAACCTGCCACCAGCGGCACCTAAGGCTGCGATTCCCCACCCCCCTCCCCATGAAGGGGAGGGAGAAATGGTGTTATCCCTCCGCCCATGACCACCCTCCCCCTCTCCGACCTGCTCCTCCTGCTCGCCGCCCTGACGGCCGCCGGGCTGGTGGGTGGGCTGGTGGCCGGGTTGTTCGGGGTTGGGGGCGGGACGGTGATTGTGCCGGCGGTGTTCTATGCCTTTGAGGTGCTGGGGGTCGGGGGCGAGGGGAACCTGCATACAGCGATCGGGACGTCGCTGCTGACCATTGTCGCGACGTCGTGGCGGTCGTTGAGAGCGCATCGGTCTCATGGCGCGGTGGATGAAGCGGTGCTGAAGAGCTGGACGCCTTGGGTGGCGGCGGGGGCGCTGGTCGGGGCGGGGGTGGCGGGGTTCACCTCGATGCAGGGGCTGGCCATCGTCTATGGCGTCTGCCTGCTGGTGGTGGCGGCGCAGATGGGGCTGCTGCCGGAGCGGGTGACGTTGCGGCGCGACCTGCCGGAGGGCTGGGGGCGGCGGGTGACGGGGACGGTCATCGGCGGGCTTTCGGCCATGATGGGGATCGGCGGCGGCAGTTTCGGCGGGATGATGATGACCCTGTGCGGGCGGCCGATCCATCAGGCGGTGGCGACGGCATCGGGATTTGGACTGGCCATCGGAACGGCGGCGACGCTGGGGTTCGTGGTGTTCGGCTGGGACGCCGGCGGGCGGCCGCCGCTGTCGCTGGGGTATGTGAACGTGCCCGGGGCGGTGGTGATGGCGGTGCTGACCACGGCGGTCGCGCCCTGGGGGGCGAAGCTGGCGCATTCGCTGGACCGGGCTGTGTTGCGACGGGCGGTCGCGGTGTGGCTGCTGGTGACGGCGGCGGCGGTGGTTTGGAAGGCGCTCTGAGTGGTTAGTCTAGCCACTGGCCACCGGCCACTCCTACGGCCGCAGCGTGATCTCCGACGGCGTGGCGCTGAACGAGGAGAGGCGGCCGAGGTAGCTCATGCCGAGCAGGCTGTGGGGCAGGCCGCGCTGGACGACGAGGGCCTCGACCTGTTCGACGTGGGCACCGGCGACGGCGACGGTGCGCAGGGCGACCGGGGCGGCGGGGACGGGGCCGGAGGCGGTGATGACGGTGGCGGAGAAGTCGCCGGATTTGAGCTGCAGACCCAGACGGGCGGCGTCGTCGGGGGTCAGGACCACGACGCTGGCGCCGGTGTCGACCATGACGCGAACGGCCCGGGGTCCGCTCTGGCCATCGATCAGGGCGTCGGCCCAGTAGTGGCCGTCGGCGGCCTTCAACACCTGGGCCGGTTCGCCATGGGCGGGAGCGTGCACGACCGCGGGCGTGGCGGCGTGCGCCTGGCCACGCGCGTCGGCGTGGTTGAGCCACCATGCGGTGCTCAGGGCCGAAGCTACGGCCAGGGCCATCACTCCGGCGGAGGAAAGGTCGAAACGCATACGCCGTCCGTCGAGAACACGCCGCTTCTGCGGCTGCTCAGGTGTCTCACATGGCGGTTGGGATGCGGTGAAGGGGTGTGGTTTGCGGGGGGTTAAGGACGGGAAGTGATTAGCGGCTAGTGGCTAGTGGCTAGTGGCCACTAGCCACTAGCCACCGCGCGCTTCGCGCGCCGGCAGCGCCGCCATGATCTCCGCCCGTTCTGCGTCGGTGAAACCGCTCCAGCCGCCGATCTCGGACAGGGTGCGCCAGCAGCCGAGGCAGAGGCTGGTGGCACCGTCGACGATGCAAACCTTGACGCAGGGCGTGGCGATAGCCCTGGGCACTTTGGGGGGCGGACCCGGCGGTGCTGGAGGGTTCAGTGACATGAATGCGAAATATGGTCCGGTTACGGAGTAAAACCAGTTGCAATTTTCGCGTCGCGGCGCTAAACAGACCATGACGCGAAACGACTATGACGGTGAGATTCCCGAAAAGCACGACGCGTCTCTTTTCATCATTCACTCGAAAGGAGACGCCAGATGAAAGACAGAGACCGCAATCTGCAGCATGCCATGATGTCGTTCGCCCTGTGGGGCGGGATGCTGGTGAATACGAAGAACGGCTATGGGGCCGGCGACCGCGTGGTCAGCCACCCGTCGAACTTCGTGCCCATCAAGCTACGCAAGCGCGACTAGAAAGTCGCGCGGCTACGCAGAAGACCCGGCCCCGGTCCGCAAGGTCCGGGGCTTTGCAATTCTACTGTCAGGCTCAGTCAGTCGCGCCGCCCCTCAACCTGTGTCAGAGTAATTACTCGAGGGGACGGGGACCATGTTCAGGCTTAAGGCGACGCTCGTCGCCACGACGCGCGTGCGGCCGTGGCGAACCGGCTGGTCCGAGGACCGCGGGGTAGACTTCTCGCTGGTTGCGGCGGCGCGGCCTGCGATGGGGCCGACGATGACACGCGATGACACGCTCGCCCCTGAACGGGCCTGTTTCATCGATGAGGAATGGGCCATCCCGCCGGGCGTCGCCGTTGTGCGCCGGTTCGAAAGCCTGGGCGCGACCGAAGCGGCGGTCGAGCCGTCCGCCGCGGATGCCCCGGACTCCGCCGGAGTGCGGGCCTGGTGGTCGCTGTCGGGCAAGCCCTAGCTGACCCCGGGCTGACCGGACATTGCGGCCGGGCCGCGCCTGCGGCACATCGGGTAGATGACCCTGATCCGCCGAGACCGCCGCGACCATATCGAACTCTGGACCCTGGACCGGCCCGACCGGCTCAACGCCCTGCCCGATCTCGAGGACGGCGAGGCGTTTGCGACGGCCTGCGAGGCGGTGAATGCTGACCAGGGCGTGCGTTGCGTGGTCCTGACCGGGGCCGGGCGGGCGTTTTCAGCGGGCGGCGACCTGAAGGCGATGAAGGACCGGCGCGACCTGTTCGCCGGGTCCGGCTCCGAGATCCGCGAACGCTATCGCCGCGTGGTCCACCGGATCGTGCGGTCGCTGTACGGGCTGGAGGTGCCGCTGATCGCGGCGGTGAACGGCCCGGCCATGGGACTGGGCTGCGACATCGCCGGGCTGGCCGACATCCGCATCGCCTCGGAGACGGCCAGCTTCGGCGTGCCGTTCCTGAAGCTTGGCATATTGCCGGGCGACGGAGGGGCCTGGCTGATGCCGCGCAACATCGGTTATGCGCGCGCCGCCGAGATGCTGTTCACCGCCCGGGTGCTGGACGCGAAGACGGCGATGGAGTGGGGGCTGGTCAGCCGGGTGGTCGCGCCCGATCGGCTGATGGACGAGGCGATGGAGATCGCCGCAGACGTCGCCTCCCGCGCGCCCCAGGCGCTGCGCATGACCAAGGCCCTGCTGCGTCAGGGCCGCGACGCGACCT
>VFBG01000062.1 GCA_006515835.1 bacterium | reverse complement strand
GGTCGGCAGAGGCGGCGGCGGTGGCGGAGCCGGGGTCACCGCGGGCGGCAGCGGCGGGGCCGGTGCGCCGGGCGTCGTCTAGCTGGTTGCCGCCGGATGAACCGCGCCATGAGCCTTTCCGATGATCGCGCCGATCCCCGGCTGCTGGATGATGAGGTCTGGGACAGCCCCGGCCGCCTGACGGACGCCGACCTGTTCGCGCACGCCAGCCCCGGCTGGCGCCGCGGCGCCGCGCCTCTCGATGACCCGGAGGATGACCGATGACCGCGCCTTCCACATCCGGCGCGCCGCTGCTGGCCGAGGGGCGGTGGCTTTGGCGCAGGCTGTATGTCTTCGCCACCAGCGGCGCGGCCTGGCTGCTGCTCGACCGTCTGATCGAGGCGATGCCATCAGAGGCCGCGCCGCGACTGGCGCAGGGGCTGATGGCGCTGCTGGCGCTGGTGCTGGTCCTCTATCTGGTGGCGCCGACGGCCCAGCAACTGATCGCGACGCTGGCGGTCCTGCGGCCCCGGGTCGGCGGGGGGGACCGGCCATGAGCTTTCGTCTGTCCGAGCGGTCGCTGAAGCGGCTGGCCGGGGTGCATCCGCGCCTCGCCGCCCTGGTGCGGGAGGCCGCGGCGCTGACCTCGGTGGAGTTCATGGTGACCGAGGGGCTGCGCACGCCCGAACGCCAGGCCGCTCTGGTCCGGGCCGGGGCCAGCCTCACAAGGCGGTCGCGCCATCTGACCGGCCACGCGGTCGATGTCGCGGCGCTGGTCGATGGGCAGGTGCGTTGGGACTGGCCGCTCTATCCGCGTATCGCCGCGGCGTTCAAGGCGGCCGCGGCCCGCCAGGGCACAGCCATCGTCTGGGGCGGCGACTGGAGCAGTCTTAGGGACGGCCCCCATTTCGAGCTGGATCGAAAGGTGTTCCCATGAGGACGCCGATGATTTTGAAGACCCTGACCCCATTGGGTTGGGCGCTGGCTGTGGCCATTGCGCTGGCTGCGGGCCTGATCGGCCTGCACGGAATGGGCGTCCGCTGGGATCCATTGGGGCTGGGGGAGCGTCGGCTGGCTGCCGCCGAGGCTGGAGCGTCAGCGGCCGTCGCAGAGGCTGGCGCGCGCCGGCTCGAGGTCGTGGGCGCTGCGGAACAGGCTCGACGGCTCGACGAACGTCACCAACAGACCGTGGCCTTGGCGCGGGAAACCGCGCGGGCCACGACACAGGCCAGGAGCGCCCATGATGCCGACACCCCGCTGGACCCTGATCGCATGGCTCGTATCGCCAGCCATGACCGCGAGCTGTGCCGCCTCGCTCCCGCCGTCTGCAGAACCGCCGCGGCTGACCCTGCCGGAGGCGGCGACCAGGCCCTGCGTGCTGGGCCGATTGCCGCAAGCGCCGACGATCGCCGATCTTGAAGTGGCGTACATCGAACGGGGCGCGCGCCTGGTCGCCTGCGAGACCGCGCGGACGCTGGCGGTCGAGACGCTTACGGCAGAGCGGGCGCTGCAGGATCGGTGGCAACGCGAGACCGAAGCGCGGCGCAGGCCGGCGGCCTGGCCCTGGTAGCCGGACGCAAGACAGTGCCGAATCCCTGCCCGGCATTTCCGACCGGCATGACCTGCCCACCACTCGGCAGAAGGTGCCTGGTCCTGGAAGGTCTTGCCGTAGGAAATGGGCCAGCGGCTGGAAATTATATAGCAAAATCAACAATCGACGAAGGTTCGCCGATGTTCAGTGGGTGGCCCTGTCCTTGCTCAACGGTAAACCGAGCAGAACGCTCCCGACCGCTAAAATGGCGTCGGACATGTCGAAGACAAAGAGGAAAGCCAAAATGGCTAACAGCATCAATACGAACGTCGGCGCCCTCGTTGCGCTGCAGCACCTGAACGCGACCGGCCGTGAGCTGAATGCCACGCAAAACCGCGTCAACACCGGGCTGAAGGTTGCTTCCGCCAAGGACAACGGGGCCATCTTCGCGATCGCCTCCGGCCTGCGCGCCGAACAGGGCGCGCTGGATTCGGTCAAGAACTCCATCCAGCGCGGCATTTCGGTCATCGACGTCGCCCTGGCGGCCGGCGACACGATCCAGAAGGCCCTGGAAGAACAAAAGGGTCTGGCGGTCGCCATCCAGTCGTCCGTCGCCGGTTCCGCCGCCGAAACGGCCTATCTCGCTGACTTCAACGCCCTGGGCACCGAAATCACGGCTGCGCTCGCCGGCGCAAGCTTCGACGGTGTCAACCTGTTCGCTGCCGGCTCGGCCACCAACAATCTGGTGGTTCAGACGGGCACCACCACCACCTATTCGGTTCATGGGGTCGCCGGCGCCGCAACGACCGTCGCGACGGCCACCGGCGCCATCCTCCGTGCCGGCGCCACCGCCGCCGCGGTCGAAACCGCCAATGCCACCTTCGCCGCCAAGCTGGGTACCCTGGGCGGCAACGCCAAATCCCTGGAACGCCAGCTGACCTTCACCAGCAAGATCCAGGATGCCCTTGAAGCCGGCGTGGGCAACCTCGTCGACGCCGATCTGGCCAAGGAAAGCGCCCGCCTGACCGCTCTGCAGACCAAGCAACAACTGGGTGTGCAGGCTCTCGGCATCGCCAACCAGTCCGGGTCCATCCTGCTCGGTCTGTTCCGCTAGACCCTGCTGCTTCCGGGTCACCTCGAAACGGGTCCGTTACAGGGCCCGGCGACCTTCCCGAACGAAAATCAAGCCCTGGCGGACTCGTCCGCCAGGGCTGCTTTCGTTTTCGAGATAGTGGAGAAGCTGGCTGCGGCGCTGTCGGTCACATTCGGTCGCTCCTGCCGCCCCGAGGCCATGCGGGGGCGATCTATGGGCACCGGCGAGGATCATTTCAGGATCGGGGAGCGGGCGCGAGACCGGCAGGCTGCCACAGATGCGCGAAACCATCCTCACAGCCGCACGAACAACGCTGGAGGCCGGATCGCGCCTGGAACGCCGGCGCGCCGGCGACGGATCCCTGGGGTGGTCGGAGCCCGGCACAGGCTGCCGACTACCCGGCAGATTCTGCCGCAGCCCGGCAAATCTTTCCGGGTCTGGAATGTGGTGAACAAGAACTAACGCAATAAAAACAACGACCGTTGAGTTGGCATGACAGGTTAGTGGGTGGCTCCGTCCTTGCTTCATCCCCATCGGGCAGAATGCCCCCGACTGCCAAAACGGCGTCGGTCATGTCGAAGACAAAGGACAGCCAAAATGGCTAATAGCATCAACACGAACAGCGGCGCTCTCGTTGCGCTGCAAAGCCTGAACGCCACGAGCCGCGAACTGGACACCGTCCAGAACCGCGTCAACACCGGCCTGAAGGTTTCCAGCGCCAAGGACAACGGGGCCATCTTCGCGATCGCCTCCGGCCTGCGCGCTGAACAAGGCGCCCTGAACTCGGTCAAGAACTCCATCCAGCGCGGTCAGTCGGTCATCGACGTCGCCCTGGCGGCCGGTGACACGATCTCCAAAGCCCTCGAAGAGCAAAAGGGTCTGGCGGTTGCCATCCAGTCGTCCGTCGCCGGCTCCGCCGCTGAAACGGCCTATCTCGCCGACTTCAACGCCCTGGGCACCGAAATCACGGCCGCACTTGCGGGCGCGAGCTTCGACGGGATCAACCTGTTCTCCGCCGGATCGGCCACCAACAACCTGATCGTCCAGACGGGCACCGCCTCCACCTATACGGTGCATGCTGTGGCCGGCGCCGCAACGACCGTCGCGACGGCCACCGGCTCCATCCTCCGGGCCGGTGCCACTGCCACCGCCGTCGATACCGCCAATACGGCGTTCGCTGCCAAGCTTGGTACGCTGGGCAGCAACTCGAAGTCCCTGGAACGTCAGCTGACCTTCACCAGCAAGATCCAGGACGCCCTTGAAGCTGGCGTGGGCAACCTCGTCGACGCCGATCTGGCCAAGGAAAGCGCCCGACTGACCGCTCTGCAGACCAAGCAACAGCTGGGTGTGCAGGCCCTGTCGATCGCCAACCAGTCGAGTTCGATCCTGCTCGGCCTGTTCCGCTAAGGAATGGGGAACGGAGGCGGAGCCGACAACGGCTCCGCCTCTGCTTCCGAGCGTTCGTGACCGGGAGGCGTCGGTTTAGTCGCCGACGTTCAGGAGATGAATGCAGAAAAAACAATACTGGCGGCACCGGTTCTCGTGGCCGAACCGTCGGTTCTGTCCGGAGCTGATCGCGAGGCCAACTCCAGAGCCGCCGCAGACGCCGAACGCCAGGCCCGTTACCGGCTGGTGATCGAGCAAGGGTCCCGGGCGGGATCCTTTGTCTACAAGACTCTGGACCGGGAGACCGGTGAGGTTGTCCGGCAACTGCCCAGCGAAGAAGTGATGGAGATGAGGAAGCGTGAGGACTACGGCGTCGGCGCGGTGATCAACACCACCGTCTGACATGCCGTCGAGACCTGATTGTCCCCGGGCCGCAGCCGCGCGCCCGGACATCCTGCGTTAACCATACGCACACGACTCGCCTCATAGCCTGTCCCGGAACCGATCCAGGGCGAGAACCATGTCCAACAGCGTCCATACCAACGCCTCCGCACTCGTTGCGCTGCAGAACCTCAATCAGATCAATGACCGGATGGCGGGGGTGCAGAACCGCGTCAGCACGGGCCTGAAGATTGCGGGCGCCAAGGACAATTCGGCGATCTGGGCCATCGCTCAGAACCAGCGGGCCGATCTGGGTGCGCTTGACGCGGTCAAGACCAGTCTGGACCGGGCCACCTCGCTGGCGGACGTGACCCTGGCGGCCGGTGAGGCGATCTCGGACCTGATCATCCAGATGCGCCAGAAGGCCGTGGCTGCGGCCGACCTGTCCCAGACGCTCGAATCCCGGACAGCCTACAACGACGATTTTCAGAGCCTTGTTCGATCGGTCCAGCAATTCGCCGTCGGCGCGTCGTTTGACGGTGTGAATCTGTTGAACAACTCCCTGGCGGCGCCGCTCGCCTTCCTGGCCAATGCCGACGCGACCCAGACGATCTCCATCGACCCGCAAAATCTCACCAGCGCCGGACTTGGCCTGAGCACGCAGAATCTGTTGTTGCCCGCCGCCGCGACGACCGCGCTCGCTGCTATTGATGCGGCGCTGGTGACGGTGAACTCCGGGCTGTCGGAACTCGGTGCCCAGGCGAAACAGATCGAGACGCACAACACCTTTGTTTCGAAATTGATGGATTCGCTCGAAACCGGCATCGGCAAGCTGGTCGACGCTGACCTGGCGAAGGAAAGTGCTCGCCTTCAGGCCCTGCAAGTCCAGCAGCAACTTGGTGCGCAGTCGCTTTCGATCGCGAACCAGGCGCCGCAGATCATTCTGTCGCTGTTCCGGAACTAGGCCGGTCGTCGCACGCCAGTGGGGCCGATCTGGATAGCGGGGCGGCGCTGCCGCGTCCCAATTCCATACAGTGAAAGCAATGATTTCAAGGCGTTGACGAAGGCGGTCTTCACAGCGTCCTCCTTATCCAGCGCGCCGATAACGGCTGCATTCGAACATTGTTCCCTGAGTCGCGGGCAGAGTCCTCCGTAACCGGACGTTAAGCGGTCGTTACGGTTGAACCCCTATGGTCATGGGTGGGAGTTCGCCGTGATCAACAACAGCTACCTGCTCGGTCTGTACGGAGTCTCCGCCGGAGACACGACCGCGCTCGGCGGCACGTCCGGTGCGAGGCCGGTGAGGACCCAGCCGACTCCTCCATGGGACGTCAGCGTCAAGCCGTCCAAGCCGGATTCCGTGGTGCGGTCCGCGCTTTCCGCCCGACAGTTGATCAATGTCGATTCCGGTCGCCTCGATCTGCCCGGAGCGTCTCCCGACTATCGTAAACTGTTCGCCCTCTACCAGGGTCTGACCTCGTTGACCGCCCTGGCGACCAGGGTAGACCAGAGCGGGGTCGGCGCGGGCGAGGTCGCCCGTATCCGCGAGCGCTTTGCTGCCGGGATCTCGGAAGTCGGCACCTATCTTCAGACTGCCGGATTCGAAGATGTCCGGATGGTCCAGGGTGTGTCGTCGACCAGCGCGAAGACGTCGGCGGGCGTGGCGCGCGACGCGACGCGGATCGTGACCCGGCCGGTTCACGATGGGATCGTGACCCGGCCGGTTCACGATGGCGACCTGGCGACTTCCGTGCCGAACCTTGAAGGGGCGGTCGTGTTCGACATTACGATCGGCACCGTCGGCGGGGACGTCACGGTTCCGATCGACCTCGCCGGTATGGGGGCCCAGACCCGTACGCTCGATAACGTCATCACCTTCGTCAATGACAAGCTGACGGATGCCGGGGTCGCCACGCGGCTGGGCCGGGAAAAGGTCAATGGCGCGCCCCGCACCATCCAGCTCGGCTCCAAGACCATCACCTTGCCGGCGCAGGCGGACCAGTGGGGGCTGGTGCTGCAGGGCTCGAGCGCCGAGACGGTTCGCTTCACGGCGGCGCAGACGTCAGATGCGGTCTATGTGGTTCAGGCTGCCGGCAGCGGGGGTGGGAACGAGCTTCTGAAATTCCAGAGCGACGGCGGCGCCGCACCAGAGCCGCTGCAGCCGTCCGGACAGACAGGTTGGGTGGCTGGCCGGGCCTCGCAGACGGCCTTGCCGAAGGGGGTCGAGACGGTTCGGGCCAGCGCCACGTCATCCGACGGGTCGCTGTGGATCGTCGCCGATATCGAGGCGGCACCCGGCTCCCAGCCGCTCAAGGGCGAGCGTGATGTGGCGCTTATGAAGATCGATCCAGCGGGCCGGGTTGTGGCCACCCGAATGCTCGGGGCCGCAGACGAGGCGAGCGGGTATGCGATCGCTATCGCCGCTGATGGGCGGGTCGCGGTGGCAGGGTCGGTCACCGGCGCACTCGAACCAGGCGTTCGGGTCGTGGACGCCAATGTGTCGGACAGTTTCGTCACCGTGTTTGACGCGGCCGGAGAGGAGCTGTGGACCCAGCGGCGTGGGGCCCGGGCGGCGGACGAGGCTACGGCCGTGTCGTTCGGGGCCGACGGCAAGGTCTATGTCGCGGGGCGGTCGAAATCCGCGATGCCGGGCGCGTCCGGACTTGGCGGATGGGACGGATACCTGCAGGGCTTTTCGGCCACGCAGGCGCACAGCCTGGCGCCCTTCACGGCGGCGGCGTCGTCGATCAGCCAGTTCGGAAGTGTCGGCGACGACTGCGTCAGGGCCATGACGGTAGAGGGTTCGTCCATCTATACGGCCGGGGTCGAGAACGGCCGGGTCGTCGTGCGCCACTATACGCCTGACGTCGACGGAGCTCCGAGCCTGTCCGCGGTACGGGATCTGGGAGCCGCGAGCGGCGATGTCACCGGGATCGCGGTCTCTGCAGGCCGGGTTGTTCTGACCGGAACGACGCGTAACCCCGCCCTGGACATTGCGACGGTCAACACGGCCCATTCGGGCAGCTCGGATGCCTTTGTCGCGGTGCTGGCGGCCGACCTCTCGCCGGCCGGCTCAGACCGGCTGACCTATTTCGGCGGCGCCGGCGACGACAGCGTCGCGGATATGAAGGTGCATGGTGGCAAGGTCTGGATCACCGGCATCGCCGATCGCCCGGCCGGGGCCCCGGCGGATGATCCGACGCAGGGCTATCTTACCCGGCTGGACCCGTTGACCGGGGCGGTCGAATGGACCCGAACCTGGCCAGGGGCGAACCAGCAGGCATCGCCTCTGAGCCTCGCCATCTCTAGCGGGGGAGCCAGCGTGCTGGACCGTCTGGGTCTGCCACAGGGGCTGGTGTCGATGGGAGATTCCAAGACCCTGACGGCGGCGACGGCGTTGCGGCCGGGCGACCGCTTCTATGTGTCGCCCGCCGATGGAAGCCGACGCCGGGCGGTCACCATTGAGGCCGCAGACACGCTGCAGACGCTGGCGCGCAAGATCGAGCAGGCCTCCTCCGGCCAGCTGAAGGTCACGGTGGCCACCGATCCGCTCAAGACCGGAGAGCTTGAGGACCAGAACAGCGGTCGGATGCAGAGGCTGTCCATCGTGCCGCGCGACGGGCGGGCCGGCGCGATCCTGACAAGCGGGGAAACGGGCCGTGACGCCCTGGCCGCTCTCGGCCTGTCTCCCGGGATCGTCAGTCCCACGCCGAAGGCGGGTGCACTCAAGACCTTCGCCATGGCGCTGCCGCCGACGCTGTCGCTGACCGGAGCCGACCAGATCAAGTCCACGGTTGAGGCGCTCAGAGCCGCCGTCAGGGTGGTCCGGGACGCCTACAAGGCGCTCGCGCCGGCTTCCTCCAAACCTGCTGTCACGGGCGCGGCACCGGCCTATCTGACTGCGCAGTTGGCGAACTATCAGGCGGCCCTCGCCCGCCTCGGCGGATAGGATTTCGCCGACGAAGATCGTTGACGTGGAAGGGCAGGGCGGGGTTATTGGAGGCTCCATCCGCGCGAGCTCTTCATGCCCCAGGACAATCGTCTACTCATTGCCATCGGCGCCGGCCTGGCGGTTGTCGCGGCCGTCGTGATCGCCCTGATCTTCAGCGCCGGACGGGAGCGCAATCCGGCACCCCCGCCTGCTGCCCAGGGCGGGCTTACGGTCGATGTGGCCGACGCGCCCGAGCTCAACACCACGCGTGAACTGCGCTGCTTCGTCGACGGCCAGTATATCGGTCTGGCTACCCTGTCCGACTGCGCGCGACGCAACGGCGTGGCCACGGACGCGCTGGACGTCGGCATAGATGAGACCGGTGCCCTCGCCGCCGCGCCGACCGCCGCCTTTGCACCGCCGCCCAGCGCGCCGCCGGTCGAACTGACCGAGATCGAAAAGCCGGCGATGAGCGATCCGCAGCCGGTCGAGCCGTCGGTCCAGCAGGCGTCAGGCTCCGCCTGCCTGAGGCACACCGGGTCTGACTGGCGTTCGCTGTCGGGTAGCATGAGCCTGAACGCCTGCGTGCAGGCGCTGTACTCGGGCACCTGCGTGCGGCCGGGCGAGGCGCTGTATGGCCGCTGGGGCGACATCACGCTCCGCTTGGTGCCGCGCCGGGTCGAGCAATCGAACGACAACAGCCGGTTCCGCACGCTGGCCGAACAGGATCGCAGCTGCACATTCCCGGGACTGCGCTGATGAAATATCTCGCCATCACCGTCTTCGCTGTGAGCGTAGTTTCACTGGCCGCCTGTGAAAAGGCCGTCGAGGCTCCTTTCGACCGGGGCGTCTGCTACGCCGTCGAGGTGGGTGCCGAGGGCGAGGCACCGCGGTTCAACAAGGTGGCGGACAACCAGCCGCAGATCGAGTTCTGCGCCGCGCGTCTGGAAGAGGTTCGCCTGCGTTTCCTGCGCATGGGCGGGTCGCGGCAGGAGATCACCGGCTCCTACCAGGGCCAGTTCATCTTCATCGACCGCGGCGGCGTCTGGCTGTCGCAGACGCTGGACGGCGGGCGGTTCAATGCCATGGCCCGCACCGGCGATGGACGTCTGGCCAATCGGCCAACCCCGAGCCGGACCCGACCGCACCGCCCGCGCCCTAGACGGAATAGAACAAACGTGGAACAAGCAATCTGTGGATTGCGCCACAAAGCGGGCGCGCGCCTGTCGAAAGCGCGCTAGGCCCGGACAACAGGCAATCGGCTCCGAACAGCGCGAAGCGCGGCGGGCCAGAACGAAGAAGGAGCTCGGCGATGGCGGGCAGCGTCAACAAGGTCATTCTGGTCGGCAACCTGGGCAAGGACCCGGAAATCCGCACGCTGAACTCGGGCGAGCGGGTGGCCAACCTGTCCCTCGCCACCTCGGAACAGTGGCGCGACAAGGCCACCGGCGAGCGCAAGGAAAAGACCGAGTGGCACCGGGTGGTCATCTTCAACGAGAACATCGTCAAGGTGGCCGAGAACTATCTGAAAAAGGGCTCGACCGTTTACATCGAGGGCTCGATCCAGACCCGGAAGTACGAGCAAGCGGGCGTTGAGAAATACACGACCGAGATCGTGCTGCAGAAATTCCGCGGCGAGCTGACCATGCTGGGCGGGCGCAGTGACAGCGCCGGCGGCGGGGCCTCGCGCGGCGGCGACGACGACTATTCCTCGGGCTTCTCGACCGGCGGTGCCAACAAGCCCAGCGGTCCGAAGGAAAGCTACGACCTGAACGACGACATTCCGTTCTAGGTCGCGATGGTGACGCGACGCTCAGGATTGGCCCTGCTGCTGTCGATCCTGGGTTTCGGCGCGTCCGGTCGGGCGCGTGCAGATGACGGCCGACTGGCATCCAGTCCTTTTCCGTATCCCGTCTGGAAGGTCGCCGGTGCCGACGCCCTGGCAACCTGGGGCAGGCTGAAGGCTGTCGGCGACGGCTACCCGTTCATCGTGGGGCCGCCTGACAGCGCCGAACTGGTCGCCGAGGCGGCTGAACTGAACGGCGGAACGACCGCAAGCGTCCTGGCGGCCGCCGCGGTGTTGAACTTCCCTCGCGCGATGATGGACCGGCACATCGTGGAACTTCGCGAGGCGGCGGCCGAGTTCGGGGAAACCTATGACGAGACCTCTCGCGTCGGGACCTGGCCCGCTCGCGTCAATCCGAACCGCGCCGGCGAGCTGACGCGGGACGTCCTGACGGGAGATCCTCACCCGGAGGTGCTGATCGTCGTCCTGCCGACGCCGGACCCGGCCGAGGCGATCGCCATGCTGCGCTATGGTGGCTGGAATGCCTGCCCGCCGCCCGAGGTTCATGCGGCGGCGTTCCGTAGCTGGGGCGAGCGGTTCGGGTTCGAACCCGTCTGCGTCGGCCCCGACATTGTCGAGGGGCGCGTGACGAGACGTCCGGCGGATCGCGAGTCGGCGCTGGCGTTGGCGCGCGAACTGTTCGCCTATAGTCCGGACATCGTCGATCAGGGGACGGATGACATCGCCACACTGGCCGCGATCCTGATGGTCAGCGACTGGTGGTTCTTCTGGTGGGACTGATGTCGAAATCCGGTGTCACCCATCGTGACGGGCGCGGCCGGCCGGACCGCGTTAAGTCTGCGGCGTGATCACCTCAGACAAGCCGCACAGCCCGCTCTCGCTCGCCGAGATTCTCGCCATCATTGCGGTGGTGGTGATCTGGGGCGTCAACAATGCCGCGGCGAAATTCGGGACGGAGACCCTGCCGCCGCTGCTGATGGCCGCGCTGAGGTTCGCCATTGCGGCGGCCTGTCTGCTCCCGTTCGTGCGGCCGCCATTCCCGAACTGGAAGAGCCTGCTGATCATCGTCGGTCTGGGCGGCCCGGTTCACTACGGCCTGCTTTACCTGGCCTTCTGGCTGGCGGACGACGTCAGTCCGGTGTCGGTGGCGGCGCAGCTCTGGATTCCGTTCACGGCTCTGTTCGCCTTCCTGCTTCTGGGCGAGCGACTTTCGCGGTTTGCGTTCGCGGGCATGGTCGTGGCCTTCCTGGGCGTCGCATGGATGACACTGGACCCCCACGCCATCGAGGGCTGGAAGGGCATTCTGGCAGGCATCGGCGCGGCCGGGGCCTGGGCCCTGACTACGGTCGTGGCGCGGCGCACGACCTCGATCCCGCCGTTGAAGATGCAGGGGCTGCTCGCGTTGTTCGCCCTGCCGTCGCTGGCATTCGCCTCGGCCCTGTTCGAGCGGGGCCAGTGGGAAGCTGTGCAGCAGGCCGACGCCCTGGTCTGGGCTTGCGTGATCTGGGCCGGACTGGTGTCCTCGGTGTTCGCCACGACCCTGTTGTTCTGGCTGGTGCAGAAGCGCGAGGCGGGGCGGGTGACCCCCTATCTGCTGTCCACGCCGCTGGTGTCGATCCTGATCGGCTGGGGGTTCATGGGCGATGTGCTGACGCCGCAGATCCTCGTCGGCGCGGCCCTGACCATGGGCGGCGTCGCCATTGTCGCCCTGGCCGAGCGCGGCCTCAGGGCGGGTGCAGCCAAGTCCTGATCCCCTCTCGCGGGGCCGCGGTCACAGGGCTCCGCCCTGTCGATCCGACGCGGCCATGAAAAAGGCCCGGCTGCTCTCGCAACCGGGCCTCACTGCAGACTGTGTTCGAACCTAGAGGCCCGGGAGTTTGAAGCCCGTGTCGCGGCGCGGCGTGATCGAGATGCCGGCTCGGCCTCCGGTCAGGGCCTGGACGCGGGCGAACTCGCTCGCGGCGTCGACGTTGACGGCCCCTTCAGAGGTCTGGAGCGTCGTCGGGGCCTGGGTCGCGGCGTCGTCGCGGCGCCAGAACATGATGCGGTTGGCCCAGCCTTCTTCCTTGTGCGCCAGGTCGCCGAACTCATCGTCCACGACATAACGGGCCAGGGGGTCGGCGCGATCGCCGCCGGCCTGGGCCACGAGCGCCTGTTCGCCTTCCGACCGGGTCACGGCCTGGCGCTGGCCGAGCAGGATCTGGCGGGCGGCGGATTCGGGGGCGAGTTCCTGCGGGCGCGGCTGACCCGGCGCCGGCGGGCGCAGGCCGTACTCCGGCGGGACGGTCAGGGGAGCGGTCGAAACGGTCAGAAACTCGTCCGGCGTGATCTTGTTCAGGCCGACGCCGGTGCGAAGCCCGGAGCAGGCGCCGAGGGCGAACACCGAAGTGGTGAGGGTCAGAACGGCGACGGTGCGAAGACGCATGTTTGATATCTCGGTGCGGGGCGCCGGAAAGAGCGCGCGCGTAAACCCTACAGGAAGCGGCTGATTACGACTTTTCGGCGGCGAGGCCAACCTTGGCTTCCTGCTCGGCCCGAACACTGTCGAGGATCAGCAGGATGACGCCGATGCAGATGGCGCTGTCGGCGACGTTGAAAATCCACGGGAAGCTGATCTTCATCGTGCCGAGGAAGAAATGCGGGCCGGAGAAGTCCAGGAAATCGACGACAAAGCCGAAGCGGATCCGGTCGATCACATTGCCGAGCGCGCCGCCCATGATCAGGCCGATGGCGGTGATCAGCATGCGACGGTCGGCCTTCAGCGCCCACCAGCCGAGGATGCCAGCCACGGCGATGGAGAAGGCGCTGAGCATCCACCGTGCCGAGCCGTCTCCGAACAGGCCGAAGCTGACGCCGCGGTTCTCGACCCAGGTCAGATTGAAGAGGGGCGGCAGAACCTGGATATGGCCCATTTCGCGCAGATCGAGGCCGCTCATGATCCAGGCCTTGGTCAACTGGTCCAGGACAATGACGACGAGGGCGAAGCCGAAGGCGGCGTAGGCGATGCGTGGGATTTTCATTCGGGTCGCTGAAATGTGAAGGGGGTTCGGTTAGCAGCCCCCGCGCTGCACGCGAAGGGGCAATCGTGTCACGGCTGCGCGCCGACGTCTCGCCGCTTGTCCGGAGAGGCGCGAGTCCCCAGATAAAGCACTTCCTCCGAACGAATCCCGCCCGCATCCCAGGAGCGCCGATGCCGCATGCCGACAGCCTGATTCTCACCCTGGTCGGCGGCTTTGTGCTGGCCTTCGTGTTCGGCATGTTGGCCAATCGGTTGAAGCTGTCGCCGCTGGTCGGTTATCTGGTCGCGGGCATTGCGGTCGGTCCGCACACCATGGGCTTCGTCGCGGATACGGAATTGGCCCCGCAGCTGGCGGAAGTCGGCGTAATCCTGCTGATGTTCGGCGTCGGGCTGCATTTTTCGCTCGCCGACCTGATGAAGGTGCGCAAGATCGCCGTCCCCGGTGCCCTGTTTCAGATCGCGGCGGCCACTGCCCTGGGTTGGGCGCTGGGCCGACTGATGGGAATGCCCGACCTTGAGGCGACCCTGATGGGGTTCGCCCTGTCTGTCGCCTCGACCGTCGTGCTCCTGCGGGCGCTGGAGGAACGCAGACAGGTCAAGGGCCAGGTCGGCCGGCTCGCCATGGGCTGGCTGATCGTCGAGGATCTGGTGATCGTCCTCGCGCTGGTCATCCTCCCCTTGCTGATCATTCAGCCGGGTGAAGCCCTGAACGGTGCTGAACTGGCGAAGTCTGTCGGCTGGACACTTTTCAAGGTCGCCGGCTTTGTCGGGGTGATGCTGGTGGTCGGCTCACGACTGCTGCCGTGGCTGCTGGTCCGGATCGCCCACACCCGGTCGCGCGAGCTGTTCACCCTCGGGGTGCTGGCCATCGCCCTGGGCATTGCCTGGGTTGCCTACTGGCTGTTCCACTCGTTCGCCCTGGGAGCCTTCCTGGCCGGCCTTGTGCTGAACAGCTCGCCGCTGGGGCACAATGCGGCCGAGCGTTCCCTGCCCCTGAGAGATGCGTTCGCAGTGCTGTTCTTCGTCTCGGTCGGCATGTTGTTCGACCCGACCATTCTGGTGCGCGAGCCGCTGGCCGTGCTGGGGGTGCTGGGCATCGTCATCGTCGGCAAGTCGATCGCTGCCCTGGCGATCACGACCGCCTTCAAACTGGACAAGGCGACCAGTCTGACGGTCGCCGCCGCGCTGGCCCAGATCGGCGAGTTCTCGTTCATTCTCGCGGCCGTCAGCGTCCAGCTGGGTGGCATGCAGCAGGAGACGCACGATCTGATTCTGGCGGCGGCCCTGCTGTCGATTTCGCTGAACCCCTTCGTCTTCGCCCTGATCGACCGGATGGGAGCGCGGCCGCAGCCGCCATCCGCCGCCATGGAAAAGGCCGCCGCCGTGAACCCGGCGACGGCCTGATCTGTCGGACAGTGACAGGCGTCAGAGGACGCCGATCATCGAGGCCACCAGCGGGTGCCGGACGATGTCCTGCTCCGCAAGACGCACCACGGAGATATCCGGCACCGGCTCCAGCCGCTGGGCGACGTCCAGCAGGCCGGAGATGCCGGGCAGCAGGTCTGATTGTTGGGGGTCGCCGGTGACGACCATGGTCGAATGCCAGCCCAGGCGGGTCAGCAGCATCTTGAGTTGAACATAGGTGCAGTTCTGGGCCTCATCGACGACGATGAAGGCGTTGTTCAGGGTGCGGCCGCGCATGTAGCCGATGGGGGCGATCTCGATCAGCCCCTCGGCCATCAGCGCCTTGACCCGTTTCATGCTGAGCCGGTCGGAAAGGGCGTCATAGAGGGGACGGAGGTAGGGGGCGAGCTTGTCCTCCATGTCGCCGGGCAGGAAGCCGATCGATTCGCCTGCCTCGACGGCAGGACGCGACAGGACGATGCGGCCGACCTTTCCGGCCTCCAGCGCCTCGACCGCCTTGGCCACGGCCAGATAGGTCTTGCCGGTGCCTGCCGGCCCGAGGGCCAGAACGAGATTGTGGTGGTCAATGGCCGTCATCAGTTCGGCCTGGCCGTCCGACTTGGGCTTCAGCGTCTTCAGATAGGCCTGGTCGCGATCGTCGTTGGAAGGGTAGGGCGACCAGCCTGCCTGGGTTGGAAGCCGGCGTACCCTGGAGTCCTCCATGAACTGACGGGAATCGAGCACACCGTGTTCACGGGATGTCTCGCGGGTCTGACGCTTGATGGCCGCACGCTTGGTCATGGACGCCTCCAGGGCATGAAAAAAGGCGATGCCGGAAAAGCATCGCCTCGAACGAAGGGGGGGAGGAAAGAAGGGGACGCGACGCATCCGCCCGGGTCGGAAGAAGGACCAACTTCCAGCGGAATAATCCGCCGAACCGAGCGCACCACGCTTAATCCCCGAGGTCTGACCGGACCGGGCTTGATCCGGCTTCCAATCCGGGGCCGAAATGGCGGCCTCGAATCGCATCTACACTCTGAGCCTAACGTGGTTTACGAGAGCTTAAAGCCCTCGATTTATTGAGAAATGACGGTGTTCGGATGAATGTTTACAGTCTTGGCGACAAGAAACCGCAGCTTCCGCCTGAGGGCGAATACTGGGTGGCACCAAACGCAACCCTTGCAGGAGACGTGATTCTCAAACCCGGCGCCAGCGTCTGGTTTGGGGCCGTGCTTCGCGGCGACAATGATCCCATCACCATTGGCCGGGACACCAATATCCAGGACGGCAGTGTGCTGCATTCCGATCCCGGCGAGCCGCTGACGATCGGCGACGGGGTGACGGTCGGCCATATGGTGATGCTCCACAGTTGCGAGATCGGCGACAACACCCTGATCGGCATCGGCGCGGTGGTGCTGGGCCGGGCGAAGATCGGGAAGAACTGCCTGATCGGCGCCAACACCTTGATCACCGAGGGAAAGGTCATCCCTGACGGGTCGCTGGTCATGGGCCAGCCGGGCAAGGTTGTGCGGGAACTGGAGCCTGGCCAGATCGAGGCGCTGAAGGCCTCTGCCGCCCATTATGTGCAGAACTGGCAGCGGTACGCGCGCGACCTGAAGGCCTGAGCCTGAGCCTGAGCCTGAGCCTCAGCGTCAGGCGATCCGGCGGCCGCCGACTGCGGCGAGCGACAGGGCCGGGCGGGCGGCTTCGCCCACGCCGATCGAGACCCGGGCGGTGAGCAGGCGGGGCTCATCGGCGGCGAAACTCAGGGTGGCGATCGGCGCATAGAGGCCCAGGATCCGGTCCACGGCGCCCGAAGGGCCGCGCATGGGCACGAGGACGATCTCGATCTGGGCCGAGAGGAAGCCGGCGAGGCTGGCGATCACGACAGGCCGGGCCTCGCGGACGGTCTGGGTCATGGCCGCGGCCACCAGCGGCCGGGAGGCGGTGCGCCAGACGGACAGCAGCGGGCGGTCCTTCAACGGCTCGCCGTGAAAGCCCTCGATCCAGCTGCCGGCGAGGCGGATGACGGCGTCCTCACCGTTGCGTTCGACGATGAAGGCGCGCGGCAGGCGCAGGCCGAGGGCATCCGGCTCCAGCGAGGCGCGATCGGGAATCCCGGCGCGTACGGCTCCCCGGCGGGACAAACCCGTCCAGTGGTCGATCAGGAATTGCGTGTCAGGATGAAACATCGCTCTGGCCTCTGGCCGTAGCGAAGCAAGGTCCGCGCCCGTGACCGTTCGGGCAAAAGGCAACGGAATTGAAATGCTTTTGGGGTTGAGGTGGACGTTGAAGCGAGCTGCGCCCGACGCAGCTCGCAATGACTGAACGGGAGGTCGGCCCATGCGGGTGCGGATCATGACATGGCTGCCGGCGCTGGCGGGTTTCTTCGCCCTGACGCTGTTCGCCGACAAGGCGGCGGCCCAGTGCGGCCCGGTGTGCCCCCCGCCGCCGCCGCCTTG
>VFBG01000061.1 GCA_006515835.1 bacterium | reverse complement strand
GGCGCCCGCCATACAGCCCGTGCTTGAACACATGCCGGACGGTGCGCTCATTCAGGGGGCCGGCTTCAACCCTGTCGGCGACCTGGTCGCCGGTGCGACGGCGGCCTTCTCGCCCATCAGCGTGGGGGGTGGCCATACCGCCGAGGTGTCGGTCCCGCGCATCGCCATCCATGTCTTCGCCGAACGCCAGGACACCCTGGCCGCCGCCGAGCGTGCCGGCCAGGATCGCCGGCTGTCGCGGGCCACGACCCAGATCCGCATCGGCGGCGTCGCTGCGGCGGTCGAGGCCTATCGGCACGAGCCGACCCCGCCCCTGATCGTGGTCGAATGCATGAAAGACCCGCAGACCCTGCTGTGGGAAGTCGACCAGCTGGCCGAAGTCTGCGACGCCGGCACCAAGGTCGTCGTGGTCGGTGCGACCAATGACATCCTGCTGTTCCGCGAGCTGATGCGGCGCGGGGTCAGTGAGTATCTGGTCGCTCCGCTGCAGCCGCTGCAGTTGATCTCGGCCATCGGCGGCCTGTTCGCCGATCCGGCCCAGCCCTTCGTCGGCCGATCAATCGCCTTCGTCGGCGCACGCGGCGGCACCGGCTCCAGCTCGGTCGCCCACAACACCGCCTATGCAATGAGCGAGCGGATCGGTGCCAACACCGTCATCGTCGACTACGACCTGCCGTTCGGCACCGCCGGCCTCGACTTCAATCAGGATCCGCTGAGCGGCGTCGCCGACGCCCTGAGTCAGCCCGACCGGCTTGATCCCGTCCTGCTGGACCGGATGATGGTCCGCTGCACCGACAAGCTCAGCCTGTTCGCCGCGCCGGCGACCCTCGACGTCGACTGGGACATCTCCCCGGAAGCGTTCGAGGAGGTGACGACCCAGATCCGCTCGACCGCGCAGCCTGCGCAACGCCAAGAACATGATCGACCTGATCAGGCAGGGCCGACCCAATGACGCGCCGCCGCGGCTGGTGCTCAACCAGGTGGGCGTTCCCGGACGGCCGGAAATTCCGGCCAAGGATTTCGGCGCGGCCCTGGGGGTTCATCCCAGCCTGGTCATTCCGTTCGAACCCAAGGTCTTCGGGGCGGCCGCCAACAACGGCCAGATGATCCTCGACGCCGGCGGCAAGTCCAAGGCCGGCGAAGCCTTCCAGACCCTGGCCCAGATCGTCTCGCGTCGCGAACTGCCGCTGATCGCCGGGCCCAAGGGCAAGGCCGGCAAGGGCGAGAGCAAGTCCATGTTCTCCGGCCTGTTCAAGAAGAAGTCCTGACGCGTGTTCGGCAAGCGCACAGGTCAGCCCGGCAGCGTCGCAGCCGCACCGCGGCCCGCGCCCCCCGCTGCGCCGGTCGCCCAGCCGTCGCCGGGTATCCAGGTTGAGGCCTTCGCCTTCGGCGGGGAGCCGGACGCCGCAGAGCAGCAGACGGCGGCGCGCAAGGCCGAATCCTATGCCGCCAAGCCGGCCTCTCCCGCGGCGGACCGACTGGATGCGCTGGCGTCGCGGCCCCGGCCAGAGGCCGCCGCGCCTGCCCGGAACGCACCCGGTCCCAAGGCCACGCCCGGCTTCGAACAGCTGAAGAAGGCCCAGGCTGTCGCCGAGATTGTTCGCGAGCAGTCGGACTACTACCACGCCACCAAGACGACGATCTTCAACGCCCTGATGAACACCATCGACCTGGCCCAGCTGGCCCAGCTCGATACCAAGGCGGCGTCGGAAGAGATCCGCGACATCGTCGCCGAACTGGTGGCGATCAAGAACGTCTCCATGTCGGTGGCCGAGCAGGAGCACCTGGTCCAGGACATCGTCAATGACGTCCTCGGCTATGGCCCGCTGGAGCCGCTGCTGGCGCGTGACGATATCGCCGACATCATGGTCAACGGCGCCGGCCGGGTGTTCATCGAGGTCGGTGGCAAGGTCCAGCTGACCAATGTCCGCTTCCGCGACAACAACCAGCTGATGAACATCTGCCAGCGGATCGTGTCCCAGGTGGGCCGCCGCGTGGACGAAAGCAGTCCGATCTGCGACGCCCGCCTGCCCGATGGCAGCCGCGTCAACGTCATCGCCCCGCCGCTGGCCATCGACGGCCCGACACTGACGATCCGGAAGTTCAAGAAAGACAAGCTGACGATGAAGAATCTGGTGGAGTACTCCTCCATCAGTCCCGAGGGCGCGCGCGTGCTCGGCGTCATCGGCGCCTCCCGCTGCAACCTGGTCATCTCGGGCGGCACGGGCTCGGGCAAGACGACGCTCCTGAACACCCTGACGGCCTTCATCGACCCGACCGAACGCGTCATCACCTGCGAGGACGCGGCCGAACTGCAGTTGCAGCAGCCGCACGTGGTGCGCCTTGAAACGCGTCCGCCCAACCTCGAGGGGCAGGGCATGATCACCATGCGGGATCTGGTGAAGAACTGCCTGCGCATGCGTCCCGAGCGGATCATCGTCGGCGAGGTCCGCGGACCTGAAGCCTTCGACCTGCTTCAGGCCATGAACACCGGTCACGACGGCTCCATGGGCACGCTGCACGCCAACAGCCCGCGTGAAGCCATCAGCCGGATGGAGTCGATGATCACCATGGGCGGCTACGGCCTGCCCTCGAAGACCATCCGCGAGATGATCGTCGGCTCGGTTGACGTCATCATCCAGGCGGCACGCCTTCGCGACGGCTCGCGTCGCATCACCCACATCACCGAGGTGGTCGGGCTTGAGGGCGATGTGATCGTCACCCAGGACCTGTTCGTCTACGAGATCACCGGCGAGGACGAGAACGGCAAGATCATCGGCCGTCACCGTTCGACCGGCATCGCCCGTCCCCGCTTCTGGGACCGCGCCCGCTACTACGGGCTGGAGCGCGAGCTGGCCGAAGCCCTCGACGCGGCGGAGTAGGGCAGATGCTCCCGATCCTCGCCGCGGTTCTGGCCTTCATCACAATCGGCGGACTGGGCTGGGCCTTCGTCGGCGGCGGCGACTCGAGCGAGGCGGCGGTCAAGCGTGCCCAGACCTTCGGCGGCCCAAAGCAGAACAACTCCGCAGCAAAAAAGGCGGCCGCAGCCAATACGCCCGAGGCGCGCCGCAAACAGATCATGCAGCAGCTCCAGGAATCGGAGCGGGCCGAGCGCAAGGCGCGGATCAGCCTCGCCGCAAAGCTGAAGCAGGCCGGTCTGGCGACCAAGGTCTCGACCTTCTGGATCATCAGCGGCGTGCTGGGCGTGTTCGCCTTCCTGCTTCCGCTTCTGTTCGGGCTGAACGTCCTGATCTGCCTCGGGGCCGGCGTCGTCCTCGGCCTCGGCCTTCCGCGCTGGGTCGTCGGCTTCCTTGGCAAGCGACGGATGAAGAAATTCTCCAGCCACTTTGCCGATGCCGTCGACGTCATTGTGCGCGGCATCAAGTCCGGCCTTCCCGTCCACGACTGTTTCAAGATCATCGCACGCGAGAGCCCCCAGCCACTCGGCGCGGAGTTCCAGAAGCTGGTCGAGGGCCTCGGCGTTGGCCTGACCCTGGCCCAGTCACTGGACAAGATGTACGAGCGGATGCCGACGCCCGAGCTGAAATTCTTCTCGATCGTCATCGCCATCCAGCAGAAGACCGGCGGCAACCTGGCCGAGGCGCTGAACAACCTGTCTGTCGTGTTGCGCGCCCGAAAGATGATGGGCGAGAAGATCAAGGCCCTGTCGTCAGAGGCCACGGCCTCTGCCGGCATCATCGGCTCGCTGCCGCCCGCGGTGATGATCCTCGTCAGCATCACCACGCCCGCCTACATGGCCCGCCTGTTCACCGACCCGCGGGGCCAGTTCATGCTGCTGATCGCGGTGGCGATGATGTCGTTCGGCGTCTTCGTGATGAAGAAGATGATTTCGTTCAAGTTCTAGGAAACGCCCGGGTCCGATGATCGAGTTCTTCACCAACGTCCAGAACCTGCTGAGCCTCGGCGTGGGCCTGCTGGTGTTCGCCACCCTGGTGACCCTGCTCAGCTCGTTCAGCGGCGGGGCGAAGCTGGAGGGCCGGCTGAAGGCCGTGGCAGTGCGGCGCGAGGAGTTGAAGCGGCGTTCGCGTCAGGCCATCGCCGCCCAGAATTCCGGCCCCCAGAACCTCCGGCACTCTGACGAGGGCTTCAAGAAGCGCGTCGTCGAGCGGCTGAACCTGACCAAGTTGCTGGAAGACCCCAAGGTCGCGGAGAAGATGGCCCAGGCCGGGTACCGCGGACCCCGGCCGCTGACGACCTTCTACTTCTTCCGCTTTTCGATGCCGTTCGTCTTCCTCGCTGTGGCGGCGTTTTACCTGTTCATTTTCAACGATTTCGGACTGCCGGTGATGACCCGGCTGACGGCCTGCATGTTCGCCGCGGTGATCGGTTTCTATGCACCGAACATCTTCCTCTCGAACCGGATTTCAAAGCGCCGGACGTCCATCATGCAGGCGTTTCCGGACGCCCTGGACCTGTTGCTGATCTGCGTCGAGGCGGGGATGTCGATCGAGGCGGCGATCCAGAAGGTCAGCCAGGAGATCGGCGGCTCGTCCATCGATCTGGCCGAGGAACTGACCCTGCTTTCAGCCGAGCTCAGCTATCTGCCCGACCGCCGCATGGCCTATGAGGGGCTGGCCAAACGCACCAACCATCCGGGCGTGAAGTCCGTGGCCACCGCCATGACCCAGGCCGAGACCTATGGCACGCCGCTGGGCACGGCCCTGCGCACCATGGCCAAGGAAAACCGCGAGATGCGGCTGTCGGCGGCCGAGAAAAAGGCCGCCGCCCTGCCGGCCAAGCTGACCGTGCCGATGATCCTGTTCTTCCTGCCGGTGCTGTTCATCGTCATCCTGACGCCGGCCATCAT
The DNA here is from genome assembly GCA_006515835.1 of bacterium. Taxonomy (GTDB): domain Bacteria; phylum Pseudomonadota; class Alphaproteobacteria; order Caulobacterales; family Caulobacteraceae; genus Brevundimonas. Next base: position 8,268 of record VFBG01000061.1, on the reverse strand, counting down.
CAGCATCCAGGACACGATGGCAGCCGGTGCCGCCGGCGGCTGATTTCAGGCTTCGGCGGCGGCTTTCCAGGCGTCGGCGACAGCATCGACGGCATGCCGCAGATGTTTTCGGTTCCTGTCGAAATACATCTCGCCGCGCAGGCCGGAGAAGATGAAGCCATTGGCGACGATGCAACTGTTCGGCTCGTCGAGAGGCTGGATCTCGAAATAGCGCATCGATCGGAACCACAGGCCGCGGTTCTCGGCCCAGACCAGCTGCGAATACGGCTGCCAGTCGCCCACCCGGGTGGCGGCGCGGCGTTCGGGCAGGTCACCGATCTTTTCGGTCAGGGCTATGTCGGCACCGAAGGCAATCGCGCCCTCAAGCCCGGTCTCGACCGGATTCCAGCGGTCCCAGCCCGGCAGGTCCGCGATCAGCTCCCAGATCTGGTCGGGGGTGGCGCGCACGCCGATGCGGCGCTCGATACGGGCGATGTCCATGCGCCCGATCTGCCATGCCTTTGGGACCGGGAAAAGGCCTCGGCCGTCAGCGGTTGCCTTCGGGCCCCGGCTGGGATGCGGGCGGGGTTTCGCGCGAGGGCGATTCGTCGCGGTCGGGCAGGTCCGGCGGGCCCGTGCGGAGCCTGGGATTCAGGAAACACAGGGCGGTCGCGGCGGCGAGCAGCACAGCGTTGGCGATAAAGGGCGCCGGTTCGGCCAGCTCATACAGCGCCACGCCGATGACAGGCGGGCCGAGGAAGCTCAACCCTGCCAGGGACATCATGAGCCCGGCGATCGCGCCCTGTTCATGGGGTCCGACCGAAAGGGACGAGCCGGCCGTAAAGCCGGGCCGCGCGAAGCCCACGCCCATCGACACGACCGCATAGCCGACAACCACCCCGTAGTAGCCGGGGGCGGCGATGCTCATCAGGTTTCCGGCCAGCGCCAGGGCCGCGCCCCAGCGCATCAGGTCGGCAGGCTGCAGCTTCAGCAGCGGGATCAACCCCCACTGGGCCATCAGGGTGGCGGCGGCGCCCGCCAGCATGGCGATGCCGATAAAGGGCTGGGCGTCGCGCACGGCGATGCCCGTCGCCGACAGCTCGTCGATGATGTGAAAGCCCAGCACCGAGATATTGGCCGCCTGCGCCCCGGTGATGAACAGGCCGTAGAGCAGATAGCCCCGCACGCGCGGATCCTTCCACAGCCCCTTGCCGGCGTCGCCGCGCTGGCCGCTGGGGGACGGGATGCGCACCACCTCGCCGCTCGGCAGTCTGCGCCAGACGACCACCAGCACCACAAGGCCGAAGAGGGCGAAGGCGTACATGGGTCCCGCCAGACCGATGAGCGGCAGGACAAAGAAGGGCGCCAGCGCCGGGCCGACGACCGTGCCGAGCCCCTGCGCCGACGCCAGCAGCGACATGGCCTGGGTGCGTTGCTCCGGCGTCGTTCGGTCGGCGACATAGGCCTGGGACGCGATCGGCGCCGCTGAGCCGAAGACGCCGTAGATGGTGCGCGCCACGACCATCAGGACAAAGGCCAGAATGGCACCGAGCCACTGTTCCAGCCCAGAGGTTGCCGCCAGACCGAAGCCGCTCATCGAGACGACGAAGCCCGCCAGCCCGATCAGGATGACCCGCTTGCGGCCAAGGGTGTCCGACAGTCGGGCCCAGAAGGGCGAGGCGACGGTCCACATCAGGGCCGAGATGGCGAAGGCACCGGCGACCAGAGTGTCGGACAGCCGGAACTCCCGCCCGATGGCGGGTAGCACCGATTGAAGCGCCATGTTTCCCGCCGCTGCGATCAGGCTGACGGAGAACAGGATGGCGAAGGCGGGGGAGCGGAGGTTCACCGGCGCAGTCTAGGCCCGCCGACGCCCTGCGTCATCTGGCGCCTCTTGCCGGCTTGTTTCACTCCTTGCGCCGACCGCACGGTCCGCGCACGGTAGCGGTTCTCGGACACTGGGGACCGCCATGACCATCCGCCGCCTGCTTGCCGTCTCCACACTGTCGCTGGCCCTGTCCGCCGGCCTGGCCCACGCCCAGACGGGCCCGGTCGCCCTGGAGCGGATCGAGGCGGCGGTGACGGCGGAAATGCCCAGGGTCATCAGCTGGCGCCGCGACCTTCACGCCAACCCCGAACTGGGTTTCGCCGAGACGCGGACCGCTGCCCTTGTGGCCGAACATCTGCGGTCGCTGGGCATGGAGGTCCGCACCGAGGTGGGCAAGACCGGCGTCGTGGGCGTGCTGCGTGGCGGACGGCCCGGCGGTACGGTGGCGCTGCGGGCCGACATGGACGCCCTGCCGGTGCTGGAGGCGACGGGCCTGCCCTTCGCCTCGACCGCGACCGGGACATATATGGGCAACACCGTGCCGGTGGCTCACGCCTGCGGCCACGACGCCCACGTCGCCATGCTGATGGGGGCCGCCGAGGTGCTGGCCGGTATGAAGGCCGACATTCCCGGGACCATCGTCTTCATCTTCCAGCCCGCCGAGGAAGGGGCCCCTCCGGGCGAGCCGCTGGGCGGAGCCCGGCTCATGATTCAGGAGGGGGCGCTGGCCGACCCGCGACCCGAGGCCATCTTCGGCCTGCACGTCGTGCCGGGTCGGCCCGGGACGCTGTTCTATCGTCCACGCGGCTTCATGGCGGCTTCGGACCGGGTCGACATCAGCCTGCACGGCCGCCAGACGCACGGTGCCTGGCCGTGGAAGGGCGTCGACGTCATCGCCGTGGCGTCCCAGATCGTCCAGACCATCAACACCCTGACGGCGCGCACCATAGATCCGACGACCACACCGACTGTCTTCACGATCGCGACGCTCGACGCAGGGGTGCGTTACAACATCATCCCGGAAGAGGCGACGCTGTCCGGCACCCTGCGGACCTTCGATATCGCCCAGCGCGATGACCTGGTGCGCCGCGCGGGGATCGCCATCGACAATGTCGCCGAGACCTATGGCGCGACGGCCGAGTTCACGGTGCGCCAGAACGCGGCCCTGGTGTTTAACAATGAGGAATTGTCGGCCTGGCTGGCCCCGGTGCTGGCCGAGGCGGCGGGCGCGGGCAATGTCAACGCCGGCAGCCCGCCGACCACGGTGGCCGAGGACTTCAGCTACCTGTCTGAGGAGGTGCCGGGCGTCTTCTACCACCTCGGCGGCTCGAAGGACGGGGTCGATCCCAACACCTCGCCGCCGAACCACTCGCCGGGCTTTGATGTCAATGAGGCGGTCCTGCCGGTCGGCGTCCGCGCCCATGTGCTGAGCGCCATCCGGTTTCTGGAGCGCGACTGACCGGTGGCCGACGAATTGGAGATGCTGAAGACACGCCGGGTGACCGCGCTCTATCGCCTCGACCTGATCGGCAAGGGCGCGCAGCTCACCTATGAGGACGGCACGGCGGTCGACATGAAGTCCGAACAGGCCCGGCTGGAGGAGATGGTCGCCGACCTCGACCGTCGGATCGCCCGGCTGGAGGCGACGCTGCACTAGACCGAAATCGGTTTTGATGGACGCAGTCCGGCAAGGCTCAGATTTCGGTCCAGCATCCGGGCGCGGCGGCAACCACGTTTCTCAACACCCCGGCAACAAACCCGGCGCGACCTGTTCTGGTTTCTCGTAGCCTTCGGCGCGATGTTCGGCGCCGCCTTGCTGGGCCTCGACCTGCTGTCCTAGATCCGCTCGAAATACGTCCGGATAACCGCCCGATAGACCTCCGCCAGGGCCTCGATCTCGGCCACGGGTGCGCGTTCGTCGATCTGGTGCATGGTCTGGCCGACGAGGCCCAGCTCCAGCACCGGGCACATGGCGCGGATGAAGCGCGCGTCGGAGGTGCCGCCGGTGGTCGAGGCCTCGGGGCGGCGACCGACCGCGGCCTCGACCGCGTCCTGCACGCCGGTGACGAATGGTCCGGTCTGGGTCAGGAAGGCGTCGCCCGAATGCAGGTGTTCCAGTTCGATGCGGAGCCCGCTTTCTGCCTGGGCCTTGCCCGCCTCCGCATTGAGCCAGGCCATCAGGCTCTCGCCCGTGTGGTTCGGGTTGAAGCGGATGTTCAGCCGTCCGCGCGCCTCGGCCGGGATGAGGTTGGTCGCTGTATTGCCGACGTCGAGCGTGGTCAGTTCGAGGTTGGAGGGCTGGAAGGCTTCATAACCGTCGTCCAGCCGGTGGTCGGCGAGACGGGCGACCAGTCGGGCCAGAACCGGGACCGGATTGGCCGCGCGGTCCGGATAGGCCACGTGGCCCTGTTTGCCGTGGACGGTGATCCAGGTGTTGAGCGAACCGCGCCGCCCGATCTTGATCATGTCGCCGAGCGCATGCTGTGACGACGGCTCGCCCACGACGCAGGCGTCGATGACTTCGCCCTCGGCCATCAGGGCCTGGACAACCCGTTTGGTGCCGTGCAGGGCCGGACCTTCCTCGTCGCCGGTGATCAGGAAGGACAGGCTGCCCGGGACCTCGCCGTCGGCGAGGATGCGCGACACTGCCGAGACCCAGGCCGCGATGCCGCCCTTCATGTCGACCGCGCCCCGGCCGTAGAGGATCCCGTCCTTAACCTCGGCCTCGAACGGGCCGGAGGACCAGGCCTCGGTCGAGCCTGTCGGCACCACGTCGGTATGACCGGCGAAACAGAGGTTGGGTGAGGCCGTGCCGCGCCGCGCGTAAAGGTTCTCGATATCCTCGAACTTCATCCGCCGGCAGTGGAAGCCGAGCCCCGTCAGGGCGCGCTCAAGCACGTCCATCGCGCCCTCGTCCGCGGGGGTGACGGAGGGCCTGCGGATCAGGTCGCGGGTCAGGGCGACAGGATCGATAACGGGAGTTGATGCGACGCTCATAAGGCTGTGCTTTACGGGGTTCGGACGACTGCGAGAAGGGCGCCCCTCCCCATGCCGAAGATCGACATTGACGCAGCCCCGACCGGACACGGCACGGGCTATCCCGAGGAATTCGCCGGGCCGTGCAAGCCGCGCCGCCGCTGGAAGCTGGGCGACGCGGTCGGGCTGGACCAGTTCGGGGTCAATCTTCTGAGGCTGCCGGCCGGCGCCTGGTCGAGCCAGAGGCACTGGCATGAGGGCGAGGACGAGTTCGTCTGGGTGCTGGAGGGCGAGGTGGTGCTGGTGGAGGATGAGGGCGAAACCGTCCTGCGCGCCGGCGACTGTGCGGGCTGGAAGGCCGGCGTGCCCAACGGCCATGTGCTGCAGAACCGGTCAGGCGCCGAGGTCGTCCTGCTGGAGGTCGGAACGCGCACGCCGGGCGGGGACTCGGGCGACTATCCCGACATCGACATGGTGTTTCGCAAGGACGGCTATTTCCACCGCGACGGAACGCCATATCCGAAAGTCGACCGCCGCACGTGACCGAGACGATCGAGACGACCGAACCGGTCCAGCCGCCGTCGCCGCCCGAGGGGCCGTCCAGTCCCTGGGCCATTCGCGACTTCCGCCTGCTGTGGGTCGGGCGGGTGGCGGCCGTGCTGGGCATACAGATCCAGTCCTCGGCCCTGCTGTGGCAGGTCTATGAGATCGCGCGGCGCGACCATCCGATCGAGGAGGCGAGCCTGTATCTGGGCCTCGTCGGCCTGTGCCAGTTTCTGCCGCTACTGGCCCTGACCCTGCCTGCGGGGGCCCTCGCCGACCGGCGCGACCGCAAGAACACCGTCACCCTGTCGGTCATGGTGGAGGGCGGCTGCGCGCTGGCCTTCCTGTTCATGGCGCTGCACGGCGCGCCGCCTCTTTGGGGGTTGTTGGCCGTCGCCGCCGTGTTCGGGGCGGCGCGCGCCTTTCTGTCGCCGGCCAGCCAGGCTTTTCTGCCGATGGTGGTCGGACGTCGCGCCCTGCCGCCCGCCATCGCCGCCCAGTCCATCGCCTTCCAGACCGGGGCCATCGCCGGGCCCGCGCTGGGCGGTGTGATCGTCGGCTTCTCGGTGCCAGGCGCCTATGCCGTGGCGCTGGCCATGTTCGCGATCGGCTTCGCCAGCCTTGTGCTGATCCGCACCAGCGGCAAGCCGGCCCCGTCGCCGACCCGGGTCTCGCCTGTGGAACAGGTGAAGGAGGGGCTGGCCTATGTCTGGAATACCAAGATCGTCCTCGGCGCCATTTCGCTGGATCTGATCGTGGTCCTGCTTGCGGGCGTCGCCTTGTTGACGCCGATCTTCGCGGCGGACATCCTGAAAGTTGGGGCCGTCGGCTTCGGCCTGCTGCGGGCCTCCTTCGGGGCCGGGGCCCTGCTGGTGGCCCTGTATCTTAGCCGCTTCCCGATCGTGGCCCACGGCGGGCGCTGGATGTTCGCCTCGGTGGCGGTGTTCGGCATCTGCACCCTGACCTTCGGCCTCTCGACCAGCGTCTGGCTGTCAGGCGCGGTGCTGTTCCTCGGCGGGGCGGCGGACATGATCAGCGTCAACATCCGCCAGACCCTGATCCAGCTGGCCACGCCCGATCACATGCGCGGCCGGGTCAGCTCGGTGTCCATGCTGTTCATCGGTGCCTCCAATGAACTGGGGGAAGCCTATTCCGGCGTGGCCGTGCGCTTCCTCGGCCCGATCGGGGCGGCGGTGTACGGCGGTCTGGGCGCGCTGACGGCAACCGGCCTTTGGGCGAGGTGGTTCCCGGACCTGCGGAAGGCGGATCGGCTGGAGTGAGGATGAGTGGCCAGTGGTTAGTGATTAGTGGCTGGCCAACAGCGCTGCGACAGCGCCGTCCGCGCCGCCCTTCCGCCGCCAGTGAGGCCGCAATCACTAATCACTAGCCACCAATCACTTCCCTCAACCCCACGGCCGGAAATGCTTCGAAAGCTTCAGCCCCTGCCGCTGGTAGTGACTGCCGCCTTCGCCATAAAGGCGGGTGGGGCGTTCGGTCAGCGGTTCATAGACCAGCCGGGCGACGATCTGGCCGTGTTCCAGCAGGAAGGGGGTGTCGTGGGTGCGGACCTCGAGCACGCCCTTGGAGCCTGCGCCATGGGCCTCGTCCGTGCCGAAGCCGGGGTCGAAGAAGCCGGCGTAGTGGACGCGGAACTCGCCCACTGACGGATCGATCGGCGTCATCTCCGCGGCCTGGTCGACGGGGATCTCGACGTCGTCCGACGACGCCAGAATGTAGAACTCGCCCGGATCGAGCAGCAGTTCGCCGCGGCGCAGGGTCAGGGGCTCCCAGAAGTCGCGCGGGTCGTGGCCGTCGATATTGTCGAGATCGACCACCCCGGCATGGCGGCGACCGCGGAATCCGACGATCGCACCCTCGCCGCCCTGCAGCTCGACCCCGACGCTGCGCGTCTCCAGCTTGGGCGGTGCGCCGGCCTTGAGCCGCAACTGGTTAAGCCGGGTGCCGGGGCGGACGAGGATGGGGAAGGTCTGGGGCGAAATCTCCAGATACAGCGCGCCCTCATAGCCCTCGGCCACGTCGTCGAACGAGGCACCGCGATCGGTCAACAGGCGCACGAAGACGTCGACCCGGCCGGTCGAGCTCTTGGGATTGGCGCGGGCGATCAGGCCTTTCGGCAAGCTCAGCCGCTCCTGCAGGCGCGCGATATAGACGCAGCCGCGCTCCAGCACGACGCCGCCCGACAGGTCGATCCGGTGCATGGCGACGTCGGCAATCCGGTCCTCGACGGTGCGCTTGCCGGGCAGGAAGGAGGCGCGCACGCGCCAGGCCTGATCGGACAGGCGCAGGTCCAGACTGGCCGGTTGGACCTGATCGGCGTCGAAGGGGGTGTCCGAAGCGATCGCGCCGCCGGCGATCAGGGCCTCGATGGACTGGCAGGGCAGGATGCCGGGGGTGGGGAATTCGATGGACTGCATGACTACGGCTTACACGATTCCGCCGTCTGTCTCCCCTCCCGCGCGGCGTACGCTTGACGTGAGCCGGCGTTGGGCGACCATGGGCGGATGTACGATACGCGCGCCTATGAAGCCGAAACCGACGGGATCGTGGTCCGCGTCCGGCCCAGCTATCTGGCCGGCCAGTCTGATCCGGATGGAGGCCGTTGGGTCTGGGCCTATCAGATCGAGATCGTCAACCTGACCGGCGTGTCGGTTCAGCTGATGGCCCGGCGCTGGGTGATCACCGACGCGCGCGGCCATGTCGAGGAGGTGCGCGGGCCGGGGGTCATCGGCGAACAGCCGACGATCCTGCCGGGCGAAAGCTATTCCTACGCCTCGGGCTGTCCGTTGGGCACGGCCTCGGGGTCGATGGTCGGTGGTTATTCGATGACGGACGCCACGGGGCGCGAGTTTGAGGCGGAGATCCCGGCGTTCAGTCTGGATGTGCCGGGGGATCGGCGAGTGTTGAACTGAGTGGCTAGTGGC
>VFBG01000230.1 GCA_006515835.1 bacterium | reverse complement strand
CCGTCAAAATAGCGATAGACCAGCTTGCGGTCGCAGCCGGCCTCGGCGGCCAGGGTCTGCACATTGAGGCCGGGGAAGCCGTCGCGCAGCAGGATGCGCTCGCCGGCCTCGACGATGAGGGCTTCGGTGGCGGGGCGGCTGCGCAGACGGACGGACGATTCGGCCATGGGCGCAGCATCGGGCCGCACGGACTGAGTCGGCAAGCGGGACGGTGGGGGAAGGCGCGGCCCGGCCTGCATCGGGGGGGCGTCCGCAGGGCCGGGCCGCAGTAGACTCTGTCGAGCGCGCATCGCCGCAAGGTCCGTTCAATAAACCGCGATCGACGAAATCGGTTCCGGAGATTGTTCCGGTCTTCGCCGGACGGGCGAGACGGTGCTAACGGAGGCCATCCTCCGGAGACCGACCATGCATCTCGCCCGCTTTCCCCGCATTCGCCTCGCCCATCTGCCGACGCCGCTGGAGCCGCTGCCGCGGCTGAGCGAGGCGCTGGGGGTGGAGATCTGGATCAAGCGCGACGACTGCACGGGACTGGCCGGAGGCGGCAACAAGACCCGCAAGCTGGAGTTCCTGCTCGGCGACGCGTTTGAATGCGGGGCCGATACGCTGGTGACGCAAGGGGCGGTGCAGTCGAATCATGTGCGCCAGACGGCGGCGGCGGCGGCGGCCCACGGCCTGGCCTGCGAGGTCATTCTGGAAGAGCGGACCGGGTCGAAGGCGATCGACTACACCCGCAACGGCAATGTGCTGATGGACCGGCTGTTCGCGGCGGGCATCCGCACTGTGCCCGGCGGTTCGGACATGCCGGCCGAGCTGGAGAAGACGGCGGCCGAGGTGCGGGCGCGGGGCGGCCGGCCCTACATCATCCCCGGCGGCGGCTCGAACCCCGTCGGGGCGCTCGGCTATGTCGACTGCGCCCGCGAGATCGTGGTCCAGGCCGATGAGCTGGACATGCAGATCGACCGGATCATCACCGCCACGGGCAGCGCCGGGACCCATGCGGGTCTGGTCGCCGGGCTGGCGGTGATGGGGGCGGACATTCCGGTGCTGGGCATCGGGGTGCGGGCGCCGAAGGCCAAGCAGGAAGAGAATGTGCTGAAACTGGCCCGCGAGACCGCGACCCTGCTGGGGCGGCCGGGGGCGGTGACGCCGGAGATGGTGGTGGCCGACTGCGACTATGTCGGCGAGGGCTACGGACTGGTCGATCAGGCGGTGATCGACGCCCTCGTGCTGGCAGCACGGACGGACGCGATCGTGCTGGACCCGGTCTATACCGGCAAGGCGATGAAGGGGCTGATCGCCCTGGCCAAGGCGGGCAAGTTCGAGAACGAGACGGTGGTGTTCCTGCACACCGGCGGGGCGCAGGGGCTGTTCGGGTATCAGGGCGAGATCGAGGGTTCGTTGTGAGCAAGGTTCTGGGCGTTATCGGCGGCATGGGACCGGCTGCAACCGTGGCTTTCCTGGAGCGGGTGCAGGCGCTGACGCCGGCGGAAGGGGACGCCGACCACATCCGCATCCTGTGCGACATCAATCCGCAGGTGCCGGACCGGAACCGGGCGCCGGAGGCGGCGACCAAGGTGTTAGGCGACATGGCGATGGCGCTGGTGCAGGCGGGGGCGCAGGTGCTGGCCATGCCGTGCAACACGGCCCATGCCCAGGCGGCGGCGATCCGGTCGCTGCGTACCCCCTTCATCGACATGATCGCCGAGACGACGGCGGCGGCCGTGGCGACGGGG
>VFBG01000229.1 GCA_006515835.1 bacterium | reverse complement strand
CCATGCGCTGAAGACCGGCGAGGGGCTGAACGCCGTCCGCCTCGCCCGCGCCGCCACCGAGATCGCCCGCCTCAACGACGTCCTCCAATGGGCCGAGGAGGACCCCGCAGAGTCCGACGAACGGTTCGAGGCAGGCCAGGCCATGATGCGGATGTTCCTGCGCGAACGCGCCCTGACGCTGGCGCAGGACCTGATGGCCGGCCGCGACCTGCCGCCCGAATACGAGGACCTGAAGATCGAACTGGCCCGGCTGGAGGCCATGCGCGCGGCGGCGGACGAGGGGGCGAAAGGGCAGGGATGACAGCTTTTCGCGATTTTCCGGGGGAGTGTCATCTGACCCTTCTCCCCTTGGGGGAGAAGGTGGGCGGCGGAGCCGCTCGGATGAGGGGTCAGGCAGGGCCGGACTGGCTGGCGCCGAACTCGCCTCAACCATCCCCCTCATCCGGCCCTCCGGGCCACCTTCTCCCCCGGCGGGGAGAAGGGCGCGTTGACCCGCCGGCGCAGACCCTGTTCTACCCTCCCACCCTCAAGGGGAGCAGGGTCCGGGGCTCTGGCCTCGCCCCACCCGCCATGCCATCGTTGCCCCAAGAGGGATTCCACCATGGCCGACCCGCACCCACCCGCCCCCGAGCCGAAGGCCGGGGGGCTGAACGACCTGTCCGACGACGCGCTCGGCTTCGGCCTGCTCGAGCTGCGGACCGCGCGCGACGTGGTCGTGCGCCCGCGCACGGTGCTCGAAGCGTGGATGACGCAGGGGCCGACCGGCGGGGGTCATTACGCCCGGCCGCTGCGGCTCTATCTGGCGCTCAACGCCATCCTCATGCTGGTCCTGTTCCTCAAGGGCGGCACGGCCATGATGCTGGGTGGCATGCCGCCGGAGTATCTCGACCCGCTGATCGCCGCCTCAGGCAAGAGCCGCGACGCCTTCATGGCCGACGCCGACAACTGGATGAGCCTGGTGCTGGTGCCCCTGCTCTCCGTCTTCTACGCCCTGGCCGCGACGCCCCTGATGCGCTGGTGGGATCCGGAAAAGCTGGGCTGGCGTCGCGGCTTCCGCGCGGCCTTCGCCTATCTCAACGCCCTGACCGTGCCCCTGCTGCCCTTCTCATGGTGGATGTACGAAGTGGGGCTCGGCCAGCTGATCGGCACGGTGGCCCTGTTCTTCATCGCCATCGCCGCCTTCATGCGCATGGGGGCGGGCCGCTGGTATCGCTCGCCCGTCGCGGGACTGGCCAAGGCGGTCGGCCTGTGGCTGGCGATCCAGCTGGTCGGCGGGATCGGCTATATGCCGTTGTTCGCCATCGGGATCCTCGCCGGCCGGTACGCGTGACGCCGACGGCACCGGCCATGCCCACCCGGGCCGCCGCCCTCGCCGTGCTTATCCTCGCGGCGATGGTGCTGGGCTTCGCGCCGATCCTGGTGCGGCTGGCCGACGCCGGCCCGGCCGCCGCGGGCTTCTGGCGCTTCGTCTTCGCCCTGCCGTGGCTGCTGGTCATGACCGCCCGCCCCGGCGGAGAAGGCGTCGGCCGGCCGTCGAACTGGATGGTGCTGGCGGGCGTGATGCTCGTGTTCGACCTGGGCTTCTGGCACTATTCGATCGCCCTCACTTCGGTCGCCAACGCCACCACCCTGACCAACCTGACCCCGGTCGTCGTGACCCTGGTCGGCTGGTTCGTGTTCCGCGACCGCCCGAAGGCCCTGTTCCTCGTGGCCCTCGCCGCCGCCATCGCCGGGGCCGTGACCATG
>VFBG01000060.1 GCA_006515835.1 bacterium | reverse complement strand
TCATGATCAGGGTGTAACCGAGCGCAAAGGCCCGGCCGTCGATCGTCTCCAGTCCGCGCAGGGCGCTGGCCACCAGTTCGGTCTTGGCCTCGGCCAGTTCGGCCTCGGTCACAGGCTCGTCGCGGATGCGGGTGACCTCGGCCCGCAGGGCGGCCATGCCCTCGTCGGGCGTATGGCCGGCGCTCATGATGGCCGAGGTGTTCAGCACCCCGACCTGCTGCTGCTGGCTGTTCGAGGATGTGGCCGAGGTGGCGATCTGCTGGCGATAGACCAGCGACTGGTACAGCCGGCTCGACTCGCCTGTCGACAGGATGCCGTCCAGCACGTCCAGTGCCGCCCGGTCCGGGTGGTTATAGGGCACGGTCGGCCAGGTGATCTGCACCATCGGCAGCGGCACGTTCGGACCATAGAAGGTCGCCTCGCGCGCTGTGCCGAAGGTCTCGGGCACATTGTTGACGGGCAGGGCGCGGTCCGGGTTCTCGATGCCGCCGAAATAGCCGTCGATCCAGGCGTCCAGCTGCGCCTGATCAAAATTCCCGGCCACGATCAGATAGGCGTTGTCGGGCCGGTAGAAGGTCTCGTGGAAGCGCAGGACGTCGTCGATCGTCGCGGCGTCCAGATCGGCGATCGAGCCGATGCCGGGACGGCGATAGGGGCTGTCCTGGAAGATGAAGGCCTGGGAGTGCAGGCGCTGGAACCGGCCATAGGGGGTCGACAGCACGCGCTGGCGGAACTCCTCCTTGACCACATCCCGCTCGCTCTCGAACGAGGCCTCGTCGACGACCAGCGACCCCATCCGCTCGGACTCGGCGAACAGCATCCGCTCCAGATGTTGGGCCGGCACAGTCTCATAATAGTTGGTCACATCCAGGCCGGTGGAGGCGTTGTTCGAGCCGCCGACGTCCTCGGTCAGCCGGTCGAAGGTCTCCTGCGGCAGGTTCCGCGTCGCCTTGAACATCAGGTGTTCGAACATGTGGGCGAAGCCGGACCGCCCTTCCGGATCGTCCTTGGCACCGACCTTGTACCAGACCTGCACCGTGACATTGGACGTGGCCGTGTCGCGCGCCGTGAAGACCTGCAAGCCGTTCGGCAGGGTCCGTTGTGCAAAGCCCAGCGGCGGCACGACGATGGGGGCCGCAGCGGCGGCTTCGACCTGGCCTCCGGCCGCATAGGTCTCGCCCGCGGCCCGCGCGTCGGTGGAGACGGACCCGTTGGAGGCGCAGGCGGTTACGCCCAGCATCAGGGCGGCGATCGAGGCGGCGGTGAACAGGCGGGACTTCATGGGACACGGCTCCGGCACGCCCGGCGCACGCGGGCGCGCGAACCCTATCAGGGCCGAAACCCGGCGCACCTTACGGAGTCGTAATGAAGCCGTCGCTCAATCCAGCCTGAGCGCTTCCGCCAGCAGCTTCGCCTCGGCGGCCCGGCTGGCGGGGCCTTGGCCGTGATCGGCCGCACCACGACGCCGGGCAGGTCCGCCAGCCCGGCCCTCACCGCCATCTCGGGCAGGAAGCTGACGCCCAGGCCGGACGACACCATCTGCACCAGCGTATGCAGGCTGGTCGCGGCGAAGACGTCCTCGCCCCGCGGCGGCTCGATGCCGAAGGCGGCCAGGGCGTGGTCGCGCAGGCAGTGGCCGTCCTCCAGCAGGATCAGGTCCTCGGCTTTCAGCGACCCCGCCGGGATCGGCCCCGTCCCGGCCAGCGGGTGACCGACCGGAGCGGCGGCCAGGATCTCGTCGTCGCCGATGCGGGCGTGGTCGATGCCGGGTGCCGAATAGGGCAGGGCGATCACCGCCGCGTCCAGCTGGCCTGCCTTCAGCCCGGCGATCAGCCGGGGTGTCAGATCCTCGCGGATGAACAGACGCAGCGCCGGCCATTCGGCCTTCACGCCCGGCAGTTTGGCCGGCAGCAGGAAGGGGGCAACCGTCGGGATGACCCCCAGCCGGAACCGCCCCGACAGCGGCTTGCCCGCATTGCGCGCCGCCTCGACCAGGTCCTCGGTCCGGGCCAGCACGTCCTCGCCGCGCCGCACGGCCTCGGCGCCGACGGCGGTCAGCTGGATATTGCCGCGCGTCCGTTCGACCACCGGCGCGCCGAGAATCTTCTCCAGCTCCTGCACGCCCGCCGACAGAGCCGGCTGGCTGACATGCGCCGCCTCCGCCGCCCGGCTGAACGAGGCGTGTTCAGCCAGAAGCTTGAGATACTGGAGTTGGCGCAGGGTGGGGAGCATGGCCGTCATATAGGCACCCGCTATCGTTTTGGCCAAACGCAATCAGACGGCCTTATGCGGGCGGGAGAGGCAGGTTCATCACAACGGGCACAACGGAAGGCACAACGGGCACAACGGGGCCCCGGAGGATTCTCTCAAGGCGGCGAAGCCGCGATCTCATGACATCGGAGGAGTCCGGGCATGAGAACTCTTCACCAGTCCCGTCGTGTTCGTTGTGCCTTCCGTTGTGCCCGTTGTGATGAACCCTACCGCTCGCGAGGCCGGTCAGGCCGCCGCCGCCCCGAACTCTTCCTTCAGGGTCAGGTCGAACCGGTCGTTGTTCATGACCTTGGTCCAGGCCTTGACGAAGTCCTTCACGAACTTCTCTCCGGCGTCCGCCGAAGCATAGACCTCCGACAGCGCCCGCAGCTGGGAGTTGGAGCCGAACACCAGATCGGTGCGCGTCGCCGTCCACCGCTGCTCACCGGTCACACGGTCCGACCCGACGAAGGTCTCGTCCCCGCTGCCGTCGACCTGTTTCCAGCCCGTGCGCATGTCCAGCAGATGGACGAAGAAGTCGTTGGTCAGCTGCCCCGGCCGCTCGGTGAACACGCCATGCTTCGATCCGCCGTGGTTGGCGCCGATCACCCGCAGCCCGCCGACCAGCACGGTCATCTCGGGCGCGGTCAGGCCCAGCAGCTGCGCCCGGTCGACCAGCAATTCCTCGGTCGGCACATTGAACCGGACCTGCGGATAGTTGCGGAAACCGTCGGCCTTGGGCTCAAGGACGGCGAAGCCCTCGACGTCGGTCTGGTCCTGGCTCGCGTCGGTCCGGCCCGGGGTGAACTCGACCTCGATCGTGTGTCCAGCCGCCTTCGCCGCCTTCTCGACGCCCACGGCACCGCCCAGCACGATCAGGTCGGCGATGGAGATGATCCGCTCACCGTCGAAATCGCCCCTGATGGCCTCATAGACCTCCAGCACATGGGCCAGCTTCGCCGGCTGGTTGACCTCCCACGACCGCTGCGGCTCGAGCCGCAAACGACCGGGTCGCCGCCGCCGCCCAGGCCGTCGAGACCAGATCGGCCACGGTCAGGGTCGAGGCCGCGATCTGCTCCCTCAGCGCGCTGATGTCGTCGGCCGTCAGGTCCGGGCCGGTCTGCGCCGGAATCGGGTCCTGCCAGATCAGGTCTTCCGCCGGCACTTCCGGCCCGAGATAGCGGGCCTTGGGCCCCATATCGCGGTGGCAGAGCTTGAACCAGGCGCGGGCGAAGGCGTCGCCGAAATAGGCCGGATTGCCCCGGAACTTCTCCATCACCTTGCGGTATTCCGGGTCGAATTTCATCGCCATGTCGGCGGTGGTCATCATGGTCGGCACCCGCTTGCCCGCCGTATGGGCGGCGGGGGCGAGGGTCTCGGTCGGGTCGCCGACGGGGTGCCACTGTTTGGCGCCGGCCGGGCTGCGGGTCAGCTCGTAGTCGTGGTCCAGCAGCATGTCGAAATAGGTCATGTCCCACTGGATCGGCGTGGGCGTCCACGCACCCTCGATGCCCGAGGTGATGGTGTCGTCGCCCATCCCGCTCGCATGGCCCGAGATCCAGCCCATCCCCTGCTGGGCGATGTCGGCCCCCTCGGGCGAGACCCCGACCCTGGACGCATCGCCCGCGCCGTGGGCCTTGCCGAAGGTGTGGCCGCCCACCGTCAGGGCCACCGTCTCCTCGTCATTCATTCCCATGCGGGCGAAGGTCTCGCGGATGTCGCGCGCCGACTGCAGGGCGTCCGGCACGCCGCCGGGCCCCTCGGGGTTCACATAGATCAGCCCCATCTGGATCGCGGCCAGCGGCGACTCCAGCGCCATCTCCTTGTCGGGCTGGATGCGCGTTTCCTCCGCGCCGACCCAGTTCTCCTCGGTGCCCCAGTAGACGTCCTTCTCGGGCTCCCAGACATCGGCCCGGCCGCCGCCGAAGCCGAAGACCGGCCCGCCCATGCTCTCGATGGCGACATTGCCGGCCAGGATCATCAGATCGGCCCATGACAGGCTGGCCCCGTATTTCTGCTTGATCGGCCACAGCAGGCGCCGCGCCTTGTCGAGGTTGCCGTTGTCCGGCCAGCTGTTCAGCGGCGCGAACCGCTGCTGCCCCGCGCCGGCCCCGCCACGCCCGTCGCCGGTGCGATATGTCCCGGCCGAATGCCACGCCATGCGGATGAAGAAGGGGCCATAGTGGCCATAGTCCGCCGGCCACCAGGGCTGGCTGTCGGTCATCAGGGCGGTCAGGTCGCGTTTGACCGCGGCATAGTCCAGCGCCTTGAACGCCTTCGCATAGTTGAAGCCGTCGCCCATCGGATCGCCGGTCCGGCCCTGCTGGTGCAGGATATCCACGGCGATCTGGTTCGGCCACCAGTCGCGGTTGGTCCGCCCGAGCAGCGTCCGCAGCGCGGCCGGCTCCTTCTTCGGATCATTGAGGGGGGTGGCTCCGCCGGCGTGTCCGTCCATGGTGTCCTCCTGCGTCTCAGCGCGATTGGAACCAGCCTAGGCCTTTCGCCTCAGGAGGGAAAATCGATAAACCCTGTCATCAGCAACAGGAAAATCTATGGCGGATATTGATGTCCGCTCATCCCCGCGAACGCGGGGACCCAGTCCTGTCCAGCCTGACACAGGCGCTTCAGGACTGGCGGGCGAGCGTTATTGGCCCGGCTGCATCACCCAAGACACTGGATCCTCGCTTTCGCGGGGATGAGCGGACCCGGGAGAACCCCTAGGCCACAGCCCCGTGCTCCATCAGGAACGCGTTCAGCTTGTTGCCGTCCGGGTCACGGAAATAGGCGGCGTAGAAGCTGTCCCCGCGCGGACCGGGCGGCCCCTCGCAGGTCCCGCCGTGGGCCAGGGCGATGTCATGCAGCCGATGGATCTGCTCGCGTGAAGACGCCTCCAGCGCCACCATCACCCCGTTGCCGACGCTGGCCGCCTGCCCGTCGAACGGCTGTGTCAGCCCGATCCCGGCCCCGCCCCCCGGCGTGCCCCAGGCGATCGCCCCCGGCCACTCCATCATCCGCGACGTCCCCATCTCGGCGGCGATCGCATCATAGAATTTCGCCGCCCGCTCGAGGTCGTTCGTGCCCAGTGTCACATAGCCGATCATGTGGAAGCCCTCCCTGTGGCCGATACTCAATCACGAACAAAGCAGGAACGTCAACCGTTCGCCAGCCACCGCATCCGGCACGCCATCATCGCCGTCTCGCCCAGCCGGTCGACCAGCCGCCAGTTGACCACCGCCCCGATCGGCGCGCCGACGACGGGGATCAGCTGGGCCAGTTTGGCCAGGTCGATATAGTCCCGATACTCGATCTGGAACCGCCGCCAGTCGTAGTCGGTGATCGCCTCCGGCTGGTCCACGCCCGCGATCCAGCGCTCCAGCTCCGCCAGCGCCTCCGGCCGCCGTTTCGCGCTGGCGAAGGCGAGGTGGAAGATGTGCAGCAGGAACAGCCGCTCCCGGACCGTGTCGCCGCCCCAGCCGTATGCGCCGACCACATCGCCCAGCATCCGCACCTTGATCGCCATCAGGGCCGGGAAATCCGTCGCCGCCAGCACGAAGCCGCCGGCCCCCGCGACCCCGCCCTCGACGCTGGCCGTGGTGCGGTAGGTCTTGATCTTCGCCCGCGCCCGCAGTTCACGCACCGCCAGCGAGCCGTCGGCCATAGGCCGGGCGGGGATCAGGTCCGAGCCGAACAATATGCCCTTCGTCATAGCCTCGACGCCTGCGGTGATGATGGCGTGGACCCGCTCCGGGATGACCTTGTTGATCCGGTCCTGGGTCCCGCGCGTGGCCCTGTCCAACAGGCCGGGCCGCTTCAGCACCTTCGCCCGCCACGAATTGACCTCAAACCGGACCGTCGCCTCGTCGACGACCGTGATCAGGTCGGATGGCGTGTCTGCGGCGTCGACGACTTCAGGCAGGCTGGCCATGACGGCTCCAATGACACAGCGTCACGGTTGCAGGCGAAAGCGCGCGGGTCTAGACCGCCGCCCACAGCGATACCGCATCGCACACAATCCTCATCCTCCCGGAGATACCTATGGCTCGCGCGAAGATCGCCCTTATCGGGGCCGGCATGATCGGCGGCACCCTGGCTCACGTGGCCGCGCGCGAAGCGCTGGGCGACATCATCCTGTTCGACATCGCCGAAGGCACGCCCCAGGGCAAGGCGCTTGATATCGCCGAGGCCACCGCCGTCATCGGCACGGACGTCGCTCTCAAGGGCGCCAACGACTATGCCGATATCGCGGGTGCCGACGTCTGCATCGTCACCGCCGGCGTGCCGCGCAAACCGGGCATGAGCCGCGACGACCTGATCGGCATCAACCTCAAGGTCATGAAGGCCGTCGGCGAGGGCATCAAGGCCCACGCCCCGAACGCCTTCGTCATCTGCATCACCAACCCGCTCGACGCGATGGTCTGGGCGCTGCAGAAATTCTCGGGGCTCCCGAAGGAGAAGGTCGTCGGCATGGCCGGCGTGCTCGACTCGGCGCGGTTCGCGTATTTCCTGGCCGAGAAGACCGGCGTGTCCATCCAGGACATCCACGCCTGGACCCTCGGCGGTCACGGCGACGACATGGTGCCGATGGTGCGCCATTCGACCGTCGGCGGCCTGCCGCTGCCCGACGCGGTCAAGGCCGGCATGCTGAGCCAGGCCGAGCTGGACGCCATCGTCGACCGCACCCGCAAGGGCGGCGGCGAGATCGTGGCCCTGCTCAAGACCGGCTCGGCCTTCTACGCTCCGGCCGAAAGCGCCATCGCCATGGCCCGCTCCTATCTGCTCGACCAGAAGCGCGTCCTGCCCTGCGCCGTCTGGCTGTCGGGCGAATACGGCCTGTCCGACCTCTATGTGGGCGTCCCCGCCCTGATCGGCGCGAACGGCGTGGAGAAGGTCATCGAGTTCACCACCAATGACGACGAAAAGGCGATGTTCGCCAAGTCGGTCGAGTCGGTGCAGGGCCTGATCCAGGCCTGCAAGGACATCGATAGTTCGCTGACTTAACGACCGCTCCACCTGCGGATACAGAGAAGGGCCGCGGAACGATCCGCGGCCCTTTTTTCTTCTCTGCTTTCGTCATCCCGGCGAAGGCCGGGACCCAGCGGCACCGAAGGCGACCTGTTCAGGCAGGGTGGCCGCGACAGCTTCGCGCTCTCGCGCGCCGCAGGATTCCGGGTCTTCGCTGCGCTTCGCCCGGAATGACGATAGCTATTGTGTGGGTGGGGCAGCCGGCTCGGTCGCCAAGACCAGCCCCTGCGCGAACGTCCGCAGCAGCTGCAGCCAGACCACCGTCGGTTCCTGCAGCTGGCCGGTGCCGGCACCGGTCAGGACGACGTCATACTGGACCACCGCGCCTGCCTCGCCGCCCGGAGCGGCAGGGACGAAGAAGGCCTTGAGGAAGCGGTTGTCGCGGTTCCAGTTGTTGATCTGGTCCGGCGTGATCGGGCCCGAAAAGATGGCGCTGTACTGGATGTCGTCACAGAGGCTCGGGCCGCAGGCGTAGAAGGTCAGGTTCCACGGCAGCGGCTCGTCGGCGATGTGCAGGCTGGTCACGCCGTCGCGCTGCACCGGCTCTCCGACCGAACCGCCCAGGCTGGTCAGCCAGGCCTTGGCATCGGCGACCGATACGCCGTTGGTCGAGACCGCCGCCGGCGGCGGGGTCTGGGCCAGGGCCGCGCCGGGCAGGGCGGCGGCGAGAGCAAGGGCGGACAACAGGACGGGCAGGCGCATGGGCATCTCCAGGGACGGCCGAACTTAGATCGACCCGTCCAAGCGGAATTGTGGCGCCAGCCTACGCCGTTCTCTCACGCGCCAGCCAGTCTGCGCTCGCCATCTCATTCAGCCGCGAGACGGTGCGTTCGAATTCAAAGGCCCCAACCCCCTCGCGATACAGGGCCTCGGGCGCCGCCTCGGCCAGCACCACCAGACGCGTGCCGGCCTCGTACAGGGCGTCGACCAGAGTCACGAACCGCCGCGCCGCCTGATGATTGTCAGGTCCCAACACCGGGACATCCTCGAGGAACAGGGTGTGGAATCGCTCTGCGATGGCCAGATAGTCTTGCGGCCCCAGCGCCGTTCCGCACAGCTGATCGAAGGTCGCTCGCGCCAGCCCGCCGTCGGTGCGCTCGATCACCACGTCGCGCCCCAGCACGGTCAGCCGTGTCGGCGATTCCTGCTGCTCGCCCTTGAGCTGCTCCCACAGGCCCTCGAACCCCATGCGCCGCCCCATGTCGGTCCCGGTGTACCAGACCCGCGTCCCCATCAGCCGGTCCAGCCGCCAGTCTCGGGAGCCCGAAACGCTGACCACCACGCATTTGCGCTCCAGCATGGCGATGAAGGGCAGGAAGAGCTGGCGGTTGATCCCGTTCAGATACAGCTGGTCCGGTGCCCGGTTCGAGGTCACCGCCAGCACCACGCCGCGCTCGAACAGGGCCTCGAACAGCCGGCCCAGGATCATGGCATCGGCGATGTCGGTGACCTGCAGTTCGTCGAAGCACAGCAGGCGCGCCTCGGACGCGATCAGCTCCGCCACCGGCCGGATCGGATCATCGCCTTTCGACTGGCCGAAAACGGACTTGCGCGCCTTCGCATCCCCCTCGCGCCACTGGCGCACAAGGTCATGGACCCGGGCCATGAAGGCATGGAAATGGGCGCGGCTCTTCCGCGGCTCAGGGACCGAGGCGCAGAACATGTCCATCAGCAGGGATTTGCCCCGCCCCGGCGGCCCCCAGAGATAGACGCCGCGAACCTCCGGCACACCGCCGAACAGACCGCGCTTGCGCAGGTCCTTCTCCAGTCGCGACAGGGCGTCGACGACCGGAATCTGCGACGGATCGGGCGTCAGCCGGCCTTCGGCCAAACGACGGTCATAAGCGGTGCGTATGCGTGAGGGCATACTGGCCTCTTAGCCTTTCCTCCCGCCCGTCGCCTAGCTAGGTTGCCGGGTCAGTAGGGGGCCGGGTTGTGCGCGTTCTTGCAAATGTTGTGTTCGGCCTGTCGCTTTGTCTTTCCGCGCCTGTGGCGGCTCAGGACACCGTGCCACTCCCGGTACGGATCGACGGGCCCGTGCGAATTGAACTGAACCTGACAAAATCCGAGCGGCGTGACGACGGGCCTGAGCAGCGCGCGACATTCACCTACGAAGTCGCCCTGTCCAAGGCCGACGAGGATGGCCTGCGAAGCGCAGTGTGGCGGCTGACCCATGTGGACGGCGAGTCGGTTGAGCCCGGCACCTCGCCCAGCCCCGACCTGCGAATGACGGTGGATGCGACCCTGACGCCGGTCTCGCTCGATAATCTCGCCGAGGTCATCAGCGCGGCGAGACGGCAGATGGAAGCGTCGGGTGAACTGGACGAAGCGGGAGCGAGCAGTCTGGAAGCCTTGGCGCGTCTGAGCCCTGAAACGGCCGCCGCGATGTTCGCGCGGGACGCCACGATGATCGCCCTTGGGCAGGGTACCGACCTGTTCCTCGGCGAGGACAATCCCTACGAGACGGAGGGGGCGCTGCCATGGGGCGGAGTCAGCGTGCTGATGATCGGAAACTATCGTCTCGTTGAGCATCAGGCCGCCTCGGGCAGGGCCGTCGTTCGCTGGTCCCAGGAGATCGACCCTGCCTCATTGATCGAAGCCCTGCCGGCCCTGGTCGAGGGCCTGCTGGGGGAGAAGGTCAAAAGGGACGACAGCTCCGACTTTGCGGACAAGATGAGGGCTGCGATGCGCAATGCGCGGTTCGAGAACGATCGCCATTGCGAGCTCACGATCGAAACAGCCACCGGACTGGCCGGGAAAGTCGACTGCCTGACCGTGATTGAAATGGTCGTGGGAGACGAGGCGGGTCGACGGGAAACCCGGCTGATTGCGACCCAGCGGCTGTTGCCATGACGTCGAAGTCATAAGCCTCGCCTATACGCGATGCCGTTGTTCTCGGGCTTTCGGGGGCAGAAGTGCGCTGAAAAGCGATTGCTTCGCGCCCGCGAAGGCCTACATGCCAGTTTCATCCCCGCATTCCGCCCTCAAGCAGCGAGCGACCGCGTCGCGAGCTCAGGGCGTCCGAAGGACACCAAGCATGGGTTACAAAGTCGCCGTCGTGGGCGCCACCGGCAATGTCGGCCGGGAAATGCTGAACATCCTCGAGGAACTCGAATTCCCCGTCGACGAGATGCACGCCGTCGCCTCGCGCAAGTCAAAGGGCGTCGAGGTGTCCTGGGGCGACCGCACGATCAAATGCGAGGACATCGAGCTGTTCGATTTCTCGAAGGTCGATCTGGTGCTGATGAGCGCCGGCGGCGACGCCTCGCGTCTGTGGTCGGAAAAGATCGGCAAGGCCGGCCCCATCGTCATCGACAACTCGTCCGCCTTCCGTATGGACCCGGACGTGCCGCTGATCGTGCCCGAGGTGAACCCGGACGCCATCAAGCTGGCGACGAAGAAGAACATCATCGCCAACCCCAACTGCTCGACCGCCCAGCTGGTCGTGGCGCTCAAGCCCCTGCATGACGCGGCGAAGATCAAGCGCGCCGTGGTCTCGACCTATCAATCGGTCTCGGGCGCCGGCAAGGCGGGCATGGACGAGCTGTGGAACCAGACCAAGGCCATCTACGGCCTCGGCGACACCCCTCGATCAAGCTGACCGTCACCTGCGTACGCGTGCCGGTCTTCGTCGGCCACTCCGAGTCCGTGAACCTCGAGTTCGACCGCCCCATCAGCCCGGACGAGGCCCGCGCCCTGCTGCGCGACGCCCCCGGCGTCATGGTCATCGATAAGCAGGAGCACGACGGCTACATCACCCCCGTCGACGCTGCCGGCGAACACGCCGTCTATGTCAGCCGTATCCGCAAGGATCCGACGGTCGAGAACGGCCTGTCGCTCTGGGTCGTCTCCGACAACCTGCGCAAGGGCGCCGCCCTGAACGCCGTCCAGATCGCCCAGCTGCTGGACGAGACCGGAACCATCAAGCCGTCGTCGGGGTATCGCTCGATCACTGTGTAACGATCCCTCTCCCGGCGGGAGAGGGCCTGAGCCTCCGGGAGCAAGGCGATCGGCAAGGCGAAAGGGTGAGGGGCTACCGTCCCGGGGTGGCTTCGCCACTCCACCATTCGACCCTCATCCGGCCCTCCGGGCCACCTTCTCCCAGCGGGAGAAGGCATCAGAAGCGCCGCCATGTCGTCTTCCGCCACCCCCCGCGCCGCCCTGGTCTCGGCCTTCGGCTGCTACATCATGTGGGGCTTCATGCCCCTGCTCTTCATGGGGCAGGGCGCGCTGGGCTTCGACTCGCTCGAAATCCTCGCCCACCGCGCGCTCTGGTCGGTGGCGGTCGCGGGCCTGCTGGTGTTCCTGGCGAAACAGGGCGGTCAGGTGCGGGCTGCCTTCACCGCACCGAAGACCCTTGGCTGGCTGACGGCGTCGACCCTGCTGATCGCCGTCAACTGGGGCCTCTACGTCTGGGCGACGACCCATCACGCGACGCTGGAGGCCAGCCTCGGCTACTATATCAACCCGCTGCTCAACATGGTCGTGGGGCTGTGGCTGTTCCGCGAGAAGATCGACAAATGGGGATGGATCGCCATCGGCCTGGCCGCCATCGGCGTGGCCTTCCAGACCGCCGCCCTCGGCCGTCCGCCGTGGATATCGATCGTGCTGGCGATCAGTTTTGCCAGCTATGGGGTGATCCGAAAACGCGTGCCCATCGACGCCCAGGCCGGCCTTCTGGTCGAATGCCTGCTGCTGGTCCCGTTCGGCCTGGCCTGGGTGCTGTGGCTTCAGCACACGGGCGCGGGCGTCGCCTTCGACACTCCGGGCAACACCCTGTGGGCCCTCGCCAATGGCCCCGCCACCGTCCTGCCGCTGGCCCTGTTCGCCTGGTCGGCGCGCCGCCTGCCGCTGTCGACCATCGGCTTCATCCAGTTCCTGGCCCCGACCATCCAGTTCGGCGTCGGGGTGGCGACGGGCGAGGCCCTGACGCCCCTGCGGATCATAAGCTTCGCCTTCATCTGGGGCGGGGCTGGCGTCTTTGCGGCGGCGGCCTTCTTCCGGCACAGGGCCGCGCGCGAGGCGCTGAAACGATCAGCGGAGCCGGTCTGAAGGAGTGGCTAGTGGCTAGTGATTAGTGGTTGCGGCCTCGCTGTCGGCGGAAAGGCGGCGCAGTCCGTACCGCCACTCCGCCGCTCGCCAGCCACTAATCACTGGCCACTCGCCACTCACCCTCACAGCCCCCCGTACACCGCCTCGACCAACCGCACCGCCCGCGGGTCCCCGATCAGATGCGACGACTGGCGCGTCATCACATAGGCACCTGACACCCGCGCATCCGGATCGGCAAAGGCGCACGACCCGCCCCAGCCGCAATGGCCCGCCGCCGTCGGATTGGGCCCGAAGATGTGCAGGCCCTCATTGCGCATCAGCCCCGCCGCCCAGCTGATGTCGAACGGCAGAACCCTGTCCCGCCCGTGAATCCGCTCGCGCAGCATCTCGGCCCGCACGCCGGGCGACAGCACGGTCCGACCGTCCAGCACGCCGCTGTTGGCGATCACGGCCATGATCCGCGCCAGATCCTTCGCTGTGCCGTGCAGATTGGCCGAGGGCAGTTCCATCGTCCGCCATTCCGCCGAGCCGCGCCCGCCGGGAGCCGACCCAGTGTCGAGGAAGGCGGCGCGCTTGACCTCATCGATCGTTCCCAGATCGGGCGCCGCGGCGGGTTTCCTCATCTGGGCCACCCGGCCGTGCTCCGCCTCGGGCAGGCCGATCCACAGGTCCAGTCCGGCAAAGTCCTCGCGCAGGGCCGTCCCCATGGTGCGCCCGTCCACAAGGCGGAACAGCTCCCCGGCCAGCAGGCCGATGGTGATGGGGTGATAGCCGGACGCCGTCCCCGGCACCCACATCGGCGCCTGTTCGCACAGCCGGGCCAGCGCCGCCTCGCGGTCGAACCAGATCGACGGCTCCACGGACGTATCAAACCCGGGCAACCCCGCCTGATGGCTCATCAGCTGCCCGACCGTGACCTGCGCCTTGCCGGCCTGTCCGAACGCCGGCCAATAGCTCGCGACCGGCCGCTCATAGTCCAGCAGGCCCCGCTCCACGCAGGTCGCGATCAGCAGCATCATCACCGCCTTGCCGGTCGAGAACACAGGCGTCAGCGTGTCCTCGACGAAAGGCCGGGTCTTCGCCGCATCGGCCCAGCCGCCCCACAGATCGATCACGACCTCGCCGCCGACACAGACACTGAACCGCGCCCCCTGTTCGTTCAGCCCCTCGGGCGCGTCGCTGAAATTGGCGGCGAAGGCGTCCTTCAC
Source organism: bacterium (assembly GCA_006515835.1). Taxonomy (GTDB): domain Bacteria; phylum Pseudomonadota; class Alphaproteobacteria; order Caulobacterales; family Caulobacteraceae; genus Brevundimonas. The sequence continues at coordinate 1,431 of VFBG01000060.1, read as the reverse complement.
AGCGGCGAAACGGGGCGGACAGAGGCCGTGGATGTCGGGCAGGGTCATGGGAGGGGTCTAGACGCCTTCTCCCATTGGGAGAAGGTGGCCCGAAGGGCCGGATACGGTCGACCCTCACCCTTTCGCGCAATCGATCGCTACGCTCCCGGGCGCTCAAGCCCTCTCCCAACGGGAGAGGGAAGCGTTACCGCCGCGCCGCCGCCGAGGCCGCCCTTGCCGCCTCGAACTCGGCTCCCGCGTTCCACGCGGGCCAGGCCCGACTGTCGGCCAGGTCGCGGCCCACCAGATAGAGCAGGTTCACATCCGTCGCCGCCGCCTCCATCACCCAGTCGCTCGTCCATTCGTCCGACGGCTTGTGATAGCGGTTGGCCACATAGTCGCGGCTGGCGGCGTTGTGCCCTGTGAAGCCCGCCGCGCCGAACAGGGCCGGCACGCCCATCTTGGCCAGCGGGAAATGGTCCGAGCGGTAGAAGCCGCCGGCCTGCGGGGCCGGGTCGGGGATCAGGGTGCGGCCCTGCTCCGTCGCCCGCCGTTCCAGCCAGGCGTCGGTCTCGCTCTTGCCCGCGCCCATGACCACGATCTGCGGCGAGATCTCCGTGCCGGGCAGGAAGCTGTCCATATTGATATTGGCCACCGTCGTCTCCAGCGGCCAGACCGGATTGGCGGCATAGTATTCGGCCCCCAGAAGGCCGGCCTCCTCGGCCGTCCAGGCGGCGAAGACCACCGACCGGTCGGGGGCTGCGCCCGCCTTGAACAGCCGCGCCAGCTCGATCAGCCCGGCCACGCCCGTCGCATTGTCGACGGCCCCATTATAGATGTCGTCGTCCTCCACCGGCGTGGCGCGGCCGTAGGCGTCCCAGTGGGCGCCGTACAGGACCGTCTCGTCCGGATGCCCCGCGCCAGGGATGCGCGCCAGCACATTGCGGCTCTCGATCCGGTCGGCGTTCTGGCCGAAGTCGATCGACATGGTCACGCCGGTCAGGGTCACGGGCGCGAAGTCCGGCGTCCGCGCGGCCTCGCGCAGGGCCGCGTAGTCGAGGCCCGCATCGCGGAACAGCTGCTCGGCGACCGGCCCCTGTATCCACCCTTGGGCCGGAACGCGTTCGGCGTCGGGATTGGCCCGTACGATGTCGAATTTCGGCGCCGTCGACGACCCCTCCAGCACGCTCCAGCCATAGCCGGCACCCGCTGTGTCATGGATTACCAGCACCGCCGCCGCCCCCTGCCGGGCCGCCTCCTGGAATTTGTAGGTCCAGCGGCCGTAGAAGGTCATCGCATTGCCGTCGAACCGTCCCGCGACCGGATGCCCCTCCGGCGCGCCGAAGTCCGGGTCGTTGACGATGACCAGCAGCACCTTGCCGCGCAGGTCCATGCCCTTGAAGTCGTCCCAGCCGCGCTCGGGCGCGCTGACGCCATAGCCGGCGAACACCA
>VFBG01000228.1 GCA_006515835.1 bacterium | reverse complement strand
CCGTTCCGGTCATGGCCTCCCACAGCCTGCGCGCGGGCCAGCGCGGCTTCCATCCCGGCTACCCCCAGGCGCGGGCCGGCGAGGTCGCCTCCCGCCTGCTGGGCCGTGAGACACTCAGGATCCGCGGCCGCGGCCAGCGCGACGAGCCGGTTCTGGCCTGGGCCGAGGTCGGCCGCACCGATGGTCTGGGCGGCACCCTGGCGGGCCTGTCAGGCGCACCGGTGCTGGATCGTCAGGGCCGCGCCATCGGCGTCACAATCGCCGAAAGCCCGCGCCGGGGCCGGATCTACACAACCTCGCCCGACACCTTCGGTCCGGCCATCCGCGGCGTGCAGAAGGCCGACGAACCGCTCACCGGCCGCCTTGTCACCGTCGACAACTATGGCCTCGTCGCCGACGACCTGCGCCGCGATCTGCGGGTGGCGCAGGTAGTGTGCCTGTCGGCGTAGATCTGGTGCCCAGGCCTCTCCCTCCCCCGGAGGGGGAGGGAGAGGCCTGTAGCGTCCCTACCTCAACGTCACCGAGTCGATGTTCAGGCTCGACAGCGGCACCACCTCGACATTCGGATATTTGGCACGCAGGGCGGTCAGGAAGACCGAGGCGTCGCCGACGATGACCAGGCTGGCGCTCGAGGCGGGCAGGTGTTCCGCCGCTGCGGCCCGGATGGCCTCCGGGGTCACCCCGTTCACATCGTCGTCGTAGCGGGCGAGATTGGTCAGCGGCAGGCCGTACAGCGCCAGATTGGCGACCAGACCGCCGAGGCCGTCGACCGTCTCCAGCTGACGGCCGAACGAGCCAATCAGGGTCGCCCGGCGCGGGGCCAGTTCGGCCTCGGTGGCGGTGGTTGCGGACAGACGCGCGATCTCGGCCAGGATCAGCTCGGCCACCTGTGGCACGGCGTCGTTGCGGGTCTGGGCCGAGGCCGACAGTATGCCCTCGTCCTCGCGCGCGCCGAGGCCCGAGCCGGCGCCGTAGGACAGGCCGCGCTTGATCCGGATCTCCTGGCTCAGCCGCGCCGAGAAGCCGCCGCCCATCAGGGCGTTGCCGACCAGAAGCGGGAAATAGGCCTCGTCGGTGCGGGCGACACTGCGCAGGGCCGCGACCACCGCCGCCTGACCGGCTCCGGGCTGGTCAATGACGATGATGCGCGGCGCCAGCAGGGCACCGGCCGGATCGTCGATCGTCGCCACGGTTCCCGCTGGATCGCGCCAGTCGCCAAAGGCCTGTTCGGCCAGGGCGTAGGCGGCCTCCGGTGTGATGTCGCCCGAGAACACCAGCGTCGCCTGGCTGGGCCGGTAGCGGCCCTCATGGAAGGCGACCAGATCCTCGCGGGTCAGGCCCGGAATGGTGCCGGGCGTGCCCGAGCCGGGCAGGGCGTAGGGGGCCTCGCCGAACACCGCCCGTGCGGCGGCCAGGCCGGACACCGGTCCCGGCTGCGACAGCTGCACCCGCAGGCCGTTCAGGGTCTGGGTCTTTTCGCGGTCCAGCTCCTCGGCGGCATAGGCCGGATTGCGGACCACATCGGCCATCAGGGCCATGGTCTGAGGGAAGACGTTGGACGGCGAGGAGGCGAAGACATTGGTGAAGTCCACGCCCGCGCCCGCGCCGATATCCGCGCCCAGCCGCTCGATCTCGGTGGCGATCTCCGGGGCCGAACGGCTCTCCGTCCCCTGGGTCAGCAGCGAGGCGGTGAAATTGGCCAATCCCGCCTTGCCGGCCGGGTCGTCGGACGTGCCGGCGTCGAAGCTCAG
>VFBG01000059.1:1520-24877 GCA_006515835.1 bacterium | reverse complement strand
CGCTTACCGCGCGGGTCAGGGGCCCGTTGCAGACCCGATAAGAGAAGCACGAGTGGAAAACCACTGACTGGCGTCGTCATGGCGCCCGTGTCACGACCGTTCACCCTCACCCTCGTCGATGCCGGGTGGCGGCCCCGTAAACTCCAGGCTCGCCGCGCGTCATGGCCAGCACGGGCCGACGATTGTCGACGACCCGACCAACCTCAAGGAGGATCGCCATGACTGAAGCCAAAGTCCTTCCGCGACGCACCCGCCTGCATGTCCTTCGCGTCGCGAGCACGGGCGCATTCGCGACGCTCTGGCTGTTTGTTCTCGGGTGGATATGGGCCGCCCTGGGCCTGCCCGGCGCCGACGCCTTCATCGGCCTGTTCACAACGCAACTCACGGACCAATCCATGGGTTCTGTCGCGGCGCTGGGGATCGGCAGCCTGTGCGCCTTCATCGTGGGCGGAATTTTCGGCGTGCTGATAGCCCACTGCTACAATCTGGCGGGACGGGTGCTCGGCGAATAACGCCGGTTGACGCGCCTTAGTGAAACAAGCGGGCTGGAGCACGCCGCCGAACCCGATGATCAACGGGTGGTGGACTGGGCAGTGATCCATTCGGGCCAGCAGAAGCCGCAATCCGGTTCGAAGCGGTCGTCCGGCCGTGTGGGGACGGAAGTCTTGTAATGTCGGGGCGCGGGCGCGCGTCATTCATCGATGAACGTTCAGTTCCGATCACCGCGAAAAGGCCGGAAGATGTCTGTCGTCCATTCCTTGCGCCACAGGGCGCGCCCGCTCCTGCTGGGCGTCTTTGGGGCGCTGTCGCTGGCGTCCTGCCAGGCTGAGCCCTCCCATGACCCCTCGCAGACCGTGGACGGCCAGTCGCAGACCTTTGACGGTCAATCGCAGACCGTTGACGGGCTGCGACTTGAGTACGGCGTGGTCGATAGCGCCACCGTGGCCGCCCACCCCCGGTCCCACCCCGAGGCCCGGATGCACGAGGGGCCGCCTTCGGGGACCGATCACGTCACGCTCGCTGTGTTCGACGCCGCAACAAACCGGCGCATCGATGACGCCGAGGTGTCCCTGAGCATCAGCGGGCCACATAACCCCGGGCCCGGAGCCGGGCCGCTGGAACTCATGCCCCTGGACGGTTTAGCCACCTACGGCGGCTATGTCTCGCTTCGGCGACCCGGGCGCTACCTGCTGACCTTTCGCGTGGCGCGCCCTGGTCGGCGTGATGATCCGGTCAGGGCCGTCTTCGCCTATGAACGGTCGTGACAGGCCGCGCCGGGTGACGGTTTGACGGCGCCGGGGCACTCATCAATGTTGGCCACGGCTGCCGGCAGAACGAGGACCGGCGCGAAACCACCGCCCGGCGTGCGCATGTTGGTGGTCTGCCCCTGGTAGAGCCGGGCGGCCGCGAGCAGCATCCTCCCCCCGTAGGTGTAGAGGCGCACATCGACCTTCAGACTGACCGGCTCGGCGGCGGGCGGGATGCGTCGTTCTCCCGGAGCGGCATAGGTCTGGGCGACGTAGGTGGCGTTCTTGATCTCTTCCCAGACCCGCCGGGTGAGTTTGTCGCCGCGGTAGGCCGCCTTGCTGGCGTGGCCCCGGGCCGGCTTGAAGAACCAGTTGCGCCGGTCCGCCCAAAGCTCGGCGGCGTTTTCCGGCCGTACGAGGATGGTGCGGGGAACGGCCGCCGCAAGAACCGCGGCCGGCTCCGCCGCCAGTCCCCAGCTGCGCAGGCTGTCGGGGTCGGACAGCAGGGTGAGGTTCTGCTTGTCCGCGAGGCGGCTATAGATGTGGGGGTTGGGCGTGACCACCACCAGGCCTCGCTCATAGGCCTGCCTCAGGACCCCGTGGGTCGGCTGCTCCAGCAGAAAATCGACGAGGCGATTGTAGACGATGTCCACCCGGACGCCGCCGAGCATCAGCGCATCACCTACGATCGTCAGATCGCGAGGGTCCGCGACAAGGGCTTCAAGGCCGGCCGCCCGAAGCTGGGCCTGGGCGAGCCTGAACTCCGGGTAAAGCGGCTGCGCCTGCGGATCATCATCGAGGATGGCCACCGTTGCGGGCGTCCCTTTCCCGTTTTGCAGTCGCCACTCTTTACGGAACATCTCGCCGACCTGCTGCTGGAACGCAGCGGGTCCGGGCGTTTCGACACCGGCGACGACGCCGGCGCAACAGATCTGCTGCGAGCGGGCGAGAACCGCGTTCAGGAAGGCGCCTCCGGCGTTGGTGTTGATCTCGATGAGCTTGGGGCCGGAAGGCGTGACGTGGAAGTCATACCCCATGAAGACACCATGAGGACCGGGATCCCGACGTGCGAGCGGGGGCGTCCATGCAGCCGCCGCTTCGCGATAGCCGGGTAGCATTACAGCCGTTTCCGCGGCGGCGACCACGGCCATCATCCGGTCGAGCGTCTCCGCGGGCAGGAAGACGGGGGACCGCGCGAACAGCCAGGGGTGGGTTTCCGCCAGGTCCGCGGCAAATCCGGGGATCCCCGTCTCACGATCAAGCGCGGCCGCGAGGGCCGTCTGATCCACCCCCACGCAGAAGCAGCCGCCGTTCAGCTGGTCTGCGCGTACGGAGCCGGCCGAGGGCGACAGGTCGGACATCAATGAACGGGCCTCCTTGTGGCGGCGAACCGGCGTGAACCGCGCCGGGTCACCGGTCAAGGCCGAGCAGCCGCGACGTGTGGCGGGCGATCACGCGTTCTTCATCTGTGCGGATCATCCGGACGGTGACGGGAGCGCCGACCGGGCTCAGGCGTCCAGAACCGCGACGATTGGCGGCCGGGTCGAGTTCGACCCCCAACCAGGCGAGCCGTGCGCAGGTCTCCGCGCGGATCCGCGGCGAATTCTCGCCGATGCCCGCGGTGAAGACCAGACCGTCGAGACCCTCCAGGCTCCCCGCCAGGGCCGCGACCTCGCGCGCCGCCCGATAGACGAACAGATCGACCGCCTCCCGCGCGGCCGGGCTGTCGCTTTCCAGCAAAACCCGCATGTCGCCACTGAGACCCGAGACGCCCAGCAGGCCGGAGCGCCGATAGAGCAGATCGACCAATCCGGCGGCGTCGAGGCCCCCGGCTTGCTGCAGATAGAGCACCACCCCAGGGTCCAGGCTCCCACAGCGCGCGCCCATGACCAGGCCGTCGAGCGGTGTGGCGCCCATGGTGGTGTCGATGCTCCGGCCGTTCCTCAGCGCGCAAAGGCTCGCGCCCGAACCCAGATGGGCCGCAACCACGCGTCCCTCAGCCATCGACGGATCGAGCACCGCGAGCTGTCCGGCCACGGATTCGTAGGACAGACCGTGGAAGCCGTAGCGGCGAAGCCCTCTGGCTTCCCAGATCCGGGGCAGACCCAGCCGGTCCGCCACGGGTTCGTGACCGCCATGGAAGGCGGTATCGAACGTCAGGACCTGAGGCAGATCGGGACACGCCTTGCAGAGCGCCCGGACTCCCGCGAGTCCCTGCTGCTGGTGCAGGGGCGCAAGCGGGGCAAGGGCCTCAAGGCTCTCGAGAACCGGTTCGGAGGCGGCGACCGCCTGGCTGAAGTCCGGGCCGCCGTGGACCACGCGATGTCCGACCGCGGCCACGGGTCCGGCCAGTCGCGCCTCCGCCCACCGCAACAGATCGGGCGTCGCGTCCTCGCCCCCGGCGGCCCAGGGCGTTTCGGACAGGACGCCTCCGGCGGCGTCCAGGCTCACGAGCCGTCGACCCGCGCCGTCAGATTCGATCCGGCCCCGCAACACCGGTGCAAGGTCTCCCGGGGCGGCTTCGAACACGCCGAACTTGACCGTGGAGGAGCCGACGTTGAGGGCGAGGACAGGCGGCATCCTGGCGTTGACCCGGGCTGGCGCACGCCGGGCGTGCTGTTCACGTCCTGACGCAGCCAACCCTCACCCGTTACAGACCCGACCGCGCCGGCCGCCTCAGACCGCCCTCACCCGCGAGCCGCTCGCGGCGTAATGGTTTGCCGCCGGCGGCGTCAGACAACAGCGATGTCCAGTCTCTCCCGAAAGGATTCAGCCCCATGGCTTCGAACCGACCAGGACGCATCCTGAATCTCCTCACCTTCGCAGCCTTCGGCGCAGGGTTGGCCTATCTGCTCATCGGGGAGCATCGTGTTCACCTCCTCGGCTGGCTGCCGTTCCTCCTGATCCTGCTCTGCCCGCTGCTGCACATGACCATGCACGGCGGCCATGGGCGCGGGCATCGTCAGGGACCGCCGGCCCCTTCGGCTGCCGATTCCTCCCATCCGCACCAATCCTGAACGAGGTTCCCATGCCCGAACCGCAAGCCTACGGCCTCTGGTCCCTGGTCGTCCTGAACTCGGTCCTCTTCATCTTTTTCGCCTTCACCTTCTTCAAGCCGAAGACCGGCCGGGACTGGCGCTCGTTCGGCGCTTTCAGCGCCTTTCTGGTGGCGCTCTTCACCGAGATGTACGGTTTCCCGCTCACCCTCTATTTCCTGTCCGGCTGGCTGCAAACGCGCTTCCCCGGCGTCGATTGGTGGTCGCACGACGCCGGCCACCTCCTGGAGACGATGTTCGGCTGGAGGGCGAACCCCCATTTCGGACCCTTTCACATCCTCAGCTTCGCCTTCATCGGCGGCGGCTTCTGGCTGATCTCCGCGGCCTGGCCGGTGCTCTATCGCGCTCAGCAGGAAGGCGTATTGGCCGCCAGCGGCCCCTATCGGTCCATCCGCCATCCGCAATACGTCGGCTTCGTCCTGGTGATGTTCGGCTTCCTGTTGCAGTGGCCGACGGTCCTCACCCTGGCCATGTTCCCGGTCCTGGTCTTCATGTACTGGCGGCTGGCCCGGAGCGAGGAGCGCGACACCGAAGCCCGCTTCGGCCCGGACTACGCAACCTACAGGCTGGCCACGCCCGCCTTCATTCCGCGGCTGCGCGCCCGGGCGACCCCGGCGCCTTCCCGCCCCTGATATTCCGTTCGGGTCCCGATCTCAAAGCGCCCTACGACCCACCACAGATCGGCGATGGGCGCCGGCGGCATCCGAAGGGCGCTCACCACACGACCGCAGGTTTCGTTTCAGCTTTCGCCGGACGGCCTTACCTCGCTCACGGCGCCAATACGCGCCGCAAAGGAAAATCCCTCGGAATATTGGCTGCAAATATTCTTGATCTGACCGTTTGATCTATCGCAATCCCGGCCGACATTTCCGAACCGATCCTGCTTTCAAGTTGAAGGACGGGATTTGTCAGATGAGCCTGAATTACGCCTCCATATCGACCGCGCCCGGGACAGCGCGCGCTCCGCTTGGCCTTGTCCCGGCGTCGGCCCGTCCCGAGGACATTCAACAGCTCGTGGAACTCGGGCTTCGAAAGGGCCGGGCCGGCCATTTGCGTTTCCTCAGGCGACGCCTCCGGTCGGAGGAAGACGCCGAGGACGTTCTGCAGGAGTTCGCCCTTAAGGCCACCCAGGGTGCAAGACACCTGACCAACCCCGGCAAGATTGACGCATGGCTTGGCATCGCGCTGCGCAATGCCCTGTTCGACCGCTACAGGCGCAATGCGAGCCGCACCCGACTGAACGAGGCCATACGCTCGGAGCTCCCTCGTACCATTGGGGATGACGCGTCCGAGGATCTGAACCGGGCGCTGCATTGCCTGGCCGGAGCACTGGACGAGCTCAGGCCCGAGGCCGCCCAGCTCGTGCGGCGCGCCGAACTCCAGGAGACGCCTCTGAAGGTGATCGCCGGTGAGATGCAGCTGACCACCAACAACATCGGTGTTCGGGTCCACCGCGCCCGGGCGGCGCTGCGTGAACGCATGCAGGCGCGTTGCGGCGCCTGCCCGGAGCCCTGCGCCCTCGCGGCGCGGTGGAGGCAAGCCGTCGGTACGGCGGGTCAGGCCTCGATCTCGATCATATCGCCATGCGACGCCGCATAGTCGAGCGCATAGGCGAGTTCGCCCGCTGTCTCGGCGTGCACCGTCAGCAATGGCTGGCCCGCTGAGACTTCCGTGCCCAGGCGCACCTGCATCTGGACGCCGGCGGCCTTGCGTTCAGGCGCGCCAGCCAGCTTGGCCAGCGTAGCGACCTGGCGGTTGTTGATGAGGATGACGCGGCCGGACCGGGTCGCATGGATGGGCGCCCGCTGGGCCGCGACGGGCGGTGTGCGCATGCCCCCTTGCGCCTCGCAGATCCGCTCAAATCGCGCCCAGGCGCGACCATCAGCGAGAACAGCCTCGGCCGCTTCGGCGCCCAGACCCGCTTTCGCCACGCCGGCGAGTTCGAGCGCGGCGCCCGCCAGCAGGCAGGCGCGCTGGCGCAGGTCCTGCGGCGCTTCGGGTCGGTTCTGCAGCACCGCCAGGACATCAAGCGCTTCCAGCGCCGGGCCGATGCCGACGCCGACCGGCTGCTCCCCGTCGGTCTGAACGCAGAGGGCCTTCAGGTCGAACCGGGCCGCGATCTCGACGAGCCGTTGCGCCAACTTTGCGGCCGCCTCTCTCGTCCGCACCTTGGCGGTGGCGCCGACGGGAATGTCCAGCACCACATGGGTGGAACCCGCCGCGATCTTCTTGGACAGGACCGAGGCGATCAGCTGGCCTTCGGTGTCGACGTCGAGGACCCGCTCCACGCGGATAAAGATGTCGTCGACCGGGCTGAGCTTCACAGCCCCGCCCCAGACGACGCAGCCGTTCTCGGCTTCCACCACGCGGCGCATGGCGGGCAGGTCGAGATCGACCGGCGCCAGGGTCTCCATGGTGTCGGCCGTGCCGGCCGGTGAAGTGATGGCCCGCGAGGAGGTCTTGGGCGTGACCAGGCCGCAGGCGGCGAGGATGGCGACGACGATCGGCGTCGTGCGGTTGCCGGGAAGTCCGCCGATGCAGTGTTTGTCCATGACGATATCCGACGGCCAGCTCAGGCGGTCGCCGACGTCCACCATGGCCCGGGTCAGCGCCACCGTCTCGGCGTCGTCCATCGGCAGCACCGATGTCGCGGTCAGAAAGGCCGCGAGATGGATCGGCGTGTATCGCCCGGCGGCCACGTCCTGGACGACACCCCGGATCGCGGCTTCATCCAGCCGCGCTCCATAGATCCGGCGGCGAACGCTGGACATGGAGTCGATGGCCGGAGCGTGTCGCACGACGACGGGATCGCCCGGCGCCACCGCCAACTGCCGCCAGGCCTCTTCTGAGAGCGCCGCCTCGTCGAGGCCGAGAACGTCGCCGTCCATCTGGTACAGGGTGGCGTAGACCTCCCGGCCGGCGGCCGAAAGCACCACCTGGGAGCGGGACGACAGGCCTTCGGAGCGGCAGACGTGGCAGTCGCGCCGCATCAGCACGATCGACTCGTGCTGGGCGTACAGGCCGAAGCGGCGCGCCTTGAGGGGCGCCGCCGCATGGGGTGCAGTCTTGACCACTTTGCTCACAGCTCGTGCCGCTCCATCATCTGCGGGATGACGCAGTCCCATCCGAGCCGGTCCTGAATCCGGACCCGCAGGGCGTCCGCCGCATGGGGCTCGCCGTGAACGATGAAGGTCTTGCGCGGCGGTCGCTTGAGGCCGGAAAGCCAGCGCAGGATTTCCTCGTAGTCGGCGTGGGCCGAGAGCATCGGCAGGTTGGCCACCTCCGCTTTGACCTGAACCCACTGACCGTGGATCTTCACCTCCTTGGCGCCCTCGACCATTCCTGCCGCCTGGAAGCCTGAAAACAGGATGGTGTTGCGCCGGTCCGGGCCGAAGGCCTTGATATGGTGGAGCACCCGCCCGCCGGTGGCCATGCCGCTGGCCGAAAGGATGACCTTGGGCATGGGGCTGGCGGTGAGTTTCTTGGAGGCGTCCACATCGCGCACATAGGTGGCGATGCCGCAGGCGGCGTCGCACACGTCGGCCGGCATGCGGTGGTCCTCCAGGTGCGCGCACAGGAGGTCGGTGGCGTTGATCGCCATGGGGCTGTCCATATAGATCGGCGTCAGGCCGATCCGCCCCGCCTGCTTCAGCCGCCAGATGTGGTACAGCAGCGACTGGGCCCGGCCGACGGCGAAGGTGGGAATGACCACGGTCCCGCCGCGCGCGGTGGTGCGTTCGATGACCTCGCCGAGGGCTTCCGTAGGGTCCTGAGCGTCATGGAGCCGGTCGCCATAGGTCGATTCCACCACCACATAGTCGGCCTCCGCCACCGGCTCGGGATCGACCATGGTGGCGTCGCCATAACGGCCGAGGTCGCCAGAGAAGAGGATCTTGGTTCCGTTCCACGTCACTTCCGCGGTGGCCGCGCCGAGGATGTGGCCGGCGCGCCGCAACGTCAGGCTGGCTCCGCCCGGTAGCTGGACCGACGTGTGGAACGCGATCGGGGTAAAGCGCTCCACCGCGCGTTCGGCGTCGTGCACGCCATAGAGCGGCAAGGCCGGCTTGTGCTTGCCGTAGCCGTAGCGGTTGGCCTGTTCGGCGTCCTTCTCCTGGATATGGCCGCTGTCGCGCAGGATGATCTCCGCGACATCCCGCGTCGCGGCGCTGGCCAGGATGGGCCCGCGAAAACCGTCCTTCACCAGTTTCGGCAGGTAGCCGGAGTGGTCCAGGTGGGCGTGGGTCAGGACCACCGCGTCGATGCTTGAGGGCTCGATCTGGAGGGGGGTCCAGTTCTGTTCGCGCAGGGTCTTGAGGCCCTGGAAAAGGCCGCAGTCGATCAGGATGCGGCGGCCATCGGCCTCCAGCAGGTGTTTTGATCCGGTGACGGTGCCGGCGCCGCCGAGGCTGGTGAGACTGATCACGATGGAGATCCTTCCGGGGGTGAAACTTGCAGGACGCGGGGGTGTGCTTCGCCGCGGACAGCGGCCAGCTCCCCGGGTGTCAGGACATCGGCCGCGTCGGCGCCGAGGAGGTCCGCACAGGCGACCGCGGCGTGAGCCCAGGTGCAGCGGTTGGCGAACAGCATGCCGGGGGTGTCGAGCGTCCCGCCACGGCTGAGGTAGCCGAGCGCCCGGGTGCGCTCGGGCCCTCCGTCGAGGCGGCGCAGCAGTCCGAGCATCGGCTCCGGGCGGGTGTGGGTGAGGATCAGACGGGGAAGGCGTCGGGGAAAGAGCGCTTCCAGCGCCTCGGCCGAGACCACGTGCGCCGCCTCGATCTCGTCCCTCGGGGCCCGGAATCGTCCCGGTTCGAGCAGAGCCGTGACACAGGCGTGGCGGCCGCGGTGCGTGAGTCGCGCAGCCGCCGCCAGCGCCTCCCGCGCCTGATAGGCGCCGACCGCAACGATCTGGATCTCGGCCCTGTCCAGGTCCCCGCCGATGAGCGCCGCGCCCCGCTCCCAAAGATCCTGGGCCGCGGCCCCGTCGAGCACCTGCGGCAGCGTCCGTTTGGGCGTGATCAGGCAGGCGACCTCGCCGCGCCGGCCGTAGACCCCGCGGAGCGCGGCGACGGCGCTGTTGGCGTCCACCGGGAACAGCACCCGGGCGGTGTCCGACATCTCCCCGAGCAGGGCCTCGGCGAGCGTGGGATCCTGGTGCGACTGTTCGTTCTTGCCGTTCTCCCAGGTGTGGGATGTGGCCAGCAGCGGGACGGCGAGCCATCCGGGGACCTGGCCGCTCTCGCGCTGATGGCGCGCGAAAATAACCTCCTGGCGCAGGAGACCCAGCATCTTCACCGCAAACGCTTCGTAGCTGACGATGAGATTGAGCCCGCCCTTGTTGCCGAGCGCGGCGCCGGCCACCGCTTCTTCATTGAGGGCGGTGATCACCGCCCCGTCGATCGCCTCGGGAACGCCGGGTTCCGGTCGGTTCACCCTGTGGCCAAGCCGGTCGAGCGTACGCCCCATGCCATTGCTGCGAAGCTCGTCGGGATTGCCGAGGCGGACGCGCAGGCCCGGGTTGGCGTCGACGAACTCCACGAACCAGGCGTCGATCGCGTCCATCGGGGACCTCGCCCTGTCCGACCAGTCCGGAATGGGCCGCACGGGCGGCGGCGGCGCGCGCCGCGCGGCCGGATGGCGGCTTTCCAAAGGCCGGCGCTGCAGGTCGTGGGTCGTGAGAACCCCCAGGGCGGCGTCGAGCTCGCTTCCCTGCACGAACAGCGCCGCCGCCGCGGCGTTGAACGCCGCCCGCGCCCCCTCGTCCGTTCGAGGATCGCCCTCCAGTGGCAGGTTGTGGGCGCGGTTCGTCCCGGCGCCTGGAAAGCCGAACCCCTTGACCGCCCGCGCGATCACATAGGGCAACGGCGCCGGATAGGCCCGGTCGGGATCCGCTGTGAAGCGCTTCAATCGCTCCTCGGAGTCGAGAATGGCCCACGCCACGGCGGCTGGATCGTGACCGTCGATCTGGATCGGGTCGAAACCGTTCAGACGCAGGTGTCGTTCGAGCCAGCCCGCGCCGCCGTCCTGGGCGATCTCCGTGCGTTCCTCTATGCGCCGCCCGTTGAGGATCATGAGGGGCGTCACCAGGCCGCAGTCTTCCGCCCGCCACCAGCGCGGGGACCAGTCGGAGCCACGCTGCTCCTCGAAGGCGCCGTCGCTCAGGAAAGCGACGAGGCTCTCCCCGCGCAGCGGCATGTGGACATATTCGAGCTCGGCGAAGCCGAGATAGCCGCCCTCCGAGACAGCTCCGGCCGTGTCCGGCCCGGCATGGCTGCCAAGCGGCGCGGCGGGCCGGCCGTCGGCGCCAATGGCGTAGCTGTAGAAGTCCGAAACGAGCTGGGACAGGCCGGCGTCCGAGCGGCTGTACCGACCCTTTTGCCGGGCGGAAACATCGCCGGTCAGGGCATTGACCGCCTCGATCGCAGCCACGCAGTGCCCCTGGCCCATAATCCAGGACCGCGTGACGCCGGACAGGGCGTTCGCCAGCAAATAGCCGACGAAGGCCGGGACCATGTTCAGCGAGCCGCCGGTATGGCCCTCCGGCAAGTCCTTGAAGGCTTCCGTCGGCAAGGGCGCTCCGGACAGATCCACCCGGCGTGCATAGGTCATGTGCGCCACCAGCCACATGCCGGCGCTCGCCAGCCGATCGGCGGCGGCCACCAGACGGTAGACCGACTCTTCGTCCGGCCAGACGCCTCGGCGCACGAGACGCTGCGCCATGTCCTCGATCCGCGTGACGGTGTCGGCTTGCCGGACCAGAGGCCCATATCCGGGTTTCCACGTTTCGGCCCAGGTGATCGACACGATAGCGCCTTGCCACGAACAGGCGGACGCCGTGCCCGCTCCGGAATATGACGCCCGCCCCCCGGAACGCTTACATCTCCCGGATAGACGGCCGACAAGATCACCGGATCCAGACCTGTGCTCCCCGCCTGTATGGCCGAGCCCGGCCATGAACTCCCGGTTCTCACCGCCCACGCCCGGCGCGGCGCGACAGCTTATGCGCGGGGGCCCATGCGCCCCGCGTCGGCCCAGGACAGCGCAAGGGCCACCACCCACGGCAGGGTGAAGACCAGCAGCAGCCATCTGAAATCGGAGTGGATGGCGAAGTTGGCGACCGCCATGCCGCCGATCGATACCAGCCCCGAGACGGCCGCGATCATCGTCGCTCCGCGCTGGCCAGACCGGAAAGTCGTCATCGCGACATGGACTGTCAGTAGACCGGTAGCGATCATATAGCCGCCGAGCACGCCGAACACGCGCCGGAGCCACGGCGCCAACTCGGGCAGCAGATCGTGGATCTTTACCACGCTGGATCCCATGTATCTGGCGTCTTCAGGCAGCAGCGCCGGCCGCATGAAGATGAACCAGAGTCCCATGCCGATGAGGATCAGTCCCCCCACGGCGAGAGCGCCCGCCGCGAGAGACCGCAACGCCACCCCGGTCATGGAAGCCGTTCGTCCCGGTGATCGGACGGGGCTTGACGGTCACCCAGCTCGATCAGATCCGTCTGACCAAAGGTTCGGCTGTAATCCAGAAGTGACACAATGGTCGGGCGCAGGCGAACGACAGCCACCCCCTCCAACACCGCCGCCGGCGCAGGCCTCCCCGGTCTGGGAAACTTCTTCAGAACCAGTCCGGCCACGTTCAACAGCTCCCCGGGGTCCGTAACCCGCTGCGCCACCGCCGCGAGCGAGATCGCCTGGATGGGTTTCGACGTCTCATGCTCGGGGGTGACGGTCGCTGACACCCGGGAGTCCCGGGCGATGTTCTCCAGCTTCTGCGAGTGAAAAGTCGTCCCGAAATAGAGGTCGAGGTCGTCGTTCACGAAACTCACGACCGTCGCCTGCGGCCAGCCGTCTTCACGGACCGTCGCCACGGTCAGGGTGTCTGCCCGGCTGAGAATGGAGAGGATCAACTCCCTCTGTTCAAGGTCCAACTCAAATCCTCCAGATTGCAAGGGGCGTCGGACCGCGAAGGCAGAGGGTGTCGGGACACCGCCGCACCGCCCTCAAGAGTTCAACCGGGATGGCGCTCAAGCCAGGATTCGAGTTCCGCGATTTCCCGTGTCTGCGCGTCAATGACCGCCTGAGCCATGCGGCGGGCTTCAGCATCGGTGGCATCACTTCCCAGCAGAGCCTGCGACATCGCGATGGCCCCCCGGTGGTGGGCGATCATCTTGCGGGCCCACGTGCGCTGTGTGTTCACGTCGGTCGCCATCATCATGGCGCGGTGCATGCCCATCTCGGCCTCGGAGAAGACGGTCCGAGGCATGTTCATCCCCGGCGGCATCGCATGATCCTGGCCCATCATGCCGCTGCTCGAGGCTGACTGTGGCATGCTCATGCCGGCCATCGGCCGATCCGGCATCATGGCGGTCCGCCTGACGGGCCGTTCTGTGAAGGTGAACATGGCGGTGGATCCTTTGGATCGAGCCACCAGCCAACCGGACGTGACGACCGGACCGCGGTGACTGCCATTTCAACGAACACCGGCGCCGTTGGTTCAGTTCGCCAGGCGAGGTGCGCCTGAACTGTCAGCCGGCCGGCGCTGGCCGAGCATCCGGGGCAAGCCGAGGCTGAGCACAACGCCCAAACCGGTCACCGCGGCCATGATGAGGAATGACGCATCGGGCAACCAGGCGACATCGTACAACAACCCTCCCGCCGCCGAACCCACGGCTGCCCCCAGGCTTGCAGCGGCCGTCTGCTTTCCGAGTTGCGCACCCTGCGCCTCGCCGGCCTTGCTGGAGGTCCAGTAGGTCAGGATCGGCGCCAGAATGCCGGCGCTGGCCGCCACCGCGCCGATCACCGCGAGCATCAGGTTGAAATCGGTGGCGCGCGGCAGCAGAAACAGCCCGATCCCCAGGACAGCCAGCGCCGGCGCGATCAGCCAGCGGGTCGTCGAGGGTTTGACCCAGGGCGAAAACACCAGGGCCTGCACCACGAGCATGACCAGGCTGCACTCCGTGAACATCAGGGCGATCTGGGTGGGGGTCATGCCCAGTTCCTGTTTCCCGCGCAGCGCCAGCCCGACCTCGAATACACCGACTCCGGCGGCGACGATGAACCCGAGGATCAGGAGATTGGGGATCAGCCATCGGCTTGTCGGCGATACGGTGGGATCCGGACTGGCGAGCCGACCCTGGCGCCGGGTTCGCGGCAGGGCGAAGACGGCGGCGCCGGCGATGGCAAACGCCAGAACGGCCGTCGCGGCCAGCGGAAACGTCAACGACGCCATCGGATCGGCGGTCGCGACCATGTCGGCGCCGGCGCGAGCGATGAAGACGCCCAGCATGGGTCCCAGTAGAAATCCCGAAATCCCCGCCAGGCTGACGAAGGTCAGGCGGCGCGCCCTCGCCTCTTCGGTCGCCGCCAGATCTCCGATGGCGGCCAGCGCCACCGGCGTGACGGCTGCGGCGAACAGGCCGCTCAGGACACGCTCCGCGTAGACGGCGAAGAGGCTCTCGACGAAGGCGAAGACCAGCATGGTGGCGCCGAAGCCGATCAGGCCGATCAGCAGGACGACACGGCGTCCATACCTGTCGGACAGGCGTCCCCACATGGGGGCGAAGAGAAACAGCGACAGCATGTAAAGGCCGGTCAGCAAGCCTGTCGCCCGGGAGATTTGTCCTGCCTCAGCCCCCCCGCCAAGCAGGCGTTCAATCAGGAAGGGCAGCAGGGGCAGGACGACTCCGAAGCCCATCGACACCGTGAAGGCTGACGCCATCAACACGGCCATCGCCGCGGAAGAGAGGTTTGATTGAGCGCGGCGTTTCACGCCGCCGCCTCCCCGGGAGACGGCTTCGCCCCGGCGGCTGCGCTCCCGGCATGCCCTCGATGCGCCTCGGCCGCCGCGGGTCCGACCGGCTCGGGGGCGCCTTCGGCCGGCGCCGGGTGGTCCTGGCAAACATGTTTGGGCGGGCCCCCGCCGGCGCAGTGAAAGCCGCAGGCCTCGATCGCGGCCCTGATATCAGACAGGCTGGTCCTGGCCGCGTCATAGGCGACCGTCGTGGAGCCCGAAACCGGGTTCACCGACACGCGGCCGACACCGTCGATGCGGCGCAGTTGTCGCTCTATCCCGCGCGCTCCAAGGACGGAAAACAGATTGCCGACGTCGAGTGTGCGGGTGGTCATGGCTGCTTTCTGACTGGTGACGGGACGTCCGAAGGGCACCCCGCTCGATTGTCTTCCCCCTCCCTGACGGCGACGACCCGGATATCGTTACAAATCTGCCTCGGGCAGCGGCGACTCCGACGCCCAGACCCGGTTCCCGGCGAACAGGTCATTGTCGATTCCCATGGCCCGATCCGTCGCGGCGATCGACCGGCGGCCCGATGTCTCGCGTCCGTCTAGCGCCCTTATGGCGTCGATGGTCTCCGGCACGACGATCGCCTGATTGTCGACCATATAGGCGTAGAAGAGTTCATCGCCCTGCACCGTGAGCATGTCGGCCCAAAGCGCCACCTCATAGAGGTCGCCGCGGGATCGGCCCCGATCCGCCGTCAGCTCCTTGACGGCGTTGAGGGCGTCCAGACCGTACGCGTCCTTCATCAGCAGGATGCGTGACGAGGATCGGAAGGCGCCGAGCACCTCCTCCTTGTCCGCCGGTCGGGTCATCTGGATCGACCAGTAGTGCAGGTGGGCGATCGTCTCCGGCACCTTGACCGCCATGGTCACCACATCCAGGTCAGGATCGACGGTTTGGGCGTCGGGCCCCTGGTGACTGGGGATTTCGGGCTCGGGAACGAGGGTGTTCATGATGCCGCCCTGGTGGCTTTCCCACGGATCGGTCGCGCGTCGAAGCAGGGTGCCCCGGGCCCGTTGAAGCAGACCGGCGCGCTTCAGAGCGCTCAGCGTGCGCACCGTCGCGGTGGTGTTGCACGACACGACCCGGGTCGCCTGACGGCCGACCGCCGTCTCGAAATTGGCCTCCGCGACGAAAGAGTGTCCCGTCACGGCGTGCTTCTCTCCTCCCTGAAGGACGAACTTCAGGCTCCGGGCGCGGTAGAGCGCGACATTGTCTGCAGCCACCCGTTTGGGCGTGCAGTCGACGATGACATCGACCTCGCCCAACAGGTCGTCCAGCTGACCGGCCGTTTGGAGTCCCGCGGCCCGGAGGCCGTCAAATGCCTTGGGCGTGGCGGCAAACAGCGGCACGCCCTTTGTCTGAAGGACCCGGGTGCGCCAGTCCGTCGCGACGTCGGCCACGCCGATCAGGGTCATGTCCTTCTGAGCCTTGACCGCATCGGCGACGCGTTTGCCGATGACGCCATATCCGTTCACGGCGACCCGTATTGGTTTGATCATAAGGAACTCTCGCTTGGGAGACATAGAACAGGCGATGCACGGCCGGCGCGTTGATCCGGATCAAGGTTCGGCGCGCCGATGCATGTCATTCTGGACGGATGGCGGATGAAGCGGAAGCCCTACACGAATGACCGCAAAAGCCGGATCGTGGGCGGATCGCAGCGAATGCTGACTGCGGGCATCTTCGACGTGGATGGGGTCCTGCTCGCATCGCCTCACGAGCGAGCGTGGCGCGACGCGCTCGGCAGCTTCGCTGAACGCGAGCGCTTCACGACGGCGATGTATCAGTCCCAGGTCGCGGGCAAGCCGCGTCTCGACGGCGCCCGTTCCGCCCTTGAGGCCCTGGGCGTGAGCAAGGCTGAACGCCACGCGGCCATTTACGCCGAACGAAAGCAGGCACGGCTTGAAACGCTGATCCAGACCGGCGCGGTCGCAGCCTTCCCGGACGCCCTGCGTTTCGTCGAGGCGGTCGCGGCTCTCGGCTGGCCGATGGCGGTCGCTTCATCCTCCAGAAACGCCACCGACATGATGCGATCGGTCATCCTCAGCACGGGCCAGAGCCTGCTCGACATCTTCCCCGTCAATGTTTCCGGTCGCGATCTGAAGCACGGCAAGCCGGATCCGGAGCTTTTCCTGATCGCGGCCGCCGAACTGGGTGTTTCGCCGGCGCAGTGCTTCGTGGCCGAGGACGCGCCTGCGGGCATTCAGGCGGCCCGCGCCGGCGGCATGGCGGCGCTCGGCGTCGCCCGGCTGGGCGACGCGGACCAACTGTGGGCGGCGGGATCGGACCTGGTCGTCAAAACCCTGGACGACGTCGCGGTGGTCGATCTCGCGCTGGGCCGTCTCAAGGCTCGGACACCGTGAAGGAACCCAGGACCATGAAACAGGCGCTGGAGCCGACGGCGGATGCCGCATGGGTCCTGAACGACGACGGCTGCGATCCGCTCCGCGAGAGCGATCGCGAAACCCGCTTCACGGTCAGCAACGGTTTTCTCGGGGCCCGGGCCTCCCACGCCGTCAATCGATCGTTCCGGCGCCTCGTTTCGCCGAACTCCTATGTCGCCGGGCTGTTCGATACGCCGGACACGGACCGGCCGGTCCCGGAAAGGGTTTTCGCTCCAGACTGGTTGGACGTCCGCATCGGCCTGGCGGGAGGACCGCTTGTCCACCACTTCGGACAAGGGCCCTCACACCCACTGACGCTCGACATGCGGCGCGGCCTGGCGCTCGCCGAATGTCGCCTGGTGGAAGGAACAGCCGTGAGCGTCCGACTGGGTCTCCTGCGCTTCGTCTCGCTGAGCCGGCGGTCGCTCGGCCTGCAGTTGCTGCATCTGGAGGTCGATCAGGGCGAGACTGACATCACACTGGAAGCTTCTTTCGAAGGCGGCGATCACGACCTCATTTCCGAACGCCTCGAGATCGAATTCGGCCTGTGGCGCACTCATCACTCCGGCAAACGTCTCGCCATGGCGGCAGCCGTGGCCTTGCGGATCGACGGTCAGGATCTGCCGCCGACAGCGCTCGCCCCGCTCAAATGGTCGTGGACCTGGCGAGCCCGCCCGGGGCAAGTCGTCTGTCTCGAGCGGATCGTGACGGTGGCGCGAAGCGACGGTCCCGATCAGGATCCTGGCGCGATTGTACGGAAAGAACTTTCGGACGCCCGACGGTCAGGCTGGCGAAGCGTGATGGAGCAACACGAAACGGCATGGGCAAATCGTTGGTCGTGCAGCGACGTCGAGGTTGAAGGCGACGCCGCGGCGCAGAAGGCGATCCGGTTTGCGGTCTACCACCTCAACAGCGCCGCCAACCCGGACGACCCGCGTGTCTCGATCGGCGCCCGGGGCCTGACCGGCGCCGACTATCGCGGGCATGTGTTCTGGGACACCGAAATCTTCCTGCTGCCTTTCTATATCCTGACCTGGCCCAAGGCGGCCCGGTCCTTGCTGATGTACCGTTTCCACACGCTGGACGGCGCGAGAGCGAAGGCGGCTGACCGGGGCTGGCGTGGCGCCTTTTACGCCTGGGAGTCCACCGACACCGGCCTGGAGGCGACACCTGAGCAAGCCGTCGGTCCGGACCGGCAGATCATCGACATCCTCACCGGCGCCCAGGAGCAACACATCAGCGCCGATGTCGCCTATGCCGTCTGGCAATACTGGCAGGCGACGGGCGACGACGAATTCCTGGTCGCGGCCGGCGCGGAAATCCTTCTCGAAACCGGACGCTTCTGGGCCAGTCGGGCCCAGCCCGAGGCGGACGGCTTGCACCACATCCGCGGCGTCATCGGCCCCGACGAGTATCACGAGAATATCGACGACAACGCCTTCACCAACGTCATGGCGCGCTGGAACATCCGGCGCGCGCTTGAGGTCGCGGCCATGCTGCGCGAGCAGTGGCCCGCACAATGGACCGCCCTCTCCCGCCGCCTCGACCTGAACGAGTCCGAACTCGAACACTGGACCGGCGTCGCGGAGACGATGGCGACCGGCCTGGATCCGGACACGGGCCTGTTCGAGCAGTTCACGGGCTATTTTGATCTCGAAGACGTGGACCTGTCAGCTTATGCGGGCCGTTCCGTTCCTATGGACGTGGTGCTCGGCCGCGAGCGAACCCAGCGGTCCCAGGTCATCAAACAGGCCGATGTCGTCGCCCTGCTGGCCCTGTTGCCCGAAGAGTTTGCAGGCGAAACCGGTGCGACCAACCTCCGGTACTACGAGCCTCGTTGCGGTCACGGCAGTTCACTGAGCACCGCCTTGCACGGGCTCGTCGCCGCCCGTCTGGGCGATGTCGAGATGGCGCTGGACTATTTCCACAAGACGGCGGCGATCGATCTCGCCGACACCAAGGTGGCGATCGGCGGCGGCATTCACATCGCGGCCCAAGGCGGCCTCTGGATGATGTCGGTCTTTGGGTTCGCCGGACTGTCGTTGCGGAGCGACGGCCTCGCCTTTACGCCGCACTTACCCGCAGATTGGTCCAGCCTGAGCTTCAGCCTCCAGTGGCGAGGCCGAAGCCTCACGGTCAGGATCGACCAGACCAATCAGAAACTCGACGTCTCGCTGAAATCCGGACAGCCGATGATCATCGCCGTCTATGGACAACCGCACAGTCTCAGCCTCGACCAGGCCCTTGTCACAGACATCAAGCGACCGGGCCAAAGTGATGATCGTTCGCGGTCACCAACGGCCAAGGCGATATGGATCAATGCGAGGACGCGCGGACTGGCCCTCCTGGCGTGGTCCTCACCGCGCCGCCTCCCTGAACGGCTGCCGGCCGGCTAAGGTCTCGAATGGTTCTGGACGTCCTGAAGATAGGCGATCAGATCCGTAATCTGGTCGCCCTCCAGGGCGATTTCCGGCATCTTGGGATGTCCGTTGGTTATGCCCTCGGCGAAGGCTTCCTGAAGATCCGTCACGGGATAACGGGTTCCGAGGTGACGCAGCGGGGGCGCGGTCGTCACCGGGCTTTCGCCGGTCGGCCCGACCGAATGGCACGCCGCGCACCGGCTCTGCACGAGCGCTCGGCCCCGCGCCGCCGAGGCGAGGTCCACAGCCGGTTTGGGATAGTATTTCGCCGCTTCAGCCGTGCCAGCAGCTTCGCGATATTCGGGACCAGCCGTACATCCCATCTGCATCAACACGGCGGCAATCGCGATCAACCTCAAGACGCTCTCCATACCGCACATCGACCAGCCTGATCTTCGACGAGGCGCCCGGCATTGATCTCGATCAATGTCATCGTAGCGCACCCGTTGGACCTTCGACGCTTGTCGGGAGCGGAAACTCCGTGAAAAATGTCGTCCTAACCGGCACGCAAACCCCGCCTTCCGTCCAGGACTCACCTGACCCCGAAGACCTGGTGAGGGCCTTGGTAGAGCGGGGCTTCTACGTCTTGCGTCGGCTCAATACTCAACAGACCGGCCAAGGTGGAAAGACCGTCGCCTCCACGGCGCAGGACGTTGCATGGGGCAGACGAGCCGAACCGGTTCCGCCATTCGAGCTGGGCACAGCATCGGTGGCCGGCCCGGCGCCATCCTCCAACCTGATCGATGGACCGTCCTCATCGCATGACGCTCTGAGGATCAATGGGGGTAGATCGCCGTCACCTCTCCGGCTCCGTCCCGTACCGTCAGGTCGAACTGGATGCGGTCACCAACGGCGGCCTCCCGCAACACAGCCGGCGAAGCCTTGAACGTCATGGTCATCGCGGGCCACCCGATCGAACGGATGGCCTCGTGGTTGATGGTGATCGTCGCCGCCGTCGGGTCCACGGCTGTGATGACGCCCGCGCCGTCTGCGGTCGTGGCGTCGGCGGTCGGCGGCGTCGAGGCGCCACCCGCGCCAACCGTCGGTGATCCGGGCTGGGCCATCGGGATCGCCGGGCTTTCGGGTTCCGCCTGCTGACCGCAGGCGGCCAGAACGGCAGTGATACCGGTCAGCAGGATCATACGGCGCTTCATTGTGTGTCTCCTCGAAGGACGGGGGTCGAACGGAACCTGCGACGTCTCAGCAGCAGATAGCCCGCGGGGATAACGAGCATCGACAGCAAAGGCGCCGTGATCATGCCGCCTATAACGGGCGCGGCGATCCGGCTCATGATCTCCGAGCCGGCGCCGTGGCCGATCAGGATCGGGAACAGGCCCGCCAGGATCACGGCCACGGTCATCGCCTTGGGCCGAACCCTGAGCAGAGCGCCTTCCCGGACCGCTTCCTCGACCTGCAGGGCGTCAGGGTCGGGCCCCCGATCCCTGAGCGCGTGCTTGAGGAGGGCGATGAACCCCACCCCGGTCGCGACCGACTGATTGAAGCCGAGCAGGTAGAGCATCCATACGCCCCCGGTCAGGGCGAAGGGCAGCGTGGCCATGATCAGGGCGGCTTCGTCGAACCGGCCGAAGGTCAGGTAGAGCAGCAGGAAGATGATCGCGAGCGTCGCCGGCACAACGATCTTCAGGCGGTTGGCGGCGCGCTCGAGATATTCGAACTGGCCGGAGTAGGCGATGCTCACCCCGGGACCGAGATCGACCTCCGCAGCGACCGCCCGCCGCAGGTCCCCCACCACCGACGCCAGATCCCGGCCTCGCACGTCGATATAGACCCAGGTTGAAGGCCGTCCGTTCTCGGACTTGAGCATCGGCGGCCCATCGGCGATACGGATCTCGGCCACCGCGCCCAGGGTGATCTGCTGGCCCGCCGGGGTCAGGACCGGAAGATTCCGCAGCTGTTCGGGATTGTCGCGCAGTTCGCGGGGATAGCGGACGCTGATCGGATAGCGCGCCACCCCCTCAATGGTTTGACCGATGGTCTCGCCGCCGATGGCGCCGGCGACGATCGACTGGACATCGGCGATGGTGAGCCCGTAGCGGCCGGCGGCGGCGCGATCGATATCGACATCCACATACCGGCCGCCGGTCAGGCGCTCCGCGATCGCGGAGCTCACGCCGGGCACGTCTTCCGCGACCTCGGCGACGCGGCCGGCGATGCGGTCGATCACGGCCAGATCGGCCCCGGAGACCTTGACGCCGATGGGGCTCTTGATCCCCGTCGCCAGCATGTCGATGCGGTTGCGGATCGGCGGCACCCAGACGTTGGCGAGGCCCGGAACCTGAACCGCGCGGTCGAGCTCCTCGACCAGCTTCTCCGGCGTCATGCCGGGGCGCCACTGGTCGCGCGGCTTGAACTGGATCGTGGTCTCGAACATCTCCAGCGGGGCCGGATCGGTGGCGGATTCCGCCCTCCCCGCCTTGCCGAACACGGTGGCGACCTCGGGAATGGTGCGGATCATGCGGTCTGTCCGCTGCAGCAGCGCTGACGCCGCCGCCGCCGACAGACCCGGCTGGGCCGACGGCATATAGAGCAGATCGCCCTCGTCCATGGCCGGCATGAACTCGCCGCCGATCTGGCTGAGCGGCCAGGCCGTGGTGGCGAACGCGATGACAGCGATCGCCAGGGTCGTCCGCGGTCGCCGGAGCACCCAGTCGAGCGGGGCGCGGTAGAGATGCGTCAGCCACCGGTTGACGGGGTTGGACTGTTCCGCGGGGATGCGTCCCCGGATCAGATAGCCCATCAGGACCGGCACCAGGGTCACCGAAAGAATGGCCGCCGCCGCCATGGCGTAGCTCTTGGTGAAGGCCAGCGGCGCGAACAGCCGGCCCTCCTGGGCCTGCAGGCTGAACACGGGGATGAACGACAGGGTGATGATCACCAGGCTGAGGAAGAGGGCCGGACCGACTTCCGCCGCAGCGTCCGTGATCACCTTCCAGCGGGTCTCTCCCGCGAGTGGTTCGTCGGGGTGCTCATGCTCCCATCGCTCGATATGCTTGTGGGCGTTCTCGATCATGACCACGGCCGCATCGACCATGGCTCCGATGGCGATGGCGATGCCGCCCAGCGACATGATGTTGGCGTTCACCCCCTGCAGGTTCATGACCAGGAAGGCGGCGAGCACGCCAAGCGGCAAGGTCAGGATGGCGACCAGGGCGGAGCGGGCGTGCCACAGGAACAGACCGCAGACGAGGGCGACGACGATGAACTCCTCGATCAGCTTGGTGCTGAGGTTGGCGATGGCGCGGTCGATGAGCTGCGAGCGATCATAGGTCGTCACCACCTCGACCCCGGGAGGCAATCCGGCCTTGAGGGTCTCGAGCCGCTCGGCGACGGCGGCGATGGTGGCCCGGGCGTCGCCGCCCGAGCGCAGGATGACCACCCCCCCGGCCACCTCGCCCTCGCCGTTCAGCTCGGCGATCCCGCGCCGCATCTCGGGCCCGACCTGAACCGAGGCGACGTCGCCCACGGTGACGGGCACGCCTCCAGCCGCCGTGCGGACCGGCACGGCGCGGAAGTCGTCGAGATTGGTCAGATAGCCGTTGGCCCTGACCATATATTCAGCTTCGGCCAGCTCGAGCACCGAACCGCCGGTCTCCGAGTTGGCGCGTCCGATGGCCTCGACCACGGCCTGGTGGGTGACGCCATAGGCGGCCAGTCGGACCGGGTCGAGCACCACCTGGTACTGGCGCACCATGCCGCCGATGCTGGCCACCTCGGCCACGCCCGGGACGGTTTTCAGCTCGTAGCGAAGGAACCAGTCCTGCAGGCTCCTCAACTGGGACAGGTCGTGGCGGCCGGAACGATCGACGAGGGCGTATTCATAGACCCAGCCGACGCCTGTGGCGTCCGGGCCCAGCGCGGGACGGGCGCTCTCCGGAAGGCGCGCCTGCACCTGGTTCAGATACTCCAGCACTCGCGACCGCGCCCAGTAGAGGTCGGTCCCCTCGTCGAACAGGACGTAGACGAAGCTGTCGCCGAAGAAGGAGTAGCCGCGCACCGTGCGCGCGCCGGGCACCGACAGCATGGTGGTGGCGAGCGGATAGGTGACCTGGTTCTCGACGATCTGCGGGGCCTGCCCGGGATAGCTGGTGCGAATGATGACCTGGACGTCGGACAGATCCGGCAGGGCGTCGACCGGGGTCGTCCGCACCGCCCAGAGGCCCGCCGCCGCCAGGGCGACGGCGGCCATGAGCACAAGAAAGCGAGCCCGGACCGAGGCGCGAATGAGGGCGGCGATCATTGCGCGGCTCCCCCGTGGCCAGCATGCCCGTTCGTCGCGGCCGACGCAGGGGACGTGGCGGATGAAGCCGGAGGCACAGCCGGGCGCTCGCCCGAAATCGCCCGGGCCGCCATCCCGGACAGGCTGGCTTCGGAATCGATCAGGAACTGACCGGAGGCCACAAGGCGTTCTCCCTCCGCCAGCCC
>VFBG01000059.1:0-1492 GCA_006515835.1 bacterium | reverse complement strand
CACAAGGCGTTCTCCCTCCGCCAGCCCGGCCACGATCTCGGTCATCCCGCCGGATTCCCGTCCGGTCCGGACCTCGGCCGGCTGGTAGCGCCCCTCGGGCAGGGCCAGCATGACGAGGGTTCTTTCGCCCGTTCGGATCACGGCCTCGGACGGAACCACCAGCACCTCTCCGCCGCCGCCGCCGAAGGTGATCTGCCCGTACATGCCGGGCCGCAGGCGTCCCGCGCGATTGGCCATCTCGATGCGCGCCGTGAGCGTGCGGCTGTCCCCGGAAACCTCGGGCAGCAGCGCCGTCAGACGTCCGCTGAACCGCTCGCCGGGGAAGGCCGAGAGCGCGACCTCGACGGACTGGCCAAGGCGCAGCCGGCCCGCCTGGAGCTCGGGTATGGCGGCATTCAGCCAGACCGTCGACAGTCCGCTGATCTCGGCCAGGGTCATGCCCGGGGTGACGCTCATCCCGGCCCGAACGCCCAGGGTGCGGATGGCGCCGGCGGACG
The DNA here is from genome assembly GCA_006515835.1 of bacterium. Classification (GTDB taxonomy): domain Bacteria; phylum Pseudomonadota; class Alphaproteobacteria; order Caulobacterales; family Caulobacteraceae; genus Brevundimonas. Next base: position 995 of record VFBG01000059.1, on the reverse strand, counting down.
GGCTGGCTATGGTCACCGTGGTCCTCGGCCGTCCGGTCCGTTCGACCTGGACGATCAACGCCTCGGACATCCCGAGCAACAGGAGCCGCCGCCGGGCCGCCTCGATCAGGGCCGCGTCACCCGTCCGGCGGACGGCCAGATACTCGCCCTGGGCCCCCGCCCACTCCGGGATGAGCAGGTCGGCCAGGGGGGCGCCGGCGGCGATCACGTCCCCGGGCGCGCGGCTGTAGACCCGCTGGACGAAACCGGCGGCGCGGGCCTGGACGATAGCCACGTCGCGCTGGTTGTAGTCGATGACAGCGGAGGCGTTGAGATCGCCCTCCAGCGACGCCCGGCGCGCCGTCGCCAGACGCATGCCGAGATTCTGGGCCAGAGAGGGATCGATGCGCACGCCGGGCGCGCCGTCCGCCCCGTCGGCATATTTCGGGATCAGCTCCATGTTCATCGAGGAGCGGCCCGGACCCGGGTAGCGTTCATTGGGCAGCATCGGATCGTACCAGTAGAGAATCTCGCGCTGTGCGGATGCGGTCTGGCCGGCGGCGGCCCCATTCGCGCGCTCCAGCATGGGGCGGCCGATCAGGCCGGCCGCGAGGCCGACGCCGAGGACCAGGACAGCGCCCGCGACGAGCGCGACGCGAGGGTTGGAACCGGTCATTGGTCGTCGCTCCTGTAGGCGAGGGTGATGCGGACGGTGTCGCGAGCGACGGCGGCTTCGCGGTCGAGGGCTTCCAGACGCGCGTCGGCCAGGGCGGTGAAGGCGTTCAGGACATCCGCCAGGCCCGCCCGCCCGGCGGCGTAGCTGGCGGTTTCCAGATCGGCCTGCTGGCGGGCGGCCGGGACGATGACATCGCGCGACCGGACCCACTGGTCGCGGCGGGCGGCGAGATCGGCGAGGTCGGCGTCGAGGGAGGCGCGCAGTTCGCGCGCCGCGGCCTCGCGCTCCAGCCGGACGCCCAGGGCGTCGGCCGAGCGGGCGGCGATCAGCGGCTCCTGGC
>VFBG01000058.1 GCA_006515835.1 bacterium | reverse complement strand
GCGGCGGCACCGGCGGCGTCGGCCTCGACAGCGGCGGCATCGGCCTGGGCGCGGGCCTCGGCGGCGTCGATCGCGGCCATGGCGCGGGGCAGGTCGGCGGAGAGGCGTTGTTCGAAGGTTTTCAGCACATTGGCGGGCGTTTTTCCGTCCAGCGCCACGAGCTGAAGGGTGACCTCGGCGCCCTTGGGACCGACGTAGGTGCAGACCGTACCGCCGGCGGAGGCGGAGCCCTTGCGGGTCAGGGAGCCCATCGTCTGCGGGCACTGCAGCGTCTCAACGACCTTGAGCACGCCCTTTGCGTCGTTGTTCTCACTCCGCGTGGAGGAGATACGGACGCCGTCGCCACAGGCGGCGAGTGCGGTCGCTGCGCAGAGGGTCGGGATCAGAAGGGAACGTATGGGCATCGACGTAGGGTCCTGGCACGCATCCATCCTGCGCGCGCTTGATTCATTTGCCAGTGAAATCGCGGTAAGGCGGGTGACGAAACCTGTTCGTTCGTGTGTTCGGCTTGTTACGATCCGGGGCGCGAGCCTTCGCGGCGGTGCAGGAAGGCGAGACGTTCGAAGAGGTGAACGTCCTGTTCGTTCTTCAACAGGGCACCATGCAGCGGCGGGATGAGTTTGTTGGGCGATTTCTCGCGCAGCGTCTCGGGATCTACATCGTCGACCAGCAGCAACTTGAGCCAGTCCAGGAGTTCTGAAGTCGAGGGCTTCTTCTTCAGACCCGGCGTATCGCGGATTTCATAGAAGGTCTTGAGCGCCTCGGAGACCAGCCGCGGCTTGATGCCCGGGAAGTGGACATCGACGATGGCTTTCATCGTCTGGTCGTCCGGGAAGCGGATGTAGTGGAAGAAGCATCGGCGCAGGAAGGCGTCGGGCAACTCCTTCTCATTGTTGGAAGTGATGATGACGATCGGGCGGACCTCGGCGCGGATCGTCTCATCCGTTTCCTGGACGTAGAATTCCATCCGATCGAGTTCCTGCAACAGGTCGTTGGGAAACTCGATGTCTGCCTTGTCGATCTCGTCGATCAGCAGGACGGGGCGGTTCGGGGCGGTGAAGGCCTCCCACAGCTTGCCGGGCTTGAGGTAGTTGCGGACGTCGTGGACCCGCTTCTCGCCCAGCTGGCTGTCGCGCAGGCGCGAGACGGCGTCGTATTCGTACAGGCCGTTGTGGGCCTTGGTTGTCGACTTGATGTGCCATGTGATCAGCGGGGCGTTCATCGCCTTCGCAATCTCATAGGCCAGGACGGTCTTGCCGGTGCCGGGCTCTCCCTTGATCAGCAGGGGGCGTTCCAGGGCGACCGCGGCATTGACTGCGATTCGCAGGTCGTCAGTGGCGATGTAGTTGGACGTGCCTTCGAAGCGGTCGGTCGGGCGTGACATGGCGGTTCCGGGTTGTGATTGAAAACGCCTACCGAAGGCCGCGCGGGTTCACAACGTCGGGGGCCGACGTTGAGGGTTCAAAGTGTTCACCGCCGGCGGAAAAAAGTCGGGCTTTCCGCGCGCCCTGGCCGATCGGCGCGCGGGAAGGCGTACCCGGGGGGCGAGCGGCCGGTTCAGGGTTCGGGTTCAAGCTGTCAAAGACCGGCGTAGAGCGACTTTGATCAGTATGCACGGGCGGACGTCAGAATCGGTCGCAGGGCTCTTCAGCACCCTCTGCGGCATGTCTTCGAGGGTCGAAAGGGCAGCTTCAGGGCAGGGAAGGGGCCGGAAGACCAGGGGCGGGAAGACACTGTTTCCGGCCGCCCGTGGCTAGCCCGCCCGCCGGATCAGCTCGTCGGCCAGTTCGGCGGTCAGATAGCCGTCGGCCAGCCGGCCCTCGGCGACCTGCCAGCGGCGCAGGGCGGCGCGCGTGTTCGCCCCGACGACGCCGTCGATGCCCTGGGTGTCATAGCCCAGCTGGGTCAGGGCGGCCTGGGCGCCGATGCGCTGGTCGCGGGACAGGGGGGCGTCGTCCGGCCATGAGGCGACCAGACCGGGCCGTCCCGCGATGCCGTCGGCGGTCAGGCCGATGGCGAGGGCGTAGCTGACAGAGTTGTTGTAGCGGCGGATCACATAGTGGTTGGGCAGGGCCAAGAAGGCCGGGCCGCGCGCGCCCTGGGGCAGGAGGATCACCGCTTCTTCCAGTGCCTCGGCGGCGTTCGGGGCGCCGCCCTGGGCGAGACTGACCCCGCGCTGGGCCCAGTAGCGCCATGGCTGGCGCGGCCCCTCGGCCTCGGCATAGTCGAAGCCGGCGGGCAGGATCACCTCATAGCCCCAGGTCTGGCCGGGCTTCCAGCCAGCGCGGGCCAGCAGATTGGCGGCCGAGGCGAGAGCGTCGGCGTCTGACCCCCAGATGTCGACCTTGCCGTCGCCGGTCTGGTCGACGCCGAGGCGCAGATAGGCGTCGGGCATGAACTGGGTCTGGCCCATGGCCCCGGCCCAGCTGCCTTTCAGCCCGGCGCGGTCGCGACGACCGTCGATGACGATGTCGAGCGCGTTCTTGAGTTCGCCCTCGGCCCAGTCGCGGCGGCGGCCGTCGTAGGCAAGGGTGGCGAGGGAGCGGACGACGTCATAGTCGCCCTGGATGGCTCCGAAGGCGCTCTCATTGCCCCAGACCGAGACAAGGATCTCGGTCGGGACGCCAAAGCGCTGGGTCACCTCCCAAGGCACGCGGTCGGTGCGGGCACGGCCCTGGGCGATGCGGGTGGCTGAAGCAGCGGACTGGACATAGGCACCGGCCGGGCGGCTGAATTCGGGCTGGTTGCGGTCGAGCCGGATGACCGAGGGGTCGGGGGTCAGGCCCTCGAGTTCGCGCTCGTATTCCGCCCGGCGGGCACCGCCGTGCCGGGTCAGGAAGCCCTGTTTCCAGCCATCGAAGCCGGCCTGGTCAACGACGACGGGCGCGGGCGTCGCCGGGGACGATGGCACGACCGGGGCGGCCAGCGCGCGGGTCTCGGCTACGGCACTTACAGGCGGTGCCTCGGGCAGCAGGGGCGCACAGGCGGCGACGGAGGCGATAAGGATGAGGCGAAGGCTGATACGCATGGCTCTGATCATAGGTCCCCGACGGCGTTCGCGTCATGACAAGTACGCGAGGGCAACGGACTTTGCTGCAATACCGGGGCCAAAGTGGGCCGTGCTGATCGACGAACGTCCGGGACCGTACGGATATTTCGCAACCTACCGGTCTGTGAATGGTTTCGGCGGTCGGGGCGTTGCGCCTCAGGGCGAAAAGAATGGCGAAGGACCTGTGCGGGCTGGTCTATCGAAGCGAGTCCCGGATCGATCACGCTGACGAAGCAGCTCTCGACGGGATTTTCAGAACATCGGTGACCAACAATCTTCGGGACCGCATCACGGGTGCCCTCGCATTGCCGGACGGCAAATTCGTTCAGGTCATCGAGGGCGGCAGGCGGGACATCGACGCGCTCATGGTGCGCCTTCGCGCCGATGACAGGCACTTCAAACTCCTGGTTCTCGGGAACTGGCCGATCACGGCCCGGCTTTGCGAGGGCTGGGCCATGGCGCGGCCCGACCCGGAGCCGCTGAGCAATCAGGCGTTCCGTATCCTTACCGAGGACGGCAGCGGCGTTCAGGTCACAGGCATTCTGCTGGGCATGACGCAGGAACGCACGACGGTCTGGCTGTAGTGCCGCGGGCGACTGCCCTCTTTTGTGTCGTTAACCCTCAATCTCATGGAATATTTGAGAGGTCGGGGCGCAGAAGGAGATCAGCTCTGAGACCCGATATGGCCTGGTGGCGGAGGGGCGACGCGACGGCGGTGCAACGCCGTAGACCCTCCGTTCAACTCGGAGGCCAGGCCTCCATCCTCTCTTTGTGCGCTAACGCTCCCGACGCGGTCGCTCGCTGCTTGAGCGCAAGGATGTGGCGTGATCTCGCCGCGCAGCCGCCCAACCGCCGGCGAGCATCTTTTGAGCCGAACAGGCGGGCGAGCCGTTCGATGTCAGGCTGATGTCAGTTTCCGGGATCACTCTCCTGTCAAACGGAGGTTCCATGACCAGCACGGCTCCACAAGCGATCAGAACTATCAAGACCTGGGACTGGGGCGTCCGCCTCTTTCACTGGCTTCTCGTGGCCTCGATCGCGGTCACCTTCCTGTCGTCAGAGGAGGGCAGCGCCCTGTCGCCGCCGGCTGGGTCGCGGCGGTCCTGATCGCCTTCCGGCTGCTCTGGGGCATTGTGGGCGGCGAACATGCCCGGTTCGTAAACCTGATCCGTCCGTCGTGGATGGTGGGCCATGTGAGAGGCCTGTTCGCGGGACGGGTCCATGCATCGCTGGGCCACAACCCTCTGGGCGGGATCGCGGTGATTGTGCTTCTGACTCTTGTCGCCGCGACCACCTACACCGGTATCGTCGGCGGAGAGGGCGGGCATGAAGACATTGCCAACATCCTTCTGGCGATGATCGCGCTGCATGTCGTCGCGGTCGTAGTGATGTCGTTCCTGACGCGCGACAATCTGATCGGTGCCATGATCACCGGCCGCAAGAAAACCACTCACTTTCCAGATGCCCAGGATGCTGCGCCGCCGGCGCGCCTGGCTGTTCCGCTCGCCGTTCTCGTCGTGGCCGGGTCCGCCTATGCCGCGACCCGCATCGATCCGCAGGCCTTTGTGCCGGGCGCGCAAGCGGAGGCAGGCGAAGGCGGTGAGAACGGTGAGAGCGGTGAGGGCGGCGAGGGCGGGGAAGCCGACGAGGATTAAGCCGGCTTGAGCCTGTCGGGCTAGACAACGGTGCCGAACAGGTGGCCGATACCGGCCGTCAGACCGAGCGCGAAAGCCCCCCAGAAGGTGACGCGCAAGACAGCCCTGGCGATGCTCGCGCCGCCGACCCTGGCCCCGATGCCGCCCAGCAGGGCCAGTCCGATCAGGGCCGAACCCGACACCAACGGCGCGAGCAGAGATCCGGGGGCCACAACCACGACAGCCAGCGGCAGAACCGCGCCCACCGAGAAGGTCGCGGCCGACGTCAGGGCCGCCTGGATCGGGCGCGCGGCCGTATGTTCCGACAGTCCAAGTTCATCCCGCGCATGCGCCCCCAGCGCATCGTGGGCCATTAACTGGCGCGCGACCTCCATAGAGACCCGGGCATCGACGCCGCGGCTGCCGTAGATCGCGGCCAGCTCGCGGGTCTCGGCTTCCGGATCGGCATCCAGCTCGGCGCGCTCACGAGACAGATCGGCCGCCTCTGTATCGGCCTGGGAGCTGACCGAAACATACTCGCCCGCTGCCATCGACATGGCCCCGGCGACCAGTCCCGCGACGCCCGCTACGAGGACGCCCGTCTTGTCGGTCTGGGCTGCGGCTACGCCGACGATCAGACTTGCGGTCGACACCAGTCCGTCATTGGCTCCCAGCACTGCCGCCCGGAGCCAACCGATCCGGGAGACCAGGTGCCGTTCGGGATGGCGTTCCAGTCGGCTCATGATCGATCTTCCCTGTTCGGCACGAAGGCGAGGATCAGTTCGGACTGGTCCGGCCGGGTCTCGACCCGTCCACCATGCGTGGCCATGATGCGCGAGACGATGGCCAATCCCAGACCGGCGCCGATTGTGCTGCCGTGATCCCCGCGGCGATAGCGCTGGCTTAGTTCAGCAAGGCGCTCCGGCGTCAGTCCACCCCCGCCGTCGATCACCGAAAGCCTCGCACCCGGTCCGGCGGTCACCGTCACCGTTCCGCCAGAAGGCGTCACCCGCAGCCCGTTCTCGACCAGGTTTCTAAGCGCGGCGGCGATGGCTTCGCGCCTGCCTTCAACCAGTGCGCCCCCATCAAGCTCCAGTGCCAACGCCTTGTTCTCCGCGACCGCGAGGGGGGCGTACTGAGAAACGATTTCGGTGGCGATTTCGGACAGGTCGACCGGGGTCGCGGTGACGGGCGCAGCTGCCAGCGCGTCCAGTTGCGCAAGCACCAGAAGCTGATCGACCAGTCGCGACATCGCCGAGACGTCTTGCTTCAACCTCTGCCCCTCGCCCGGATCCAGCCGATCCAGTTCCAGCGCGAGGACGGCCAGTGGCGTTCTCAATTCATGGGCGACATCGGCGGCAAAAGCCTCCTGGCGGGACCCGGCTTCATCGAGACGCGCGAGCATCCCGTTGACGGCATCGGCGAAGCCCGTCGCCTCGGCCGGAAAGTCATGCACATCGACGCGAAAGCCCTTGTCGGCGCCCTGGGCAGCTTCGATCCGCGCGCCGGCAAGACTCAAAGGCCGCAGGGATGTGCGGATGACCCAGAGCGCGGCCAGGGTCATGGGCACGATCAATACAAGCAAGGGCACCACGACATGGTCGGCGACCTCGTTCGCGATCCCGGCGAACTGGATTTCGTCTCGCCTCGCGCGGGACGACAGTCCGTATTCGACGCCGACGAAAAGAAGCAGCACGGAGCCGCCGATGACACTCATCAGGGCGAACCCCAGCATCAGGCGCTGGAAAATGGAGGGCGTTCGGGTCAAGCGACGGTATCCCGCATCAGATAGCCAAGGCCCCGAACCGTGTGAAGCAACCCGGTGCAGCCCGCATCGTCGAGCTTTCGGCGCAGTCTGGAGACGGCTACCTCGACGGCGTTGGGCGTGACAGGCTCGTTGAACGCGTAGAGAGACTCTTCCAGCGAACCACGCGTCACGACAGAGCCCGCCCGTCGCATCAAAGCCTCCAGGAGATCGCCTTCGCGGCGTGACAGTTCGATCGGCAGACCGTCGTGAGCCGCCTGACGGGATGCGACGTCGAACGAAAGCCGACCCACCTGAAGCACCGGCGTCATCCGCTGACCGGGGCGCCGCAGGATCGCCCGGCATCGCGCCGACAGCTCCGACGATTCAAATGGCTTGACCAAATAGTCATCCGCACCGGCGTCCAGGCCCGTGACACGATCGTCGAGCCCGCCTCGCGCGGTCAGCACCAGGATGGGCGTCAGGTCGGTCGCACGCCGCAGGGTCCGGACCCAGTCGAGCCCGTCGCCATCAGGAAGTCCGAGGTCGAGGAGGATCAGATCGTAGGTCGCGCTGGCCACGGCCTCGGCCGCGCCCTCGATGTCCCGCCGCCAGTCGACGACGAAGCCGTCGCGGGCGAGCCCTTCACGGAGGAGCTCGCCCAGCCGGACCGTGTCTTCAACGAGAAGGAGACGCATGGTCGACATCCGTTCCGGCGGCGGCGCGCTTCCAACCCGTCACCATCGACATGACCAGATTTTCACGGTGACGCCAGCTTTCCAGCAGGGCTGCGACCACATGGAGGATCGCAAGCGACATGATGGTGTTGGCAGCGGTCTCATGGGTGGCTTCCAGCCAGGGCGCACCCCAGAAGGCGTCGAGGCCCATCATCCAGCCTGTGACGCCGCAGAAGAGCGACAGCAGGATCAGCGCAATCATCATCAGGCCGCCGGCCGGATTATGGCCGATGTAGCGTGGCTCCCGGCGCTGGATCATGGCTTTCAGATAGCCGGCGAGGCGACGGGGGCCCGCCACGAAGTCCGAGAACCGCGCGTGTTGCGGACCGAAAAAACCCCAGACCACCCGGATCGCGATCGCCGCAACGATGATATAGCCGACATAACGGTGAACGGCCTTCAGTTCGCGAAACACGGTCAGATTGGCGACGATCCCCAGGACAAGGGTCCAGTGAAACAGTCGCACCACCGGATCCCATACCCGGGTTCGCCCGGGTGTCGCCGCTGGGGATGGGATCGCAATCCCATCCCCAGCCGTCTGGGAAATAGACCTCGGCGCGACGGCCGTTGGCGGCGCGGGCATAGATCTCGTAGCAACTGCCGCTGACCTGAAAGACGCGGATATTGGTGTATCCCAGCCGGGCAACGCGTGCCCGCATCTGGGCCTCGGTCAACCATTGGGCGCGGGGCGCGGTGGTGCAGACCGGGCCTGCCGAGGCAGTGGTCGCGAAGCTGGTCATGGCCAGGCCGGCGGCCGCCGCGAGGGACAGGGCGACAGCCGAAGGGATCAGAAACTTTTTCACGGGGAGCCTTGAGAGAATGGAGGGGTCGCCGGACGACATCGCCCGGTGACGCCAAACTGGGATCCGAAGCTGACAACGCGCTGACGGTCCGGCGGAAATCCACACCGCTCTTCGGGTGCCGGGCGATTCGCCATCGTCAGGCTCCGGTCAGCCTTCAGGCTGAGACAGCACCGGCGCAACGGGCGCACCACAGCCACCGGAGACCTCCCATGACACTCAAGCTTCTTCTGACGACCGCCGTCGCCGCGATGGCCCTAACGGCCGGGGCAGCATCCGCCGAGGATTTGAATCCGCAGACGCGGGCCAATCTGGAAGCCGCCATGCATGGCGAGGCCTTCGCCAACCTGAAGTATCTCCGCTTCGCCGAAGTCGCACGCGAGAGCGGCAACGTCGAATTGGCCCAGCTGTTCGAAAGCTCCGCCAATGTTGAGGCCAATGAGCATTTTGCGCGCGAAGCTGATGCCCTCAAGCTGGACGGCACCAATGAGGCCAACGTGCTGGATGCGATGGCAGGCGAGCAATACGAGAACGTCACCATGTATATCGGCTTTGCGGACCAGGCCGAGGCCGTGGGCGACCTCCGGGCTGCCGCGATGTTCCGCCAGATCGCCTCCGACGAAGGCGATCACTATGAACGCTATCGCGCCGCCGCCGAACGCCTCCGTCAGCCCCGCTGATTTGTCTGCCGATGCTCCCTTCGCCAGAAGCAGACGAGGGGAGCCAGGGCCTCGGCATGTCGCCTTGCCGACAGGCGCGACAGGCCATGTGTCGTGCCGTTCAGACTGTTTGCCATGGTTTGCTCCGAGGTCCGCCACCCACCAGGGCGGACTCCCGGCGCCGGCCCTGATACGCCTGTCGATTGGCGGTCGAACGCCTGCCCATCTGGTTGACGAACCGGGGAAGCCTCTCTATACGCACCGCTCCGCCGCAGGTTCGTCCTTCTTTTTCGGGAAGAATTTGGGGCTTTTCTGTTTTGCTTTGCCCCAGGACGACGACCATGAAGGTCCGTAGCTCGCTCAAGTCGCTCAAGACCCGCCACCGCGACTGCAAGGTCGTGCGCCGCAAGGGTGTTGTGTACGTGATCAACAAGACCGACCCGCGCTTCAAGGCGAAGCAGGGCTAAACACGGTCGTCCGCGCCACAGCGCGGCTCGAACGTTTCAAGGCTGCGGACTTGTCCGCAGCCTTTTTCGCGTCTGCGCAGACCAGTCGTTGAGTCGCGCGAACCGACGTGGTTAGCGTCCCTCTGAATTTTACTGGAGTTCTCCCTTGGCCGACGACGCTTCCTTCGATTCCTCGCCCGACGTCCTGAATTCGGCCGCCCAGGGCCGCCTGCGCACCATCATCGAGCGCATCGAGCGGCTGGAAGAGGACAAGGCCGCCGTCATGGCTGACATGAAGGAGGTCTTCCTCGAGGCCAAGGGCGAGGGCTATGACGTGAAGATCCTGCGCAAGGTCATCCGCATCCGCAAACAGGACAAGGCCAAGCGGCAGGAGGAGGACGCGATCCTCGACCTGTACCTCTCGGCGCTAGGCGAGATCTGACACTGAAGAGAACCGGCTTCGGCGGGGGCAAGGGCGGCGCGAAGAAGCCGCCCGCCAGCCCGTTTGAAGCCGAACGCAAGGCGGCCCAGCGGGCGGCCCTCAACGCCCTCAGACGCGCCCGCCGCTCGGCAGAGAAGGCGGGCGTTTCGCTGTCCGAATGGGAGGGGGAGTTCCTCGACTCGGTGTCCGAGCGGGTGAAGACCCACGGCCGCGCCTTCGGGGACCCGGAACTGGGCGCACCGGGGCAGGCCCTGTCAGCCATGCAGGGGCGCAAGCTGAAGGAGATCGCCGCAAAGGCGAAGGGGGAAGAGCCGAAGCGGCGGTGGGGGAAGAAGGCCAGGGAGTAGGGAGTAGGAATTAGGGAGTAGGAATTAGGAGCGCCGCGTGTGCCTCCGCCGGCTCACTCTTCCTGATCCCAAATTCCTAACTCCTAATTCCTACTCCCTTACTTTCTAGAAGAGGATCTTCCGGAACGTCAGGCTGACCACCCGGCCCGTGGGGTCGAGGTAGTCGGACTGGTAGTTCAGCGGGGTGGCGCCGGCGCTGGCGGTGACCTCGGGGCGGGTGTCGAACAGGTTCTGGACCCCGAAATTGATCCGCGAACCCTTGAGCCACGGGAATTTGGCGACCCAGTCGGTCTGGGAGTTCAGGTCGATGAAGACGTTCAGATTGACCGTCGCCTGATCCGAGAAATTCAGGTCCGGACCGGT